>CP127384.1:2754905-3097386 GCA_030285985.1 Aquidulcibacter paucihalophilus
GATTGGTGGCGGCTGGATCCTGTCCCGGTGGTGGGTAAGCCGGCGCCGGCGGCCGCCCCATCCAGTCACCAATCACCAACCACCAATCACCCCGCGCGCGCTTCGCGCGCGGGCAGTTCCGCCAGGATCGTCGCCCGCTCCGCATCGGTGAAACCGCTCCACCCGGCGATCTCGGACAGGGTGCGCCAGCAGCCCAGGCAAAGGCTGGTGGCGCCGTCGACGACGCAGACCTTCACGCAGGGGGTCGCGATGCTGCGTGGCGGGCCCTGTGGATTTTCAGCGACAGTAGATGACATGAATGCGAAATATGGTCCGGCAGCGGATTAAAACTGATTGCATTTTTTACGTCGCGGGGTTAGATGGAGGCTGACGCGAAACGACTATGACGGTGAGATCCCCGAAAAGCACGACGTGTCTCTTTTCATCCATCACTCGAAAGGAGACGCCAGATGAAAGACAGAGACCGCAATCTGCAGCACGCCATGATGTCCTTCGCCCTGTGGGGCGGGATGCTGGTGAATACGAAGAACGGCTATGGGGCCGGCGACCGTGTGGTCAGCCACCCGTCCAACTTCGTGCCGATCAAGCTCGGCAAGCGCGACTAGGTCGCGCCGCATCGCAGACGACCCCAGCCCCGGTCCGCAAGGTCCGGGGCTTTGCAATTCCACCGTCAGGGTTGGTCAGTCGCGCGATCCCGAGACCTGTGTCAGGATAGTTGCGTGAGGGGTTCCGCATCATGTTCAGGCTGAAGGCGACGCTCGTCGCCACGACGCTGATGCGGCCGTGGCGCACCGGCTGGTCAGCGGACCGCGGCGTGGACTTTTCGTTGGTCGCCCCGACGCCAGCGGCGACGGCTCCGACACTGATGCGTGACGACGGCCCCGCCGGCGAGCGCCGCTGTTTCATCGATGAAGACGAGGCCCTGCTGACGGCTGCCGCCGTGGTGCGCCGCTTCGAAAGCCTCGGCACGACCGGGGCGGCGATCGAGGCCCCCGCCGGGGATGCGGCCGATACCGCCGGCCTGCGGGTCTGGTGGTCGCTGTCGGGCAAGCCCTAGGGACCCGAGACCCCGGCCGACATTGCGGCCGGGCCGCGCGTGCGGCACATCGGGTGGATGACCCTGATCCGCCGAGACCGCCACAACCATATCGAACTCTGGACCCTGGACCGGCCCGACCGGCTCAACGCCCTGCCCGACCTCGAGGACGGCGAGGCCTTTGCGGCGGCGTGCGAGGCGGTCAATGCGGACCAGGGCGTGCGCTGCGTGATCCTGACCGGGGCGGGGCGGGCGTTCTCGGCGGGCGGCGACCTGAAGGCGATGAAGGACCGGCGCGACCTGTTCGCCGGCTCGGGGGCCGAGATCCGCGAAGGCTATCGCCGCGTGGTACACCGGATCGTGCGGTCACTGTACGGGCTGGAGGTGCCGTTGATCGCGGCGGTGAACGGTCCGGCCATGGGACTGGGCTGCGACATCGCCGGACTGGCGGACATCCGCATCGCCTCGGACACGGCCAGCTTCGGCGTGCCGTTCCTGAAGCTGGGCATACTGCCCGGCGACGGCGGGGCCTGGCTGATGCCGCGCAACATCGGCTATGCGCGCGCCGCCGAGATGCTGTTCACCGCCCGGGTGCTGGACGCCAGGACGGCGATGGACTGGGGGCTGGTCAGCCGGGTGGTCGCGCCGGAGCGGCTGATGGACGAGGCCATGGAGATCGCGACGGACGTCGCCTCCCGCGCGCCCCAGGCCCTGCGCATGACCAAGGCCCTGCTGCGCCAGGGCCGCGACGCGACCTTCGACCAGATCCTCGAAATGACCGCCGCGATGCAGGCGCTGGCGCATCTGACGGACGACCATCTGGAAGGCGTGACGGCGGCGCTGGAGAAGCGGGGGGCGAGCTTCACCGGTCGCTGAGGCCGCGAGGTGATTGGTGGTTGGTGATTGGTGGTTGGTTGACGCCCGGAATGCGGACCTGACAGCGACGCCCTTCCGCAATCACCAATCACCAACCACCAATCACCCCTTCTTTACCCCGCCTGCGCCGGGGCCTGCATCGAGCGGTCGGCGGCGACGCCGGGGGTGACGGCGCGGGGGGCACCGGCGGTTTCGCCGGGCTTCATGAATTTCACCAGAACGCGCTGGCCGATCAGGAGCGGGGCGTCGCCGGCGCTGACGACGACTTCCACGACGCGCTCGTCCGAGCGTTGCGAGGGATCGTCAGAGGCCAGTTTGCGGGCACCGAAGACGGCGGCGCGGCGCAGGACTGTGCCGACATAGACCTTGGACGGATCGCCCTCGGGGGTGATCTCGACGGACTGGCCGGCGCTGATGTTGGGGATGTCGCTCTCGACGATCTCGGCGCGGGCGATGCGCGGGGCGTCGGGCTCGAGGTCGAACATGTTGGACACGTTCAGGGTCGAGGCACCGGCACCGGGGTTGGCGTAGCGGCGCACGATGCGGCCCGCCTGGGGCGCGCGGATCACGGTCAGCTCGACATTGTAGGCGGCCTGGTCGCGGCGGGCGCGGGCGGTCTGCACCGCCGCCTGCTGCGAGCCGAGCCGGGCCTGGGCCTGGGCGATGGCGTCGCGGGCCTGGTCCATGCGCGAGGCGGCGACGAAGTTGGAATCCACCAGCCGGGCGAGGCGGTCGTGCTCGCGCTGGGCGGTGCGGATGTCGACCTGGATCAGGCGCAGCTGGCTTTCGGCCTGGGCGACGTCGGCATTGGCGCTCTGCAGGGCCAGACGGGGCTCGTCGTCTTCCTGACGGGCGAGGATCTGGCCGGCGACGACGCGGTCACCTTCCTGCACCAGCACCTCACGGACGACGCCGCCGCGGCGGGCCGCGATCTGGATGATGCCGCCCTCGACATCGACCTTGCCGTTGGCGATGGCCGCATAGGGGCTCTCGACCTGCGTGGCCGCGGCCTTCTCCTCCTCGGCCTTCTTCGCCTTGCCGGCCTTCTGCATGAAGGAGAAGCCGACGACGATGACGACGATCAGCACGATGCCGATCCAGAGCCATTTGTTCTTGAGGAAGGCGGGCATGTCGAAATTCCTGAGGCGGTTCAGTGCGACGCCAGCGTGGCGTCGGGATTGGGGGTGCGGCGTTCGTCGGAGATGATGATGCCGTCTTCGATCTTGATGACGCGGTCGGCCCATTCCTCGAGGCGAGGATCGTGGGTCACGCAGATGACCGCGGCGCCGTGTTCGGTGGCGGCGCGACGCAGCAGCCGGATGACGATCTGGCCGTTCTCGCCGTCGAGGGCGGAGGTCGGTTCGTCGGCGAAGAGGATCTGAGGGTTCTTGGCCAGGCAGCGGGCGATGGCGACACGTTGCTTCTCACCGCCGGACAGGGCCGAGGGCCGCTGGTTGAGGCGCTTGCCAAGCCCGACTTCCTCCAGGGTGGCGGCCGCCTGACGACGGGCATCGGCCTTGGACAGGCCCTGGAACTTCAACACCACCTCGACCTGCTGCAGGGCGGTCAGGGCGGGGAAGAGGTTGAAGCCCTGGAAGATGAATCCGCAGTGGTCGAGACGGAATTTGTCGATCTTGCCCGAGGACAGCTTCCACAGATCATCGACGTCGAGGGTGTCGACCCGGCCCTCTTCCGGCCGCAGCAGGCCCGACAGGGCGGCGATGAGGGTCGACTTGCCCGAGCCGGACGGGCCCATGACCATGGTCAGGTCGCCGTGGCGGGCGTCGAAGTCCACGCCCTTGAGCACCTCGATGAAGGCCTTGCCGGACTTGAACCGCTTGACCAGGCCCTTGGCCTCGATGGCGAAGTCGCCGTGCTTTCCGTGCGCCTTGGTGTGAGCGGTCATCGCAGCAGATCCGCAGGTTGGCTGTTCTTGAGGATGCCGAGCGACAGCGCGCCGGACACCACAGCGATGAGGACAAGCCCGCCGCCGACGACGATCAACAGGACCGGCGGCAGGGCGATGATGACGGCGTTGGCCATGGCGAACATCTGGACCAGCAGGGTCAGGCCGATGGCGGCGGCGACGCCGACCAGGCCGACCCAGAAGCTGAGCTCCATGACGATGCGGTTGAGCGAGCCCATGCCGACGCCGAGGGCCCGCAGCGAGGCGAACTCCTTGATGTTGGCCATGATGGCGCCGCGCAGGGTCTGCCAGGTGATGGCCACGCCGATGATGGTGCCCAGCACCACGCAGCCGCCGATAATGATGACGAGGATGCCTTCCTCGAACATGGCACCGGCGTTGGCGTCGGCCAGTTCCTGACGGGTCCAGGCCTTCCACTGTCCGTCGCCGAGGGCATTCAGCTGGGCGGCGACGCGGTCGGCCTGGGCCGGGTCGCGCAGCTTGACCATCAGCGGTCCGACGCGCGGGCCGGTGTCGGCCTGGCCGAGCATGCGCAGCGTATCGCGCGACATCACGATGTTGGCCTGCATCATGTTGGGATAGCCGCGCGTGATGCCGACCACGGTGACGGTCTGGCCATTGTACAGCGCCCTGTCCCCGAGCCTGACGCCCAGCTTCGTCACGGCCGTCTCGTCGATGGCGATCGTGTAGGGCTGGCGCAGGGCGTCGACCAGTTCCTGGGAATAGTCGGTCGGAATGGTCACCGCGCCGGGCGTGGTGTCGATGATGCTGGCCTGGACGAATTCCTGTTTCGGCGCGCGCTGCCGGGCGCGCTCGGCCTGCGACATGGTCGGGTCGACGTTCTTGACCGACTGGAAGGAGCCACCGGCGCCGTCCAGCGGCTGGACCT
This sequence comes from Aquidulcibacter paucihalophilus, assembly GCA_030285985.1. NCBI lineage: Bacteria > Pseudomonadati > Pseudomonadota > Alphaproteobacteria > Caulobacterales > Caulobacteraceae > Aquidulcibacter > Aquidulcibacter paucihalophilus. The sequence continues at coordinate 2,759,634 of CP127384.1, forward strand.
CGATCACCTGCGGGTTGCGATAGGCCAGCGGAATGAACCGGCGCGGCACGCCCGAGGGCCCGCCCATCAGGCTGGTGGCCCCGGGCTGCATGATGATGATGTCGGCGCTGGAGCGCTCGATGGTGGCGGTGAAGCCCTTGCCGATGCCGATGAAGACGCCGGTCATGGCGAGGACCAGCAGGCCCGACAGGGCGAGCGCCATGACGGCCGCCATATAGCGGCGCCACTCAAACAGGAGAGTTGAAAGTGCAAGCGACATGGAAACGGCTGAACCCCTGACGTTGACCGCTATCTGACGATGCAAGGCAGCGGGGCCAAGTTAAATCGGGGTAAGGCGATCACGGTTACCCTTGCGCGCGCCCCGCCGTGGCGCGATGGACGGACTTCGTTCATCGTGTCTATGCAGATTGCAACGCCCGGCGACGTCCGCCGGCTCCTGGGAGATTTCGCAGAATGCTGCTTCGTTCGCTCCGCTCCGCCGTGTCGGCAACCGCCTCCATCGCCGCCGTCGCCGGCGTGCTGGCCCTGATGGCCACGCCCTCCACAGCCCGCGCCGACGAAGGCATGTGGACGTTCGACAACTTCCCCATCCAGACGGTGAACGACAAATACGGCACCCGGATCGACCAGGCGTGGCTGGACCGGGTCCGCAACGCCGCTGTCCGTATCCAGGGCTGCTCGGCCTCGTTCGTGTCGGATCAGGGCCTGATCCTGACCAACTGGCACTGCGTCGTCGGCTGCGCCCAGGAGCTGTCCTCGCCCGAGCAGGACTATGTAAAGAACGGCTTCCTGACCGCCAACCGCGAAGAGGAAAAGCGTTGCCCCGGCCAGACCGCTGAAGTGCTGGTCGACATCGTCGATGTGACAGACCGGGTGCTGGCCGCCGGTGCCGGCCTGGAAGGCGCCGCCTTCAACGCCGCCCGCACCGCCGAGACCAACGCCATCCAGACCGAGGCCTGCGCCGGCGATCCCAAGTTCAACTGTCAGGTGATCAGCTTCTACCGCGGCGGTCGCTACGCGATGTACAAATTCCGCCGCTATGACGACGTGCGGCTGGTGTTCGCCCCCGAGAACCAGGCCGCCTTCTTCGGTGGGGACCCCGACAATTTCAACTTCCCGCGCTACGCCCTCGATGCCGGCTTCCTGCGCGCCTATGAGGACGGCCGTCCGGTCGAAAGCCCGGGCTTCCTGCGCTGGAACCCGAACGCTCCGGCCGAGGGCGACCCGGTCTTCGTGGCCGGCAACCCCGGCTCGACCTCGCGCCTGCTGACCATGAGCCAGCTGGAGCGTCTGCGCGATCAGCAGCTCCCGCTGACCCTGATCCAGAGCTCGGAACTGCGCGGCCGCCTGCTGGAGTATTCGCTGACCGGCGACGAGGCCAAGCGCACCTCCTTCGACCCGATCTTCGGCCTCGAGAACGGCTTCAAGGCCCAGTACGGCCAGCATCAGGCGCTGCTCGATCCGGCGTTCCTCGGTGCCCGGCGCGACGCCGAGACCGAGCTGCGCGCGGGCGTGGCGGCCGATCCGGCCCTCGTCGCCCGCATCGGCGATCCGTGGAGCGATCTGGAGCAGATTCAGGGGACGGCGCGGGAACTCTACCTGCCCTTCCGCCAGCTGGAACAGTCGGCGGGCGGCGGCTCGACCCTGTACCAGATGGCGCGGGCCCTGGTGCGCGCGTCCAAGAATACGGCGATGACCGAGGCGCAGCGCGCCCGGATGGCCGCCGCCGTGGGCGCCGAGACGCCGATCTCGATGGAGATGGAGGAAATCCGCCTCCGCTACTGGCTGTCCAAGACCCGCGAATATCTGACGGTTGACCATCCGGAGGTGAAGACGCTGCTGGGCCGTGAAAGCCCGGAAGCCCTGGCCGACCGGCTGATCTCGACGACCCGGATGGGCGACGCCGCCTTCCGCGCCCAGGCCGCGGCGATGACCACGGAAGAGATGGCGGCCGCCGATCCGCTGCTGGCCTTCATCATCGCCAATGACGCCGCCGCCTCGGCGATCGGCGCGCGCTGGGCCGCCGAGGTCAACGCCCCGACCGCCCGCGCCGCCGAAAAGGTCGCCCAGGCCCGGTTTGCGGTCTACGGCACCAACCAGTATCCGGACGCCACCTTCTCGCTGCGCCTGTCGTACGGCCGGGTCGAGGGCTGGAGCTATCGCGGCGTCACCGTGCCGGCCTTCACCTATATGGGCGGCCTGTACGAGCGGGCGACGGGCGCCGAGCCGTTCAACGCGGCCCAGGCCTTCATCGACAACCGTAGCCGGGTGAACATGGACACCGTCTATGACTTCTCCTCGACCAACGACATCATCGGCGGCAACTCGGGTTCGCCCGTGATCAACGCCGCCGGCGAAGTCATCGGCGCGGCCTTCGACGGCAACATCCACTCGCTGGGCGGGGCCTATGGCTATGACGGCACCCTGAACCGGACGGTGTCGGTGTCGACGGCGGCCATCACGGAAGCCCTGCGCAACATCTACCCGAGCCCGCACCTGCTGGAAGAGCTGGGGGTTCGGTAAGCAGTCTCCTCCCTGTTGGCGAAGCCAATGGGGAGGGGGACCGCCGGCACGGCGGTGGAGGGGCTGGTTCCCCATCTGCCCTTCGTGAGCTAGCGTAAAAATCTGAGCCAACCGGAGGGGTCAGCGCGCGAGCGTCGACCCCTCCACCACTTCGTGGTCCCCCTCCCCATCGCGGGCGATGGGGAGGAGACAAGAACATGCGCCTCACCCCCGCCCTCGCCGCCGCCCTGCTGACCCTCGCCGCCGGCTCCGCCGCGCGCGCCGAGGAAGGGATGTGGACGTTCGACAACTTCCCCATCGCCCGCGCCAACGCCACCCTGGGGACCAACATCGACCAGGCCTGGCTGGACCGGGTGCGGCTGAGTTCGGTCAAGTTCGGCGGCTGTTCGGCGGGCGTCGTCTCGGCCGAGGGGCTGGTGATGACCAACAACCACTGCGTCGCCACCTGCGTGGCCAATCTGTCGACCCAGGCGGTCAACTACGCCGAGACCGGCTTCACGCCGCGCACCCGCGAGGAAGAGCGCAAATGCCCGGGCGGGACGGCGGAAATCCTGACCGACATCACGGACGTGACGGGGCGGATGCATGCGGCCGGCGCGGGGCTGGAAGGCCAGGCCTTCACCCGGGCGCGCGACGCCGAGGCGGGCCGGATAGAGCAGGAAGCCTGCGGCGGCGATGCGACCAGACGCTGTCAGGTCGTGAGCCTGTACCGCGGCGGCCAGTTCAAACTCTACACCTACAAGAAATACAGCGACGTCCGGCTGGCCTTCGCGCCCGAGGACCGGGCGGCGACCTTCGGCGGCGATCTCGACAATTTCAGCTTCCCCCGCTTCGCCATCGATGCGGCCTTCATCCGCCTGTATGAGAACGATGCGCCGGCAGCGACGCCGACCCATTTCGTGTGGAACGCCTCGCAGCCGGTCGAGGGCACGCCGGTGTTCGTCACCGGCAGCCCCGGCGCGACGCAACGCCTGCTGACCCAGGACCAGCTGTTCACCATCCGCGACGTGGTCCTGCCGATGGACCAGCTGCTGGCCAGTGAACTGCGCGGGCGACTGATCCGCTATGCCGCGGAGAGCGAGACCCGCGCCTTCGAGGCGATGGATCCGATCGTCGGGCTCGAGAACACCTACAAGCGCGGCCTCGGCCGGATGCGGGCCCTGACCGATCCCGGCTTCATGGCCATGAAGGCCGAACAGGAAACCAACTTCCGCGCCCGCGCCGAAGCCGGGGCCGGCGACGCCAATCCCTGGACGACGCTGAGCGCCGCCCAGCCGATCGTGCGCGACCTCTATCCCGCCATGGCCCTGCTGGAAGGCGGCACGGGCATGGGGACCACGCCGGTCGCCGGCGGGTCGCAGCTGTTCAGCTGGGCCCGGACGCTGGTGCGCGGAGCGCAGGAGCGGGCGAAACCGTCAGCCGAACGCCTGCCGGAATACGCCGACAGCCGTCTGTCCGGCGTCCAGTCCGGCCTGTTCGCCGAGCGGCCGGTCTATCCGGGCCTCGAGCAGGTGCGGATGGAATGGTGGCTGTCCAAGACTCGGGAATGGCTGACCGTCGACGATCCCCGCGTGCGCGGTCTGCTGGGCCGCGAGTCGCCCGAGCAGCTGTCGGCCCGCCTGATCGAGGGCACGACCCTGGCCGATCCGGCCGTGCGCCGCGCCCTGTGGGAAGGCGGCCTCGCCGCCGTCGAGGCCTCGCAGGACCCGCTGATCCAGTATCTGCTGTCGATCCAGGACGAGACGCGCGCCATCCGCTCGGAGTGGGAGGAGAAGGTCCAGGCCCCGACCGACCGCGCCTCGGAACGCCTGTCGACCCTGCGCTTCCAGGCCTATGGCGACAGCGTCTATCCGGATGCGACCGGCACGCTGCGGCTGACCTATGGCAAGATCGAGGGTTCGGACGTGCCGGGCCAGCGCTGGGGCCCCTTCACCACCTTCGACGGCCTGTGGGACCGGGCGACCGGCGCCCCGCCCTTCGACGTTGCGCCGCGGCTGCTGGCTGCCCGCGAGCGGATCGACGGCGACACGGTGATGAACATGACCCTGTCCTCGGACACCATCGGCGGATCGTCGGGCTCGCCCGTCGTCAATGCCGCCGGCGAGATCCTGGGCGCCAATTTCGACTCCACCGTCCTGACCCAGCGCAACGCCTATGGCTATGACCGCAACGTCAACCGCTCGGTGATCGTGACCACGGGCGCGGTGACGACGGCGCTGCGGGATGTGTACGGGATGGACGGGCTGGTGGCGGAGCTGGGGGTTCGGTGACGCGGGCCGGTGATTGGTGGTTGGTGATTGGTGGCTGGCCGCCACCGGTGCGATAGCGCGAGCAGCGCCGCCTTTCCGCCGCCAGTCGAGCGCAGTCACCAATCACCAGCCACCAATCACCTCCCAGCCGCGCCGGCCGGGACAGGGCGCGCGCCTGCTTCCGGAGCCCCTAGATCTGGCTCATCTTCTGCTGCGCCTTGGCGAAATACTGCCAGCCGGTCCAGACGGTGACGATGGCGGCGATCCAGATCAGGACGTAGGCGAAGGTCTGGAAATGCGGCTGCCATTCGAGCGGCAGGCCGAAGCCGTCCCACAGCAGGACCAGTTGCAGGGCACCCAGGGCGACCATCTGCAGGACGGTCTTCCACTTGGCCAGCAGGGTGACCGGCAGTTTGACCTTGCCGGCGACGGTCTCGCGCAGGGCAGAGACGGCGAACTCGCGGAACAGGATCAGGCCGCAGGGAATGGCGATCTGCGGCAGGGCGCCCCAGGCCAGGACGCCGAGGATGGCGCCGGTGATCAGAACCTTGTCGGCGATCGGATCGAGGATGGCACCCCAGCGGGTCGTCGAGTGCCAGCGCCGGGCCAGGAAGCCGTCGACCCAGTCGGTCGAGGCCGCGACCACGAAGATCACGAAGGCCGTGCGCCCGAAGCGGAACTGGTCATCCGGGCTCAGATAGTCGGACATGAAGGGAATGCCCTGCGGTGCCGCCCCCGCCAGGATCAGGAACATGATCACCCCGGCGATCAGCCGCAGGCCGGTCAGGATGTTCGGGATGGGGTTGGCGTGGGGATTGGGTGTCATGGGGCGCTCCGATACCTCAAACGCGATCTGCCACGCTTCGCTCCATGAAGCGAGACTTCGGACCGGCCTCTAGTCTGTGAGCGAGACGAAGGTGTCATCGCGCAGGGAGCGCAGGACGCCGTCGGCGATGCCGAAATGCACGCCGCTGAGCGCCAGGGTGCCCGCCGCCTCGCGCTCGGCGATCCACGGGAAGGTGCGCAGATTCTCCAGCGACAGCCGGACCACCGCCTCCTCGGCCGCCCGCTCTGCTTCCTCCGGCTGGCAGGCCTCGCAGACGCGGCGCACCACCGGCGCGCCCTGGGCGACCCAGGGGGCGACGAAGTCCTGGCAGTTGTCGGGGGCGCCATAGCGCATGGCGTTGACCCCGCCGCAGTGGGCGTGGCCCATCACCATGATGCGTGAGACGCCCAGCACCTTGACCCCGAACTCCAGCGCCGCGGACACCCCGTGCAGCTGGCCGTCGGGCTCATAGGGCGGCACCAGGTTGGCGACGTTGCGGACCACGAACAGCTGGCCGGGCGCGGTATCGAAGATAAGCGCGGGGTCGGCGCGACTGTCGGAACAGGCCACCACGAGGGTGTGCGGCTTCTGGCCTTTCGAGGCCAGCGCCTCGTATTCGGCCTTGGCGGCGGGCCAGTGGTCCTCACGGAAACGGCGGTAGCCGGAGAGCAGGGCGTCGCGGGATTCGTCGGTCATGGGGTCGGTATAGGCAATACGTTCAAGCGGGGGGAGAGTAACATTGGGCCGCAAGGGCAGCCGGGCCGTGGCTAGCGCCTGCGCGGTGTCCCATCGACCAGAACCGCCTGTTGCCAGCGGCCGGGTGCCTTGTCGGTGCGGTGGATGCAGCCCGCCCAGCAGCAGGGGCGCTTCTTGCCTTCCTGCATTTCCTCGATCGTCCGCTGGATGCGGCGCTGGCGGGTCGCGGGCTGTTTGGCGTCCTCGACCCAGCAGATGAATTCATTGCGGCCCAGCGGCGTCAGCCCCTGCCACAGCGCAAGGACGTCCGGGTCGGACTGGATGGCGGATCGAAGGTCGTCGCCGGCGACATGGACGACGCCCTCAGCAAACCCGGTCATGCGGCCTCCCTTCCCGAGCCCCTACCCTAACCCCGCCCCTCCGGGTGGAAGAAGCCGTAAATCCGCTCCGCCAGCGGCTGGTTGATCCCCTCGACCTTGACCAGATCGACCACCGCGGCGCGGCCGACGCCCTTGGCCGAGCCGAAGGCGTGGAGCAGGGCCTTCTTGCGGCCAGGACCGACGCCCTCGATCTCGTCGAGCGGGTTCTTCTTGATGTCCATTGAGCGGCGGGTGCGGTGGGCGCCGTTGGCGAAACGGTGCGCCTCGTCGCGCAGGCGCTGGATGTAGTAGAGGGCCGGCGACTTCAGCGGCATCATGAAGGGCGGCTTGCCCGGCATGAAGAAATGCTCCTTGCCGGCGTCGCGGTCCGGGCCCTTGGCCACGCCGACCGCCAGGATGTCGTCCAGACCCAGGTCGGCGAGAACAGCCAGCACCTCGGCCAGCTGGCCCGCGCCGCCGTCGATCAGCAGCAGGTCGGGGCGGACCACCTCTTCCCCCGCGTCCTCGTCCTTCACCAGACGGCCGAAGCGGCGGCGCATGACCTCGCGCATCATGCCGTAGTCGTCGCCGGGGGTCAGGTCCTCGCCGCGGATGTTGAACTTCCGGTACTGCGACTTCTGGAAGCCCTCGGGCCCGGCCACGACCATGCCGCCAACGGCATTGGTCCCCTGGATGTGGGCATTGTCGTAGATCTCGATCCGCTCGGGCCGACTGTCGAGACCGAAGGCCTCGCAGACCTCGTCGAGGATTTTGCCCTGCGCAGACCCTTCCGCCATCTTACGGCCCAGTGCCTCGCGGGCGTTAGTCAGGGCGTGGTCGACGAGGCCCAGCTTGTCGCCGCGCATCGGGCGGGCGATCTCGACCTTGCCTCTCTTCGATTCATTCGCGGCCTTCATCGAGAAGGCCTCCTCCAGCAGCTCCAGCTCATGCGGCCGGACGTTGGACAGGATCAGGCGCGGGATCGGCTTGTCCTCGTAGAACTGGCCAAGGAAGGCGGCGAGGATTTCGGGATCGGTGTCCGCCCGGTCGACGCGCGGGAAATAGGCCCGGCCGCCCCAGTTCTGGCCGCCGCGATAGAAGAAGACTTGGACGCAGGCCTGTCCGCCCTCGCTGAACAGGGCGAAGACGTCGGCCTCGGCGACGCCGTCGGCGCTGACGGAATTCTCCATCGAGATGGCCGACAGGGCGCGAATGCGGTCGCGCACGCGGGCGGCCTGTTCATAGTCCATGGCCTCGGCGGCGGCGCTCATCTCGTCGGACAGGCGGGCGATCACGGCGCGCGACTTGCCCTTCAGGAAGGCCGAGGCCTCGTCGACCAGGCCGGCGTAGTCCTCGAGCGAGATCAGGCCGGTGCAGGGGGCCGAGCAGCGCTTGATCTGATGCAGCATGCACGGCCGGGTGCGGGTCTCGTAGACGCTGTCCGAACAGGAGCGCAGCAGGAAGGCCTTCTGCAGGGTGTTCAGGGTCCGGTTCACCGCCCAGGTCGAGGCGAAGGGGCCGAAATAGTCGCCGGGCGTGGTGTGGGCCCCGCGGTGCTTGCGGACCTGCGGCGCGCGATGGTCCTTGCGGATCATCAGTTCGGCGAACGACTTGTCGTCGCGGAGCACGACGTTGAACCGGGGCTTCAGCTGTTTGATGAAGCTGGATTCGAGCAGCAGGGCCTCGGTCTCGGAGGCGGTGATGACCAGCTCCATCGAGCGGGTCAGGGACACCATCAGGCCGATGCGCTGGGTGTGGAACCGGCCCTGCGCATACTGGAGGATGCGCTTCTTGATCGACTTCGCCTTGCCGACATAGAGGCAGGTCCCGTCCTCGCCATACATGCGGTAGACGCCCGGCTTGTCCGGGGCCCGGCGCGCCTCGTCGCGGATCAGGTCGGCGGCCTTCAGGGCACCGGCTTCGGTCTCGCTTTCAGGAATCGGGGCCTCGGTCATCGGGACCGATATAGGCCTAGAAGCGACGGACCATAAGGACGCCGGCCAGAACCAGCGCGATGCCGGCGATGCGGCCGAGGCTGATCGGATGCTGCGGCGCGCCGAAGGCTCCGAAATGGTCGAGGATGAGGCCGACCAGCAGCTGGCCGGCGACCATCAGGGTGATGGTCAGGGCCACGCCGAGACGGGGCACGCCCCAGGCCGCGGCCACCACGAAGATCGCGCCATAGAGGCCGCCGATCCAGGCATACCAGGGCAGCCCCCGCGCCGCCGCCACGTCGGGCTTGGCCTGCAGGATCATGGCGAGGATGCCCAGCGCCGCCGTGCCGATGGCGAAGGAGACAAAGGCGGCGTTCACCGGCGAGCCGACGGCACCCATCATCTTGGCGTTGGTCGGCGCCTGGAGGGCGGTCGCGCCGCCCGCGAGGACGACGGCGATCATGGCGAAGAGGTTGGGGTTCATCGGGTCTGGCTACCAGCTTGTCGCGATGTACGCACCGCCGAAAATCTCCCCCAGCCGGTCCCGCGTCGCGCGGTGTGTATCGTCCGGCAGCGCCGCCGGGTCGAACCAGCCGATGTCCGCTATCTCGCCTTGGCTGGTGCGATCGGTCATCGAGAAGCGGTCGATGCGGTAGACGAGGACATGGTCGCCGCGGAAGAAGCGTTCGTTGGCATGGACGCTGATCAGGACCGGGCGGCCCTCGACGATGAGGCCGGCCTCCTCGCGCAGCTCGCGGATGAGGGCATCCTCACAGGTCTGGCCGCGCTCGACGCCGCCGCCGGGCAGCCACCAGCCGTGCAGATAGGTGTGTTTGACCAGCAGCACGCGGCCCTCGCCATCCACCGCCACGCCGCGCACGCCCAGGGTCATCCCCTGGCTGATCCGCGACCAGGCGAAGAACAGGGGGCGGGTGAAGGGCTCGATCCGGGTGCGCCACGTCGTCATGGGGCGACGATAGGCCGTCATGCGTTCTTGAACAGCAGGGCGCGGGGCTTTATTGCGGGCGCGCTAAAGGAGCGTTTCCATGCTGGCCCTCTACATCATCCTCGGCTTCGTCGCCGTTCTCGCCCTGATCAATTTCGTCGAGTTCGGCCGGGTTGACTGAGGCCCTCGCCCGCTCCGGTGAACGGCGGCGCGCCGCCCTGGTCACCGGCGGGGCGAAGCGCATCGGCCGGGCGATCTGTCTTGAGCTGGCCGCCGCCGGGTTCGACCTGGCGATCCACCATCGCGATTCGGGCGAGGACGCCGCGCGGCTGGCTGATGAGATTCGCGCCATGGGCCGGCGTGCCGTCTGCCTGTCAGCCGACCTCGCGGACGCGGACGCGACCGGGGCCCTGATCGGCCGGGCCGTCGAGGCGCTCGGCCCCGTTTCGGTGCTGGTCAACAACGCCTCGGTCTTCGCCGATGACCGGCTGGATAGCCTGACCGGCGAGAGCTGGTCGTCGCATATGGACGTCAATCTGCGCGCGCCGGTGATGCTGGCCCAGGCCTTCGCGGCCCAGGCACCGGACGGCTCGGCCATCATCAATATTCTGGATCAGCGGGTGCTGAAGCCCGATCCGCGCTTCTTCTCCTACGGCCTGTCCAAATCCGCCCTTTGGGTCGCGACCCGGACCATGGCGCAGGCCCTGGCACCGCGTATCCGGGTCAATGGCGTCGGGCCCGGACCGACCCTGCCGTCGGTGCATCAGGCCGCGGGCGAGTTCGAGGCCGAGGCCCGGGCCACGCCGCTGCAACGCGCCGGCAGCCCGGAGGCCGTGGCCCAGGCCGTGCTCTGGCTGGTGGATGCCGGCCAGGTGACTGGCCAGATGATTGCCGTCGACGGGGGCCAGCACCTGGCGTGGCAGACCCCGGACATTGTGGAGTAGGCCGTGACCGTTTCCCCCCTGCCCTTCCCCGCCGCCCCGGTCTCTGGCGACAGCCCCCGTCGCGAGGGCCTGACCGTGTTCGTGCGCGGCCTGCGGGTCGAGGCGGGCATCGGCGTGCACGACCACGAGCAGGGACGGCTGCAGCCGCTGATCATCGACGTGACGCTGGCGCTGGCGCCCGCGCCGGTCGAGCGGCTGGCCGACACCATCAACTATGAGACCGTGGCCCAGGCGGCCCGCGCCATTGTCGACGAGGGGCATGTCGGACTGGTCGAGACCTTTGCCGAAAGACTGGCCGCGGCCTGCCTCGATGACGTGCGGGTGCGGCGCTGCACCGTGCGGATCGAAAAGCCCGGCGCGCTGGAGGCCGCCGCGGCCGCCGGCTGCGAGGTGGTGCTGGCGCGCTGATCGCTCGCCCTCGGCGGTTGCGCCGGACGCGAGGCGCGGTCATTACTTGGACCGGACTGAAGGATATCCGATGGCCGAACCCGGCGATCTTCCCCCCACGGACGCCCCCCTGGATGACCATGGGAACGACCATGACGACGACCTGATCGGTTTCGCCACCCCGGCGTCGCTGCTGGGCCGTCTGCGCGTTGAGCCTGAACCGGAACCCGTGCCGGAACCTGAGCCCGAACCCGAGCCGGAACCGGAGCCTGAGGAAGACCTGGTCGAGGACGAGCCCCTCCCGCCGGAGTCGGCGCCGGTCGAGGCCGGTTCGGTCTTCGCAACCTCGCGCGAGTTCACGACCCGCCGGCACCGACGCGACGAGGGGGCCGCCCTGCCGGGCGGCGGTCTGGGCCTGTACGCCGTCTACGCCCTGATCCTGTTCGCCGTGCCGACCATGGGCGTGTCGGCCGCGATCGGCCTGTTCGCCGTCACCGGACGGCCCGGGCCGGAGGACGATCTCTCGGCGTCACACTTCATCTATCAGCGCCGGACCCTGTGGGCCGCGGCGGTGGCGGCGGTGGCGGGGGTGATCCTGCTGGCCGCGCCGTTTGCGCTGGGCGTGCCGATTCTGTTCGGTCTGGCGATCTGGATGGTTCTTCGCGGGGCCAGAGGCGTTTGGACCCTGAAGTCCGGCCGCGAAATCGCTGATCCGCGCGGCTGGTGGATCTGACGGAGACACCCCATGGCCGACGCCACGCCCGACCGACCGCCGGAACCCCGCTTCGCACCGGGCCATGAATCCGAAGGCCGGCCGGCGGCGCTGATCGCCTGGGGCCTGTACATCCTGTCCCTGCCCAGCGCGAACCTGCTGGTCATCGTCGGCCTGATCGTCGCCTATGCGGGCCGCGGCGGTTCGGATGGCCTGTCACGCGCCCATATCGACGCCCAGATCGGCCTGTTCTGGTCCGTGTTCTGGTGGACCATCCTGCTGTGGATCGGCATCGGGGTCTGCACCGTCGCCTTCTTCGCCGTACCGGCCATGGGCCTGGTCCTGATCCCTGTCGCCTTGCTGCTGGGGCTCAGCCTGCTGTTCCTGACGGTCTGGTTCACGATCAAGAGCCTCATCGGCCTGTTCAACCTGCTCGGCGACCGGGCCCCCTGAGTGCGTCGGGATTGCTGACAAAGGCCGACTTTCACCGGTTTTCGGGGAACAGGTTCGCGGACTGCCGAGTTGGCTGGGTGTCCGCTATCCGACACGGCCGAGGCCTCCCATGACCGATCTTCGCGACGTAATGACCGACCAGCGGTTCGAACAGGGGTTCTCTGATCCCGAGGGTCAGTTGCGCACCGTCTTCGCAGACTATGCGGTGCAGGGGAACACACGCGTGATCCTGCACGTCGAGGCCGACCCGGCCCTGCGCGGCACGGGCGCGGCGGGCCGGTTCATGCAGGCGCTCGCCGAGCATGCGCGGGCCGAGGGCCTGACGCTGGCACCGCGCTGCAGCTACGCCGTCGCCTGGCTGAAGCGGCATCCGGAGTTTGACGACATCCAGACCTGACCAAAGGCCCGTGCTGGCGTTCAGCCTTGCGTTGTGGTGGACTGCCCCCCTGGGGGTTTGCGTCATGTACAGTCTGTTGAGGGCCGCTGCGGCGGCTATTGTGTTGCTGGCTGTGCCAGGCGTCGCCCAGGCGCAGGCCTGGGTCGACTGGGGCGAACGATCAGCGCGGGAATTGATCACCGCCGAGCATGGTACCGTCACCGAGGTGACGGTGGGAGCCGACGGCGAACTGCACATCTATGCGACGTTCGACGGCTGGCTGCACATGCTGCTCATCGGGACGGACTGCAACGGGCAGGGCACGAACCAGCGGTGCAAACGGCTGGGCTTCAACGCCCTGTTCGAGGTGGATGACACGACCCGCGCGCTGGCGCTGGAGCGCGAGATGATCCTCGCCTTCGTGGCGGACATGGCGGACGGGGAGGATCTGGTCCTCCACCGCGAGGTCGACCTGACCGGCGGCGTTCCGCTGGTCAACATCCGGGCGCAGCTGGATCGGTTCATCCGCACCTGTGAACAGGCCTCCGACCAGATCTGGCCCGCGACGGACGGCAAGGGACCGACCAAGCCGCGTTAGCCTCGTCTGACGGCGACTGGGCAAAGCCGATGGAGCGTACAGCCGTTCCCGCGCATTGTGTGAGGAACGACGCGGAGCCGCCCCATGCCCGACCTCGACCTGTCCTCCCTCAGCGCCGCCGCGGGGCCGATGCAGACCTGGGTGCTGCCGGCCTTGCTGGGGCTCGGCCTGGCCTCGGCGACCGGGCTGCGCACCTTCCTGCCGCTGCTGATGCTGGCCCTGGCGGCGAAGTTCGAAATGTTCGGCGTGCGGCTGATCGACCAGATGGACTGGCTGGTCTCATGGCCGGCCATCGCGGCGCTGGCGACGGCGACCGTGGCGGAGTTCGCGGGCGACAAGGTGCCGGCCATCGACCACGGACTGAACGCCATCGGCTATGTGACCCGGCCGATCGCAGGCGCGGTGGCGGCGGGCAGCGTGTTCTGGAACGTCGACCCGTCGACGGCGGCCATCGCCGGCCTGATCGTCGGTGCCCCGGCGGCCCTGGCCTTCAACGCGGCCCAGACCGGGGTGAGGGTCGGATCGACGGCGACCACGGGCGGGCTGGGCAATCCGTTGGTCTCCCTGGTCGAGGACGTGCTGGCCTTCCTGACCGTGATCGTGGCCTTCCTGGTGCCGATCCTGATCCCGATTGTGATGATCGTGGTCGCGGTCGTGGTGTTCCGGCTGGCATGGCGGATACGCGACCGGCGCGAGCCAGGGACGGCCTAGAGGGGCGCGAAAGCCGGGATCAGGCCGCCTCGCCGCGCTGTTCCAGCCGCGCCTCGGCCTCGCGGACGGCGTCCACGGCCCGGTCGACCACGTCCAGACCCGCGCCGGCCGGGATGGACTCGACCGTCAGGATGCGGCGGAAAGCCCGGGCGCCGGGGCGGCCGTGCATCAGGCCAAGCATGTGCCGGGTCATGGCCGGCAGAAGCACGCCCTCCTCCAGCCGCGCGGCCAGATAGGGGCGGTAGCGATCGATGGCCGCATAGGCGTCCACGTCCGGCGTCGCGGCCCCATAGAGGCGGCGGTCGGCCTGACCGAGTATGGCCGGCTCATGATAGGCGGCCCGGCCCATCATGACGCCGTCCAGCGACACCCCGTCGCTGACGTCGAGATGGGCCTCGGCCTCGTCCAGCGAGGTGATGCCGCCGTTGATCGAGATCGAAAGATGGGGCCGCTCGCGCTTCAGACGCCGCACCAGCGCGTAGTCGAGGGGCGGCACGTCGCGGTTCTCTTTCGGCGACAGGCCCTTCAACCAGGCCATGCGGGCGTGGACGATAAAGTCCTCAATCCCGACGGCAGCGCAGGCGTCGACGGTGGCGAACAGCGAGACCTGCGGGTCCTGGTCGTCGACGCCGATGCGGCATTTGACGGTGGCGGGCACGGAGACCGCTTCCTTGATCGCGGCCATACAGTCGGCGACCAGTCCGGGCTCGCGCATCAGGCAGGCACCGAACCGGCCCGACTGGACCCGGTCGGAGGGGCAGCCGACGTTCAGATTGATCTCGTCATAGCCAAAGGCCTCGCCGATCCGCGCGGCCTCGGCCAGCTGGGCCGGGTCCGAGCCGCCCAGCTGCAGGGCCACGGGATGTTCGACGGCGTCGAAGCCCAGCAAACGCTGCTGGTCGCCGTGCAGCACCGCCGGAGCGGTCACCATCTCGGTATAGAGCAGGGCCTCGGCCGTCAGGGCGCGATGGAACGCCCGGCAGTGCCGGTCGGTCCAGTCCATCATGGGCGCGATCGAGAGACGGCGGTTCATCGGGCGCGGGCTCTACACCAAAGCGGGCGCGGACGCGACTGTCAGGCCTCGGCCCTTTCGCGCTCGTCCTCGTCCTCCAGCACCTCGGCTGCCTCCTCGTTGAGCGCCTGGCCCTCGCGGCGGGGTTTGACGTAGGGGGCGGGCTGGGGCGTGGCGATGTTGCCGCGCATCAGGGAGCGTCCGGCCTGGAGCCCGCCGGAGAGCTGGAGGGTGAACCGCTCCTCGTCGCGGCGGCGGACGTCCTCGATGGTTTCGCGCGCCTCCTCGTCGGAGAAGCCGAGGTCGATCAGCACCTGATGGCCGAAGACCAGGGCGCTCTCGAAGGTCTCGCGCAGCTGATACTCCACCCCGGCCTCGACCAGACGCATGGAGTGGCCGCGGTCGAAGGCGCGGACGAACAGCTTGGTCAGGGGGAATTCGGCCTTGACCAGTTCGACGATGCGGTCGGCGACCTCCGGCTTGTCGACGCAGACGAGGATGGTCTCGGCACCCTCCGCTCCGGAAGCGCGCAACACATCCAGGCGCGAGCCATCGCCATAGAAGACCTTGAACCCGAAATTGCCGGCGGCCTGGATCATCTCGACATCCATGTCGATGATCGAGACGTCGACATCTCGGGCCAGCAGGGGCTGGGACACGACCTGGGCGAAGCGGCCGAAGCCAATGATCAGCACGCGTTCGCGCAGGTTGTCGGCGCGGTCTACGCCTTCGGCGTCGTCGGGCGACAGGGCCTCGTTCGGGCGCAGCCGGTCGGCCAGCATGACGCGGAGCGGGGTCAGGGCCATGGACAGGATGACCACGGCCGAGAGGATGGCGGCGGTGCGGGCGTCGAACAGGCCGGCGGCGAAGGCGGTGGAATAGAGGACGAAGGCGAACTCGCCGCCCTCGCCCATCAGGGCGGCGCGCAGAAGGCCCTCGCCGTGCTTCTGGCGGATACGGGCCACGGCGTAGACCGCGACCATCTTGGCGGACATGAAGGCGGCCAGCCCGCCCAGCACCCAGGCCCAGTCGGCGATGACCACGCGCAGGTCGAGCGACATGCCGACACTGAGGAAGAACAGGCCCAGCAGCAGACCGCGGAAGGGTTCGACGTCGGCCTCGAGCTGGTGGCGGAAGGTCGATTCCGACAGCAGCACGCCGGCGAGGAAGGCACCCATGGCCATCGACAGGCCACCGAGGTTCATCGCGTAAGCCGCCCCCAGCACAACGAACAGGGCGCCCATGGTCATCACCTCGCGGCCGCCGTAGCGGGCCAGAAGGCGGAAGAAGGGGTTCACGATCCAGCGGCCGGCGACATAGACCCCGGCCACGGCGGCGATGGCCAGGCCGATGGTCAGCCAGATCGGATAGCCGGTCTCGACCGAGGAGCCGTAGGCACCCGCCAGCACCGCCACCAGCGCCAGCAGCGGCACGATGGCCAGGTCCTCGAACAGCAGGATGGAGACCACGCGCTGCCCCCCGGGTTCGACGTTCTCGTTCCGCTCCTGCAGCAGCTGCATGACGATGGCGGTCGACGAAAGGGCGAAGCCGAAGCCGGCGATCAGGGCGGCGTACCAAGCCAGCCCGGCCGCCATGGCGATGCCGGTCAGCAGCAGGGCGCAGGCGATCACCTGCACGGCCCCGAGGCCGAAGATCTCCTTGCGCAGGCTCCACAGCCGGGCGGGCCGCATCTCAAGGCCGATGATGAACAGGAACATGACGACGCCGAACTCGGCGACGTGCAGCACGGACTGGGGGTCACGCACCACGCCGAGCGCGGAGGGTCCGATCAGCAGGCCGGCGGCCAGATAGCCGAGCACGGCGCCGAGGCCGAAGCGGCGGAACAGGGTGGCGGCGACGACCATGGCCGCCAGCAGCGCCACCGCGTGGCCCAGTCCCATGCTGGTCGTCTCGTGCATCTCGCGTCCCCTGCGGCGTCGCTGGATAGTGGGGGGAGATGCGTCGATGCGCCACCCCGGGCCCCGTGATCCGCCGTCAGACTTCGTCAGAACTGCGCGCCACAGTTTCGCCAGAGGCCGGGCGGCCTCATGGGGATCACACAACCAAGGGGAGACGCGCGATGTCGAAACGTCCGTTGAAACAGACCCTCGTCGGGCTGGTCAGCCTGGCCCTGGCCGCGCCGATGGCACCCCTGCCGGTGATGGCCCAGGAGGGCCGGCCGATCGATCCCGACAAGCCGTCGGACGGCGTCGTCTCCCCCGCCGCCTGTCAGGTGTTCGGCTTTACCCTGCCGGAAGACCGGGCCGCGACGACCTATGCCGCGCGCAGCGGCGGCGTGCCGATGTATGCGCCGCCGCCACCCCCGCCGCCGCCTCCGCCCCCGCCGCCAGGCGCGGCCGCTGCGGAAATGAACGACGTCGTCGTCACCGGGAGCCGGGTTCCCGGCGGGTCAGTGGTCACCGCGTCGCCGGTGATTTCCGGCGGCGTCATCGCGCCCAACGCGCCGCCGCCCGGGATCATCGCGCCGCCCCGCCCCGTCGACACCGAACGCTATCCCGACGCCACGCCCAACCCGGTGCGCCGCGTCGCCGACGAGCCGGTCTCGACCTTCTCGATCGACGTGGACACGGCCAGCTATTCAAATGTCCGGCGCTTCATCGACGAGGGCCGCGCCCCGCCGGCGGACTCGGTCCGGGTCGAGGAGCTGATCAACTATTTCGACTATGGCTATGACCGGCCGACCTCGGCGACCCAGCCGTTCGCCATCACTACGGCGGTGACGGACTCACCCTGGGCACCGGGGCGGCAGATCGTCCATGTCGCCCTGCAGGGCTATGAACTGCCCGAAGCCGAGCGCCGGCCGCTGAACCTGACCTTCCTCGTCGACGTATCCGGCTCGATGAGCAGCCCGGACAAGCTGGCCCTGGCGCAGAAGTCGATGAACCTGATCATCGACCGGCTGCGGCCGCAGGACACGGCGGCGGTGACCTTCTACGCCGAGGGAGCGGGCACGCGGCTGGCCCCGACGCCGGGCGACCAGAAGCTGAAGCTGCGCTGCGCCGTGGCCAGTCTGTACGCCTCGGGCGGCACGGCCGGCGCGACCGGCATGACCAATGCCTATGACCAGGCGCAGGCCAATTTCGCCCGCGACCGGGTCAACCGGATCCTGATGTTCACGGACGGCGACTTCAACGTCGGCGTCACCGACAACCTGCGCCTCGAGGACTATGTCGAGGCCAGGCGGGAAACCGGCATCTATCTGTCGGTCTATGGCTTCGGGCGCGGCAACTACCAGGACGCGCGGATGCAGACGATCGCCCAGGCCGGCAACGGGACGGCGGCCTATGTCGACGACCTGAACGAGGCGCGCCGGCTGTTCGGTCCGGCGTTTGACCGGGGGGCCTTCCCCATCGCCGACGACGTCAAGATCCAGGTCGAGTTCAACCCGGCGCGGGTCAGCGAATACCGGCTGATCGGCTATGAGACCCGGCTGCTCAACGAGGCCGATTTCAACAACGACCGCGTCGACGCCGGCGAGGTCGGATCCGGTGCCTCGGTGACGGCGCTGTACGAGATCACCCCGGTCGGCGGCCCCAGCCAGATGGGTGAGCGGCGCTATCCCGAGAACCGCAACAGCCTCGGCGTCGGCGGCGGCGATCCGGACGGCGAGGTCGGCTTCGTGCAGGTCCGCTTCAAACTGCCGGGCGAGCGGGACTCGCGCCTGATGCAACGGGTGCTGGCGAATGCGCCCAACCCGGGTGCCGCGCGGGCGCAGCCGCCGGAAAGCACCCGCTGGGCCATCGCCGTGGCCGCCTTCGGCCAGCGGCTGCGCGGCGACCCCTGGCTCGGCGACGGCTTCGACTGGGACGCCGTGCTGCAGCTGGCGCAGGGCGCGCGCGGCGAGGACCCTTACGGTGAACGGGCCGAGTTCGTGCAGATCGTCCGGGCGGCCCAGGGGTTGCCGGCGCGGGCGGTGCCGTAGATCAGTTTCCTTCTCCCCTTGGGAGAAGGTGGCCCGAAGGGCCGGATGTGGGTCGGCAGGTTGAAGCGGCGAAGCCGCCCCGGGACGGCCGACCCACACCCTTTCGCCTTGCCGATCGCTTCGCTCCCGGAGGCTCAAGCCCTCTCCCAATGGGAGAGGGAAAGCGGCATTGTTGTCCCGTGACCGACACCCTCTCCCCGAAGACCGCCCGCCGCATCGCCCTGGCCGCCCAAGGGTTCGGGCGCGCGCAGCCCGCCGCCCCCGGCCGCAGCCATGTTCGCGACGTCGCCCGGCGGCTGGGCGTGATCCAGATCGACAGCGTCAACGTCGTCACCCGCACCCACTATCTGCCCGGCTTCTCGCGGCTGGGGGACTATCCGCGCGAGGCGCTGGAGACCGAGGCCTGGGGGACGCGGCGGGGGCTGTTCGAATACTGGGGGCATGAGGCCTCGTTGCTGCCGCTGGAGCTGCAGCCGCTGCTGCGCTGGCGGATGGAGCGGGCGAAGGACGGGGCCATGTGGACCGGCCTGTCCCGCTTCGGGCGCGAGAAGGCCGACTATATCGAAGGGGTGCTGGCCGAGATCGAACGGCGCGGACCGGTGACCGGCGGCGACTTCGCGACCGGACCTCGCGGCGCGCCCGGCTGGTGGTCTTGGTCGGACGGCAAGCGGGCGCTGGAGTGGCTGTTCTGGGCCGGGCTGATCACCACGAAGACGCGCAACGGTTTCGAGCGCGTCTATGACCTGACCGAACGCGCCCTGCCCGCGCGGATCGTCGACCTGCCGACGCCGACCGAGGCCGAAGCGCAGCGGGAGCTGGTGCTTATCTCGGCGCGGGCCATGGGCGTGGCAACGGCGGCGGACCTGCGCGACTATTTCCGCCTGCCGCTGGCCGATGCGCGGGAGCGGGTGGCGGAACTGGTCGAGGCCGGCGAGCTGACGCCCGTCGCGGTCAAGGGCTGGCGGCAGCCGGCGTATCTGGCGGCGGGCGCGAAGACGCCGCGCAAGGTGACGGGCTCCGCCCTGCTGTCGCCGTTCGACAATCTGATCTGGACCCGTGACCGCACCGAGCGGCTGTTCGGAGTCAAGGTGCGGCTGGAGATCTACACCCCCGCCCACAAGCGGGCGCACGGCTACTATGTCCTGCCCTTCCTCGAGGACGAGGCGATCACGGCGCGGGTCGATCTGAAGTCCGACCGCAAGGCGGGCGTTCTGCTGGTGCAGGCGGCCTGGCGCGAGCCGGATGCGACGCCGGAAACCGCCGCGCGGCTGGCGGTCGAGCTGCGGCGGATGGCGGGATGGCTGGGGCTGGCGGAGGTCGAGGTCGTCGGGAAGGGGGACCTGGCGGAGGCGCTGAAGGGGGCGCTCTAACCCGCTATCGTCATTCCGGGCGAAGCGTAGCGGAGACCCGGAACCCAGCGGCGCGCGAGAGCGCGAAGCTGTCGCGGACAGTTTGCCCAAGAAGATCGCCTTCGGCGCCGCTGGGTTCCGGCCTTCGCCGGAATGACGATAGCAGGGGGTGTGCTCTAGAGGTCGAACTTCACCCCCTGCGCCAGCGGCAGGTCCCGGCTGAAGTTCACGGTCTGGGTCTGGCGACGCATATAGGCCTTCCAGGCGTCCGAGCCGCTCTCGCGGCCGCCGCCGGTGTCCTTCTCGCCGCCGAAGGCCCCGCCGATCTCGGCACCCGAGGGGCCGATGTTGACGTTGGCGATGCCGCAGTCAGAGCCCCAGGCGGAGAGGAAGGCTTCGGCCTCGCGGACGCTGTCGGTGAAGACGCAGGAGCTCAGGCCCTGGGGCACGGCGTTCTGCATGGCGACGGCTGCGTCGAAGTCCGACCAGGTCAGGACATAGAGGATGGGGGCGAAGGTCTCGTGCTGCACCACCGCGCTCTGGGCCGGCATGCGGACGATGGCGGGGCGGACGTAGACGCCGTCACGGTCGACGCGGTCGCCGCCGACAACGATCCGGCCGCCCTGTTCAACGGCCTGCGCCAGCGCCATGTCGAAGCCGTGCGCCGAAGCCTCGTCGATCAGCGGGCCGATCAGGATGCCGTCTCCGCGCGGGTCGCCGACGGGCAGGGTTTGATAGGCGGCGGCCAGACGGGCGACGAGGGCGTCGGCGATGCTCTCGTGCACCAGCAGGCGACGCAGGGTGGTGCAGCGCTGGCCGGCGGTGCCGACGGCCGAGAAGGCGATGGCGCGGACGGCCATGTCGAGGTCGGCGCTGGGCGTCACGATCATGGCGTTGTTGCCGCCGAGCTCCAGCAGGCTGCGGCCGAGGCGGGCGGCGACGGTCTGGGCCACGGCCCGGCCCATGCGGGTGGAGCCGGTGGCGGAGACGAGCGGGATGCGGGCGTCGGCGGCCAGCGCCTCGCCGGCCTCGCGACCGCCGATGACCAGCTGGGACAGGCCTTCCGGGGCGTCCGCAAAACGGGCGATGGCGCGGTCGAGGATGGCGTGGGTGGCCAGGGCGGTCAGGGGGGTCTTTTCCGACGGCTTCCAGATCACCGGGTCGCCGCAGACGAGGGCAAGGCAGGCGTTCCAGGCCCAGACCGCGACGGGGAAGTTGAAGGCCGAAATGACCAGCACCGGGCCCAGCGGCTGCCAGGTCTCGCGCATGTGGTGGCCGGGGCGTTCGGAGGCGATGGTGAGGCCGTAGATCTGGCGCGACAGGCCGACGGCGAAGTCGCAGATGTCGATCATCTCCTGCACCTCGCCGAGGCCCTCGGAGACGATCTTGCCGGCTTCGAGGGTGACGAGGCGGGCGAGGTCGTCCTTCGAGGCGCGCAGCTCCTCGCCCAGCAGGCGGACCAGTTCGCCGCGGCGCGGCGCGGGCAGACGTTTCCACTGATGGAAGGCGGTCACAGCGCGATCGGCGACGGCGCCGAGGTCAGGCGTCTCGGCCACGCGGCCGGCGACCGAGCCGTCGATGGGCGAGCGGGCCTCGAAGCCGTCGGAGCTCCAGACCGACGCGGGCACGCCCAGCCTTTGAAGAATTTCCTTCGCCTCGTTCGCCGCCGTCATCGTCGTTCTCCGTCGTGTGCCGGGCCGTTTAGCCTTCCCTGAGGCCGGGCGAAAGCGGAACCGGGCACAGGTCCGGGGGTTCTGGTCGCAACCCCAACCACCGGAGAACCCGCCATGAAAGTTCGCGACGTAATGAGCAAGGACGTCCAGGTCGCCCGGCCCGGCGACAGCCTTCAGGAAGTCGCCGCACGCATGGCGGCCGGCGATTTCGGCTTCATGCCGGTGGCCGACGGCGACACCCTGATCGGCACGATCACCGACCGCGACATCGCCGTCCGCGCCGTGGCCGGCGGCGCCGCCTGCACCTCGCCCGTGGTCGAGTACATCTCGCGCGACCCGCACAGCGCCCGCGATGATGACGATCTGAAGAGCGTGCTGGACGCCATGGGCACCAAACAGATCCGCCGCCTGCCGGTGCTGGACAAGGACAACCGGCTGGTCGGGGTGGTGTCCCTGGGCGACCTGTCCACGCGGGTGAAGGAGAAATACGCCGGCGAGGCGCTGGAAGGCATCTCGCGCAACTGACCCGGAGGCGGGCGTTAAGGTCCGCTTCACCCTTTCGCCAAACCGGGTGTTCACACGGCCGTGACAGGCTTGCGCTGAACACCGGAGAATCCGATGGCGCGTGCACAGTTCCAGAAGGGACAGAAGGTCTGGGTCGAATGCGTCGGCGCATGGGCCCAGATCGAGAAGGTCCAGCCCGTCTGGGCCAAGGGCTTCGAGGAACCCGTGCGCGTCACCTATGACGTCGGACTGGGCCGCGAGTTTCTCGGCCATGAGCTGCTGCTGCCCAGCGACGATCCGGCCGCCAACGCCGGCGAAACCTGGCGGTTGATGCGGGCGAGAAACAAGTGGCAGACCGCTGAGGACTGTCCCCACCACCCCTTCCCCGGCACCTACCCGGTGGTGGTAACCGACAAGGCGGACTGGGGCGGCTGGCGGGTGCCCGGCGCGGAATACGACCGCGACCCGGATCAGATCGAGTTCCAGGCCCGGCTGATCGCCGCCGCCCCGCGCCTGATGGCCCTGGCCGAGCGTCTGACCGCCTCGGTCGATGAGGCGCCGGACGACGCGCCGCCTGAACTGCTGATGCTGGCCCGCGAGGCGCGGACCGTGCTCAAGTCGGTCACCGACGTATTGTCGTCCCCGCCGGACGGAGCCGCCGCCGCACCGCGGCAATCGCGGGCGGCCTGAAGCACGGCAGCGCGATAAAAGGTTGATGGTTTCTAACCAAGCCTCGACAGGAATCCGCGACGCAGCCTAGATTCGCTGTTCAACGTCGAATCCTTGGGGAGAGCGCCTTGCGGGGTGAGGAGCGCCGCGTAACGAGCGAGGGGCGGCGCACAACCGATCGTGATCGGGGACCGCCCGCCTGGCTTCGCATCGCCATACTGGCGCTCGCCCTGGCGATCACGGCGCATGTCCTGCTGGTCGCGCGATCCCTGCAAGGTCCGGAGGCCGCGAGTCCGCTCAGCGGGTTCAGCTGGAGCGACCTGTGGGTCCTCGGCCCGCCGATCGCCATCGGCCTGTTCACGCTTGCCCTCGTCCTTCATCTGCAAGGCCGCCAACAGGGCATCAGCCGGGCCTGGGCGGCGTCCGAGCGGCGTTTCCGCGGCGCGGTCGAAGCCGCCCGCTGCGGCGTCTGGGAATGGGATACGGAGACGGAACAGGTCACCGTCTCGGACTATATGGCCGAGCTGATGGGGCTGGACCGGAGCGGGTCCATACCGTCCGACGAGATCATGGCCCGGATCCATCCGCGTTATCATGATGCCGTGCAGCATGCCCTGCGACAGGCCCAGACCTTCGGCGCGTTTGACGTCACCTTCCCGGTGGCTGATGCCCAGGGCAAGGCGCGCTGGATCGATGCCCGGGGTCAGGCCCGCGGCGACCGCGGCGAAGAAGGCTTCACCAGTGTCCTGGGCGTGGCGCTGGACACCACCGAGGCCCGTCGGGCCAAGGCCCAGGCCCAGGCCGCCGAAAGCCGGCTGCGCGACGGTATCGAAAGCGTGTCGGACGCCTTCGTCCTGTTCGACAAGAATGGCCGGCTGATCCTCTCGAACCAGGCCTTCCAGGACGCCTTTGCCTTCGAGCCCGGTGTCCTGCGGCGCGGCGTGTTCAAACAGGATCTCAACCAGATCGCCGCCCTCGCCATCAAGGCCGACCAGCCGGCCGCGGGCGGCCGCGCCGGCGCGCGGGAGATCGAGCTGCATGACGGGCGCTGGCTGCAGCTGATCGAGCGCTTCACCTCGGACGGCGGCTCGGTCGTGACGGCGGCCGACATCACCGCCATCAAGCAGAAGGAAGCCGAACGCCAGCGCGCCACCGAACGCCTGCACGTCACCATCACCGAGCTGGAAGACCGCGAGGAGAAGCTGTCGCTGCTGGCGCGCAAATACGAAGTCGCCATGACCCGCGCGGAGGCGGCCAACCAGGCCAAGTCCGAATTCCTGGCCAATATGAGCCACGAGCTCCGCACACCGCTGAACGCCATCAACGGCTTCTCGGAGATCATGGCCGGCGAGATGTTCGGGCCGCTGGGCGATCCGAAATACAAGGGCTACGCCGCCGACATCCTGAAGTCGGGCCAGCACCTGCTGTCGCTGATCAACGACGTGCTGGACATGGCCAAGATCGAGGCCGGCAAGCTGACGCTGCACTATGAGACCGTGTCGCTGAAGGAGGTGGTCGACGACGCCGCCCGGCTGATGCGCGGCAAGATCGAGGAGGCGGGGCTGAACCTGGTGGTCGACGCGCCGGAGCTGCCCGAGATCGAGGCCGACTATCGCGGACTGAAACAGGTGGTGCTGAACCTGATCTCGAACGCGGTGAAATTCACGCCCGTGGGCGGCCACATCGTCGTGGCCCTCTCACGCGAGGACGACGACCGGCTGCGGGTGGCGGTCACCGACACCGGCATCGGCATCGCCGCCGAGGACCTGCAGCGGCTGGCGCGGCCGTTCGAACAGGTCGAGGGCCAGCACTCCAAGACCACCCAGGGCACCGGCCTGGGTCTGGCCCTGACCAAGTCGCTGATCGAACTGCACGGCGGCATGCTGACCATCGAGAGCGAGCCGGGCCGGGGCACGACCGTGGGCTTCGACATTCCGATCCGGCGGCCGGGGCAGCCGTCGAGGACACAGCCGGCCCCGATGCAGGCGCGGGCGGCCTGACGTCAGGCCGGCGGCGTCGCTTTCGCGGCGGCGGCTTGCGGCTCGCGCCCGCCCCGATCCCGGCCGGCGGCGCGGCCCCGACGGGTCAGGATTTCCGACAGGGCCCGGCGGTCATCCGGCTCCAGCGTGGCCAGCAGGGCCACGGCGTCAGCCTCAAGCCGCGCACGGCCGCGGATCTCCGCATTGCGGGATTCCTCCAGCAGCGCCCGGGCCCGGGCGGGGTCGAACGTCGCGGACTGTCCCATCTCCACGGCCTGACGCCGCTTCAGGCGCGCCTCCTCGAAATCCGGCCGGGCCGCGAGAGCCGAGGCCCGCATGGCAGCGCGCACCCGCTCGCGAACCGTCGGGTCAAGCTGGTCGATCAGGCGCATCGGCGAGCCCACCCGGGCCGGACGGTGCTGGGCCTCAACCTGTTGCTCGACCTGGGCGCGGGTCACGAACAGGGTCGCCCCGGCCGCGACAGCGAACAGGTTCAGCGCCACCGAGGCCGCCAGCGCAATCTTCAGAGCCTTGGGGCTCATCCGAGCACCTCCGCATCGTCCACCCCGAGCAGGGAGGCCTGGTAGAGGACCGCCTCGGCCTGGGCGTCGGCGGTCAGATGGCCGGTCATAATGACTCCCGCAAATATGCCGGCGCAGGCCGCGGCGGCCCAGCCGGCGCCGAGCGCCAGCCCCAGCCGGTCGAGCCAGCGACGCCCTTCGCGACGCGCCTTCAGGCCGGCCCCGGCGGCCGAGGCGATGACCCGGTCGCGCAGGGCCATGGACGGGTGGGCGACGCGGGAAGCATGCAGCAGGGCGTCCGCCGCATCGGCGTCGGCGAGGGCCGGGCCGGCGACAGCGGGATCAGCCGCCGCAAACGCCTGGGCCGCCGCGCGCTCAGCCTCGGGCCAGCGCCGTGCGTCGGCACCATAGGCCGCGACCAGGGCGAGGAACCGTTCCGACGTCATCACACTCATGCTCCTTCAGCACCCGGCCGGATATCGGCCAGGGCCTGTCTCAAGGCCCGTCGTCCGCGCGACAACAGGCTTTCCAGCGCGTCCACACTGACCGCCATCAGGGCCGCGGCCTCGATATTGGTCAGCTCCTGATAGTGACACAGGACAATGGCCTCGCGCTGACGGTCCGGCAGGCGCGCCAGCGCCGCATCGACCCGCACCCCGACGTCCGCCGCCAGCAGCCCCCGGTCCGGCGACGGCCCGGTGTCGGGCTGGTCCGGCGGCGTCGCCGTGACCGTCTCGCGCCGCCGGCGCAGCCGATCGTAGCAGAGGTTGAGCCCGACCCGGTGCAGCCAGGTGTCGAATTTGGCCTGCCCCGGGGTCCAGCGCGGCGCCTGTTTCCAGGCCCGCAACATGGCGTCCTGGGCCACGTCCTCGGCCTCGGCCGCATCGCCCAGCATCCGTTGCGCCAGCGCCAGCATACGGGGCAGCTTGCGCGCGACCATGGCCTGGATCGCCGCCGGGTCGCCCTGACCCACGCGACGCACCAGCTCCTCGTCGGGGTCGGCGATCAGCGCCAATCCGGCCCTCTTCCGTTGCTACCGAAAGGGTCGCCCGGTTCATGACCGCCGTCCCTGACATCATCCTTACTCCGAAGCAGACGCCGGAGGCGACGCCTGACGCGCGGCGCGACGTTCTGCCATGCGTTCACGACGATGCTCGCGCATGGCCTGACGACCGGCCCGGCCCTCGGCGGCGGTGACGAAGCCGTCGTGATCGGCGTCGAGACGGGCGAAGGCCTGTTCGGCGCGGGTCTGGACGTCGGCGATGACGACCGGACCGCGGGCCTCCATCCGGCCCAAGCCGTGTTGACCGCGAGCGGGGCCACGCTGGGCGCGCATCGGCCGGGGACCGCGATCGGCGCGGGCTTCACGACCGGTCTCGCGGGCGCTGTCGAACTCGTCGCGGCTGACCGAACCGTCGTCATTGGCGTCCAGCCGGTCGAAGCGGGCGTCGGCGCGGCCGGCCCTTTGGGCCTGCATCGCGGCGCGGCGTTCGTCCGCCGTCACCGAGCCGTCGCGGTCGGCGTCGATGGCGGTCAGACGCTGCACGCGCTGTCCGACAAACTCGGCCTGGCTGAGGCGGCTGTCGCCATCGGCATCAGCGCGCATGGGCCGGGCCGGAGCCTGCTGGGCGATTGCGACGCCGGCCGAGGCCAGCATGAGGACGGCCAGGCTGCCGGCCAGAAGGGTCTTGTGCATCTCGTTGATCTCCATGGCCGCCTCACGCGGCCTCAGTCCCTGTCTGGAGAGTGAAACGCCGCTGTCGTCAGTCTCCGTCGCGGGGCGGCGCCAGGACGGAGTCAAAAGCGGCCCGCGCGGCGGTCCGGACCCCGACCAGCCGGGTTTTCAGGGTCTCGAAATCCGCCAGGCCCGCAGCCTCGGCGAGACGGCGGCGGAAGCCTTCGGGCTCGTGCTCCGGGTCCGGTTTGTCGTCGAAGGCAGCGCTGAGAATCTGGCCCAACGCCTGTTGCAACCGCCAGGCCTCGGCGAGGGCGGGTTCCGCCGCGAGGGCCTCGAGGGTCGACACGGTCAGCGGCCCACCGCCGGCGGCGGCCTTCAGCTGATGCACCTGGGCAACGAACTCGGCATCGACCTGACCGCCGGGCGCCAGCTTGAGGTCCCACGCCCCCTGCCCCGGCCGTTCGCGCGCCATCAGATCGCGCATCCGGCGGGCGTCGGCGGCGACGTCCACGCCCGGCCGCGGCCGCCGCAGGATGGCCTCCAGCGCTGCCGTCGCGCGCGCGCCGAACGCCGGATCATCGGTCCAGACCACCCGAGCGCGGGTCAGGGCCATGAACTCCCAGGTGTCGGCCTCGGTGGCGTAATAGTCCTCGACCGCCGACAGCCGCAGCGACACCGGCCCCTTGGCCGCACCGGGCCGAAGCCGCATGTCGACCTCATAGAGGCCGCCCTCGGCCGTATGCGCCGACAGGGCCGCGATCAGCCGCTGGGTGAAGCGGGAATAGAAGACACCGGCGGCCCAGCCCTTGCCATTCGACATCGCCTCGTGCGGGGCGTCATAGAGGGTCATCAGGTCGAGGTCCGAGCCGGCGGTCATTTCGCGCGACCCGGCCTTGCCGAGGGCGACGACGGCGACGGAACCGCCCGGCAGCTCTCCGCCCTGACGCACGGCCTCGGCCATGGCGGCCGGGGCCAGGGCGTCCATCACGGCGTCGGCCAGGGCGGTATAGGCGCGGCCCGCCGCCTCCGGCCCGGCGTGACCGGCCAGTGTCTGGAGGCCGATACGGAACATCTGCTCGCGATGGACGCGACGCGCGGCGTCGAGCGCGGTCTCGAAGTCCGGCGCGGCCGCCGCGTCGGCCCGCATCTGGTCGACCAGACCGGAATCCTCGTCGATGGCCCGGGCGAAGCGGGCGTCCAGCATACTGTCCAGGGCGGCGGGATAGCGGCCGAGGGTGCGGGCCAGCCGGGGGGCGAAGGCCATGACGCCGACGACGAGGTCGAACAGCCTGGGCTGGGCGAGAAACAGGGCCTGGACCTGCACCCCGCTGTTGAGGCCGGCGAAGAAGACGGCGAACCGGCGGAAGGCGGCATCGGCCGCGCCGGTGTCGGCCAGCGCCGTCAGCAAGCGGGGGGCGAGCCGGGTGAACAATTCACGGCCACGGGCCGACCGGGTGGCCGGGATGCGGCCGTGGTGCCAGCTGCGGATCGTGTCGGCGATCGTTCCCGGCTCGGCGAAACCCATCCGTTCCAGCGTCGCCAGGGTCTCGGGGTCGTTTTCGACGCCGGTGAAGACCAGCGAACCATAGGGGGACGACAGGGACTCCTCCCCCTCGAACAGCCCACCATAGGTGCGGTTAACCCCGACCAGCAGGGCCTCGACGCCATGATCGAAGCCGGCCAGATCGCCCTGCCCCGCCAGCGCCGCCACGGCCGCGCGCCGCGCCGGAGCGGCCGGCAGGATGTGGGTCTGTTCGTCGTCGAGCATCTGCACCCGGTGCTCGAGGCCGCGCAGGGCCGCATAGGCGGCGGTCAGTTCGGCGCAGGCCTCCGGGCTGACATGGCCGGCGTCGCGCAGGGCGGCGAGGGCATCGACGGTGCGCGGGCTGCGCAGGGCGGGGTCGCGACCGCCGAGGATCAACTGCTGGGTCTGGGCGAAGAATTCGATCTCGCGAATGCCGCCCCGGCCCAGTTTCAGATTGGCCCCGGCGGCGTCCATGCCCTCGCCGGTCTTGTGGACGTGGATCTGGCGCTTGATCGACTGGATATCGAGGATGGCCGGATAGTCGAGACTGCGGCGCCAGATGAAGGGCCTCAGCGCCTTCACGAACCCGGCGCCGGCGGCGAGGTCGCCAATCACCGGCCGGGCCTTGATGAAGGCGGCGCGCTCCCAGTTCTGGCCGACGCTTTCATAATAGGCGAGCGCCATGGGGGCGGCGACCACGGGCGGGGTGGACGAGGGGTCCGGGCGCAGTCGCAGGTCGAAACGGAAGACATAGCCGTCGCCGGTCCGCTCCTGCATCAGGGAGGCCAGGGCGTGGGCGGCGCGGTCGCAGAATTTCTGCGGCTCGACCCCTTCGGCCAGGGCGCTCTCCAGCGCCTCCGGCTCCCAGAACAGGCTGATGTCGATGTCGGAAGAGTAGTTGAGCTCGAAGGCTCCGTGCTTGCCCATGGCCAGGCCGAACAGGCCGGGGATGGGACCGCGAGGATCGTCGGCCGCCGAGACCAGCTTGCCCCGCTCGCGCTGGTCGTGGGCCACGGCGCGCAGGGCGGACCGGGTCGAGGCGTCGGCGAAACGGCTGAGCGCGCCGGTGACGGCGTCCAGATCCCAGACGCCGCCGAGATCGCACAGGGCGGTCAGCAGGTGCAGTTCCGCCTTGAGCCAGCGCAGCGGTGCGCGGACGTCGTCGGCGCCGCCGGTCAGGGCCTCGGTGGCGGAGAGGATGGCCGCCAGCCGGTCTTCCGGTGCCGTCTCCAGCGTCAGCCGGAGCCGCTCGGGCCAGCGCCGCGCCAGGCCGCCCAGATAGGGGGAGGCCGCGAAGACGGGAGCCAGCGCCGGCCAGGCGGCGTCCATCGCATCGGTCCAGCCACCTTCGCGCGCCGCCTCGCACAGGCGTTCATGGACCCGGTCAGCCGCGACGGCGTCGACGACCGGGCCGCATGGAACCATAAGGGCGCCGAGCGGGCCGCTCATTCCGCCGCCGGCAGGACCAGGGCGACGCGCAGGCCGGGGCCGAAGCCGCCGTATTCGCCGGGGCCTTCATCCAGCAGGATGCGGCCGCCGTGGGCCTCCATCACCGCCCCGACCAGCGACAGGCCGAGACCCGAGCCCGCTTCTGTGCGGCTGTTGTCGAGGCGCACGAAGCGTTCGATGACGCGTTCGCGGTCCGCCTCGGGCACGCCGGGGCCGGTGTCGGTGACGGAGTATTCGATCTCGCCCGAAGACCGCCGGCGCGCGCGCAGCATCACGGCACCGCCGGTGGGCGTGTATTTGATGGCGTTGTCGATGATGTTGGCCAGGGCCTGGGCCAGGAAGGGCTGGTTGCCCTCGATCATCAGGCCGCGCTCGATCTCGGCCGAGAACTCCAGCCCCTTGTCCTCCGAGGCGGGCTCGTACAGCTCGGCCATGTCGGCGGCGAGGTCGGCGGCGTCGAACACCTTCGGGTCCGGGGTGCGGCCGGCCGCGGACTGCAGACGGGCGATGGCGAGGACGGTGTTGAAGGTCTTGAGCAGATTGTCGGCCTCGTCGAGGGCCAGCTGGACCGCGTCGACGCCGTCGATCCGGCCGGCCTCGGCGTCCATCAGCGCGACCTCCAGCTTGGCCCGCATCCGGGTCAGGGGCGAGCGCAGGTCGTGGGCGATGGCGTCGCCGGCGTGGCGGATCGAGGCCATGGAACCTTCCAGCCGGTCCAGCATGGTGTTCAGTCCGGAGCCCAGTTCATCCAGTTCGTCGCCGGAGTTGCGGACCTCGGCCCGGGCCTTGAGGTCGCCCTCCTGCACCGCCGTGACGACCTTGCCGAGCCGGCCCATGGCGTGTTCGAGGTTGCGACTGACCAGCACCCCGCCCGCCAGACCGAGCAGCAGCACAATGCCCATGGCGGTCCACAGGGCCTGGGTCAGGCGGGCCAGATAGGCCTCGGTGTCGCCGAGCGACTGGCCGACGAACAGCATGCCGCCGTCCTTCAGCCGACGCTGGACGCCCCTGACCTGGGGCCGGGTCACCCGTCCCTCCACATCGGTGTCAGTGAAGGGGAAGGTGATCCACTGCTGCTCTTCTTCGAGCGTCTCGATCGGGAAGATCGTCAGGCTGCCGGCGAACCAGCCGCCATCGGCAGGCTCCAGCCGGTAGAGGAAGGCGCTGTCCCGCAGGGTGCGGTCGATCACTTCCCGGTTCAGGGCATCCAGACCCCGCGCTTCGTAAATGCCGGCCAGGACCTCCATCTCGCCGCGCACGTCGCGCTCGGCCTTGGTCCGCGCCTCGGAGGCCGAGGCGAAATAGACATAGGCCAGGATGGCGCTGGCCGCCGCCGCGAACAGGGCGAGGAACAGCAGCGTCAGCCGGAAGGGCGTGCGGCGCAGGAGGGAGGGAAGCCGCATCGCGGTTGCTTACGGCTCCAGCCGGTACCCCGCCCCGCGCACCGTCTGCAGCATGGCGTGGTCGAAGCCCTTGTCGATCTTGGCGCGCAGGCGGCTGATGTGGACGTCGATGACATTGGTCTGGGGGTCGAAATGATATTCCCAGACCTTCTCCAGCAGCATGGTGCGGGTCACCGACTGGCCGGCGTGGCGCATCAGGAACTCCAGCAGCTGGAACTCGCGCGGCTGGAGGTCGATCTCCTTGCCGGTGCGATGCACGGTGCGGGCGATCAGGTTCATCTCGAGGTCGCCGACCTTGAGCATGGTGGCGACGCTGCCGGTCTCACGACGGCGCGACAGGGCCTCGACCCGGGCGATCAGTTCGGAGAAGGCATAGGGCTTGACCAGATAATCGTCGGCGCCGGCCTTCAGGCCCGTGACGCGGTCCTCGACCTCGCCGAGGGCGGACAGGAACAGGACCGGGGTCTGGTCCCCGTCCTTGCGCAGGGTCTCGACCATGCCGATGCCGTCGAGGCGGGGCATCATCCGGTCGACGACATAGACGTCATAGCCGCCCTTCTGGGCCTCCAGCAGGCCGAAGGCGCCGTCGACGGCGTGGGTCGGCTCGTGCCCGGCTTCGGTCAATCCCCGGACCATGGCGGTCGCGGCTTCAGCGTCGTCCTCGACCACCAGAATGCGCATGGAATCAGCCCTCAAATGCGGAATCGCCGCCGATGTTAGCGCATCGGCGGCGATGGGGGCAGTTACGGCTTATTCAGGTTTGGGAAGCGGCAGCACGATCGGCGAGTTGCCCTGCGGGGTCCAGACGATCAGGAAGACGCCCGACCGGTTGGACCGACGCGCCGCGTCGATGGCGGCCTGAAGTTCAGCCGGTGTCCGGATCGGACCCGACCCGCTGCGCGTGATGACAAAGCCGGGCCGGAAATTCAGCTCGCCAATGGTCTCGGCGGCGGTCACCACCAGCCCGTTGACCGGGGCCGGAATGGAGTAACGCCGGCGCAGGGCTTCCGACATTGGCGCCACGGTCAGGCCGCCGACGGAGGTGCCGGCCAATTCCTGTGCCGAGGGATTGTCCGAATCCTGATCCGGTCGGGCGTTCAGTTCGGACTCGGGCGGCCGCGCGCGCACCCGGATGGACAGGTTCTGTCTGCGGCCGTCGCGCAAGACCTCAAGGCGAACGGTCTCGCCCGGGCTGACCTGACCGATGCGGCGGGTCAGATCCGTCCGGTCGCGCACGACCGTTCCGTTCAGCCGGGTGACGATGTCGCCGATCTGGACGCCGCC
Organism: Aquidulcibacter paucihalophilus; assembly: GCA_030285985.1. Taxonomy (NCBI): domain Bacteria; kingdom Pseudomonadati; phylum Pseudomonadota; class Alphaproteobacteria; order Caulobacterales; family Caulobacteraceae; genus Aquidulcibacter; species Aquidulcibacter paucihalophilus. The sequence goes on from CP127384.1 coordinate 2,792,337, forward strand.
GGCCTCAGCCGGGCCGCCGGCGGTCAATTCACCGACGAGGGCTCCGGTGAAGTCTGCGGGAAGCCCGAGCGCTTCGATCTGATCGCGGCTGAGATTCTGGATGCCGACGCCGACGTATCCGCGCTCGATGGTCTCGCCGCGCATCAGGCGATCCGTGATCGGCTTGGCCACCGAGGCCGGGATGGCGAAGCCGATGCCGACCGAGCCGCCCGTCTGCGAGAAGATGGCCGCGTTGACGCCGATGACACGGCCGTAGATGTCGAAGGACGGCCCGCCCGAATTGCCCTGGTTGATGGCCGCGTCGATCTGGAGATAGTCGACATAGGCGCTGTCGATGTCGCGACGGCCCTGGGCCGAAACGATGCCGGCCGTGGCCGTTCCGCCCAGACCGAACGGGTTGCCGACCGCGATAACCCAGTCGCCGACGCGAGGCTGGGCCGTCTCCTCGAAGGAGACGAACGGGAAGTCCGTGCCCTCGACCTTGATGACCGCGAGATCGGTGTTCTCGTCGCGGCCTATCAGGCGCGCATCCATCTCGCGGCCGTCGGCCAGTTTGACGCGGATGCTGGTGGCGTCGGCGACGACGTGGTTGTTGGTGACGATGTAGCCGTTGGCCGCGATGAAGAAGCCGGAACCGGCCCCCAAGGCGGTCGCGCCCTCGCCTTCAGCCTCCTCGCCCTCTTCTCCACCGGGGCCGCCGGGCACAGGCACGGCGCCGAGGCCGGGAACCTGGATGAAGCGCTGACGCTGGGCGACCCGGGTCCTGACCTCGATCTGCACCACGGCCGGGGCGACCTGGGCGAAGATGTCGGCGAAGCTGAGCGGCGCGCCCTGCGGCGGGGCGAAGGCGAGGCCGGCACCGCCGTTGTCGGGCGAGAGACGGCCCGTGAAGCCCGCCACCGGGCCCGCATTGGCCGAGGGCCAGTCGATGACGCCGCCGGCGGTCGCCGCGGCGGCGAAGGTCAGGCCAGCAATGGCCCCCAGCATGAATTCCTTGCGCTTCATCATAGGCGTGTCTTGCGATCCTCTCGTCGGGCGCGGAACGCCCGTTAGGCCTTGTAATATAGGGCCGCGCCCCCTTTCACCAACGTTGCCGCGTCGTGAAGGGTCCGCAGTCCCTGCGAGCCTGCTTCACGCTCTCCTCGGAACCGCGAAGCGATTCCTCCTCAAACGACCAGGCTCGGGCCTAGTCGTCAGACGGCTTTGCGTCAGGATCGGGGCGAACCGCCTGATCGGCGAGTATCCGCGCCAGATCGGCCTCTTCAGCGGCCGAGAGCGGTTCTGCCACGACAGAGCGGCGGCGCGCCGAGAACCACAGGCCACCGCCCGCCGCCAGCAGCACCGCCAGCGGCCCGAACCAAAGCAGCCAGGTCCCGCCCCGCAGTGGCGGGGTGAACAGGACGAAGTCGCCGTAGCGGCGCACCAGATCGTCCCGGACCTGCTGATCACTACGCCCGGCCGCGATCTGTTCGCGCACCAGGGCGCGCACGTCCGCGGCGAGGCCGGCAGGGCTGTCGGCAATGGCCTCGTGCTGGCAGACGACGCAGCGGATGTCGTCGAACAGGGCCTGGGCCCGCGCCTCCTGCGCCGCATCCGCCAGCGGCCGGTCCGGCGTAGGCGGCGGCTCCTGCGCCGCCACCGGCGCGGCGGTCAGGAACAGGGCGGCGGCAAGCAGGAGAACGCGTTTCACGCCGCAGGCTTCCGGTTCACGCCCAGCCTCAGCCGCCGGTCCAGCAGCGACAGCAGGCCGCCCAGGGCCATGATCGCCGGGCCGAGGAAGATCAGCCGCGCCCAGGGATTCCACCAGACGCGGACATTCCAGGCCGGGGCGCCGGCGGCCGTCTGGCCGCGCTCGCCCAGCACCACATAGACGTCGTCCAGCCCGCGGAAATCGAGGCCGACCTCGGTCGTGGTCTGGCCGCCGGTGGGGAAGAAGCGGCGTTCGGCGGTGACCGTCTTCGGCGAGCCGCCGTCGCGCAGGGTCACGGTGAGTTTTCCCTGCTCAGCCAGGTAGTTCGGGCCCTCGACCACACGGACGGAGTCCAGGGTCACGGCCCATTTGCCGGCCTCGAGGGTCTGGCCGGGGGCGATCGGGCGGGCCGCCTCGACGCGATAGCCGGTCTCGACCACCGCCCCGAGCACGAAGACGCCCAGCCCGGCATGGGCCAGGGTCGTGCCCCAGGCGCCGAGCGGCAGACCCCGCGCACGACGCAGACACTCGGCCGGGGGCACGCGGAACAGCCGGAGCCGCTCGGCGACCTCGGCGAGGGAGCCGAGGATCAGCCAGGTGCCGAGACCGATGCCGGCGCCCGACAAGGCCTTCCTGGGGTCGAACGCCATCCAGCCCGCCAGCGCGATCAGGATCGACAGACCCGCGGCCAGGGCCAGCCGCTGGCCCACGCCCTTCAGGTCGCCGCGCTTCCACGCCAGCAGCGGGCCCGCGGGCACGATCAGGCAGGCGGCGGCCATCAGGGGCACGAAGGTCAGGGCGAAATAGGGCGGGCCGACCGAGATGGTCGCGCCGTTCGCCGCCTCGAGGATCAGCGGATAGAGGGTGCCCAGCAGGACGGTGGCGCAGGCCGCGGTGAGGAAGACGTTGTTCAGCACCAGCGCGCCCTCGCGGCTCACCGGGGCGAACATCCCCCCGCCCTTCAGCTGCGGCGCGCGCCAGGCGAACAGGGCGAAGGCGGCCCCGGAGGTCGCGCCGAGGATGGCCAGCAGCATCAGGCCGCGCTCGGGATCGACGGCGAAGGCATGGACGCTGGTCAGGACGCCCGAGCGGACGAGGAAGGCCCCCAGCATGGAGAAGGTGAAGGCCAGCAGGGCGAGGAAGGTCGTCCAGCCCGCCAGCGCCCCGCGCCGCTCGGTGACCACGGCCGAGTGCAGCAGGGCGGCACCGGCCAGCCAGGGCATGAAGCTGGCGTTCTCGACCGGATCCCAGAACCACCAGCCGCCCCAGCCCAGCTCATAGTAGGCCCAGAAGGCACCGAGGGTGATGCCGACCGTCAGGAAGGCCCAGCTGGCCAGGGCCCAGGGCCGCACCCAGCGGCCCCATGCCGGCCAGAAGCTGGAGTTGGCCCGGCCCTCGATCAGGGCGGCCACCGCCAGCGAGAAACAGACCGATAGCCCGACGTAGCCCGCGTAGAGGAAGGGCGGGTGGAAGGCGAGCGCCGGGTCCTGCAGCAGCGGGTTCAGCGAATTGCCCTGGAACGGGGCCGGATCCAGCCGCTCGAACGGATTGGAGGTGAAGACGGCGAAGGCGAGGAACATCAAGCCGAGCAGGCCCTGCGTGGCCACGGCCGAGGTCTTGAGCCCGAACGGCAGGCCGCGCGCGCGCGTCAGGAGCGCGCCGAACCCGGTCAGGACCAGACACCACAGCACCAGCGAGCCCTCGTGGCTGCCCCAGGCCGCGGCGACCTTGTAGAGCATCGGCTTGTCGGTGTGGCTGTTGGCCGCGACATTGGCGACCGAGAAGTCAGAGGCCGCGAACGCCTGGATCAGGGCGGCAAAGGCCAGGGCCACGGCGGCCGCACAGGCCCAGGCCGCGCCCTCCGCGGCACCGGCCAGCACCGGACTGCGGCGCAGGCGGCCGGCGACGGCCATGCCCGTCTGCAGCGTGGCCAGCGCCAGGGCCAGGATCAGGGCGAAGGCGCCCAGTTCAACGGTCACGTCGTCGGCGCTCCCGCAGCAGCCGCGGTGCCCTCGGGCCGCCACTCGCCCTTGGCCTTGAGTCGTTCCGCGACCTCGCGCGGCATGTAGTTCTCGTCGTGCTTGGCCAGCACCTGGGTGGCGCGGAACGACCGGTCCGGCTCGAAGCTGCCCTGCGCGACAATACCCTGCCCCTCGCGGAACAGGTCGGGCAGGTCGCCGTGATAGACGATGCGGGTGGTCGCGGCATTGTCCGTGATCGCAAAGGCGACCTCGCCATCGGCCCCGCGGACCACGCTGCCCGTCTCGACCAGTCCGCCGAGGCGAATGACCCGGCCCACGGGGGCGGTCTCGGCCGTCGCCTCGGACGGCGAGAAGAAGAAGGTGACGTTGTCGCGCATGGCGTAGAGCGACAGGCCGACCGCGACCGCCAGCACCGGCGCCACCGCGGCGACCACCCAGAGGCGACGACGCGCCTTCGGCGACTTGGGAAGCCAGCTCATTGCGTTTCTCCCGGCATGCGCCGTTGCAGGTCAGCCCGGCGTGGATCGGCCGGGTCGAGGGCGGCGATCAGGGGACCCCACATGGCCCGGACCATTGCCGCCTCATTGCGGGCGAGGGCGGCCTCGCCGAGGAAATAGCGCGCGCCCAGCTGGCCGGGATCGCGGCGCAGGGCCTGGGCGAAGGCGGCCTCGGCGTCGCCGCCGACCACGCCGCCGTTGGCGCGGGTCAGGCTCTCGCCCAGTCGCGCCCAGCTTTGCGCGTCGTCGGGCTGCAGGGTCAGCGCCCGGCGGAAGGCCGAGGCCGCGCCGATCGGATCGCCGGCCTCGAACCGGGCCGCGCCCAGCATGGTCAGGGCTTCATGATCATTGGGCCGGTCCCGCACGACCCGGGCGGCCACGGCGGCGACCTGCGGCGGCTGCAGCGTCTCCAGTTCGGTTGTCCACTGATCCACACGGCGCTCATACGCCTGATCGGGCAGTCCGGGCGCGCCGATCCCGGCGTAGAGGCCCAGGGCCGCTACGGCCGTGACCACCAGCCCGGCCAGCACCCAGAACCGGTCCCTTGTCCCGGCCCTGGCCGGTTCGGCCTCCCGGTCGGAGACGAGGATGCGGCGCCCGGCCTCGGCGCGGGCCGCGGTCCAGCCGGCCTCATCCAGCAGACCCCGGGCCTTGAGGCGATCGAGTTCTGCCAGTTCAGCGGCGGCGGATATGGTCTCGTCGGCGTCCGCGCCACGTCGGGCACCGGCGAGGGCGCACAGGCCCGCGAGAGCCGTCAGCAGCGCCGCCATGATCCAGAATGCCGTCATCCCCGGCGATGTAGCCGATCACGCGGCCCGCGACGAGGCCTCGGACCCCGTTGCAGGGGTGCCAGCGACCGCGGCCCGACGCCGCACCGTGCGGGCGGGTTCGTCGGCGTCGATGTGATCGAGGCAGAGGGCGGTCAGTTCGACGAGCCCGAGCGCATGGGCCTCATCCTCGGCCTCGCGTTCATTGATCATCCGCAGCGCCTGGTCGGCATAGTCCGACAACCGGGCGATCAGGGCGTCGACCAGGGTCTTGCGGTCGGCCTCGCAGCCGAACGTCGAAGCCGGGCCGCGCACCGAGCCGACCAGCTGCAGCAGGCTGAGCGCGGCGTCGACCGTTGGCCCCACAACCGGGGCCGACAGCCGCGGCAACTTGCGCGTCATGCGTCCGGCGATCTGCACCCGCTCCAGCGGCAGGGCTTCTTCCACGGCCTTGTCCGCCGCACGCAACAGGCCGGACAGGCAACGGGCGATGGCCACACGCCCATCCCGTACGGACTTGCCCCAAACGCTCTGCGGACTGAGGGTCAGGGTCACGTCCAGCTCGGCGAGCACGCTGGCGCACCAGTTCAGGTCGGCGATCACCGTCCCGACGTGGGCGAGGTCAGCCCCCGGCTTGAACGCCTCGATCTTGCGGGCGCGGACATCGACGCCGGCGATCAGCCGGTCGACAAACCCGGCCAGCTCCGATTCGCTGAGGAAGCCCTCGCGCCCGGCCGAAAGCGACGTCTGGGTGAGGATCCGCAGGATCAGCACCGCGTCATCCAGATGGGCGAACAACATTTCCAGCACGCGCTGGGCACCGTCGACATGAACCCCGGCGCAGTCCTTGAGCAGCAGCCGCAGTTCGGCGATCTGGTCGCCGTCAGGGCGTTTGAGCCAGATCTCCAGCGACGGCAGACCGCGCCGCCCCAGGTGGGCGAGGTCAAGGCAGGCCATCAGGTCGGCGAGCCCCTTCTGGCGCAGCGCTTCATCGCCTGCAGGCGGCCAGACAAGGTCCGGCTGGTCGCGCACGACACTGGCCGCCGTCTGGCAGAAGCGATCAGCCATCGCGACGCACGAGCCCTCCTCCCCGTCCAGGTGAATCAGCAGGTCAGGCTCGCGTTCACTGGCAGCGCGCCAGAGGCGGGGCAGGACATGCGGCGGGAAGGTCATGGCCGAAATGCCGTCGGTCCGTAGACGGAACATCGGGATCAGCGGTGCCAGCACCATGGCGCGACGCACGCGGTCGCGGGTCTCCTGCTCGACAATCGTCCGCAGCTCGGCGGCCCGGCCACCGCCCAGCGGTGCCACAGCGGCCGAAACGGCCCTGAGCGCGGGTTCGGGACACCGCGCCAGAAGGGCGGTGAGCGCGACGCGATGGGCGACGGAGAGCCCGGCCATAGGAAAATCCCGAACCGGACTCGTGCCGGCCTACAGGACTGTGGTGACACAGTGTTAACAATCGATATCCATACGGCGGACGTCAGGCCTCTGCTGCAGGCAGTTCCAGCAGGACCTTCAGGCCACCGAGATCGCTGTCGGCCAGGGTGATCTTGCCGCCATAGGCACGCGTAAGCTCGACCACGATGGAAAGGCCAAGGCCGGACCCGGGCGTGGTCTCATCCATGCGGGCACCACGTTCGAGGGCGGCTTCGCGCTGGTCCGCCGGCAGACCGGGACCATCGTCCTCGACCACCACCACCATCTGGCCCAGACCGGTCGGACCGGCGGAGATGCGGACCCGCCGCTTCGCCCATTTGCAGGCGTTTTCCATCAGATTGCCGAGGATTTCCTGCAGGTCCTGGCGCTCGCCCCGGAAGCCGAGCTCGTCGGGCGCGCGCCAGTCGATCTCGACGGACTTTTCCTCGAACACCCGCTCCAGCATGACCGCCATCTCGTCCAGCACCTCGGCGATGGGCGTGCGTTCGCCCAGCAACTGGGCGCGGGCGGCGGCGCGGGCGCGGCGCAGATGGTGGTCGACCTGGGCCTTCATCACCTCGGTCTGTTTGCGGACCATGTCGGGCAGGTCGCCCGTCTGCGATCCGGCCTCGGCCAGCATGACCGACAGCGGCGTCTTGAGCGCATGGGCCAGGTTGCCCACGTGGGTGCGCTGGCGCTCGACCGTCTCCTGATTGTGGTCCAGCAGGCGGTTGACCTGTTCGGCCAGCGGCTGGATTTCCATCGGATAGCTGCGGGCGATGCGGGCGGCCTTGCCCTTGCGGACGTCGGCGATCTCGTTGCGGAGGCTGAACAGGGGCCGAAGACCGATCTGCACCTGAAGGAAGACGGCGATGACCAGGCCCACGCCGAGGATCAGCAGGGCGGTCCAGGTGAAGGTCGCGAACTGGCGTGTGTCATTCTCGATATTGGTCCGGTCGATCGCGGCCATGAAGACCAGCGGCTCGGTGCGCCCCGGCAGCGACTTCAGGCTGGCGGCGACACGCAGGGGCTGACGCAGCGGCGGACGCAGGAAGCCGGAGTCATTGAAGCTGATCGTGGCACCGTTGGCACCGGCCAGCCGGTCGGGCAGCCCCCGCGGCACGGCCAGCGCTTCTCCGGCGAGGGAGGGCGAGCCGGCGATGAAGCGCATGCCGCCTTCCCCGTCCAGCTCGGCAACCGCCCAGTATTTTCCGGACAGGGCCCGGTTGGTCTGCGCGTCCGGGATATCAGCGACGACGATGCCGTCAGGGCCGGCATTGGTGGCGATCACCACCTCGTCGATCGTTTCGGCCAGCACATTGCCGAGCCGTCTCAGGGCGGATTCCTGGTACTGGCTGGTCAGGGCCCAGCCGGTCATCACGAGAGCCAGCACGATCCAGGCGGAGGCCAGCCAGATCAGCCGTCGGGTCAGGCTGCGGCCCGGCCGCCCGAACCAGCGGCCCCAGGACCGGTCATCCGCCGGCGCCGCCTCGCCCCCCGCCGCTTCGGTCACGCCCCGTCGGACTCCCCGGCCAGGGGCGTCAGACGGTAGCCGAGACCGCGCACGGTCTCGATCCGGTCAGCCCCGATCTTCTTGCGCAGCCGGCCGACGAAGACCTCGATGGTGTTGGAATCGCGGTCAAAATCCTGATCGTAGAGGTGCTCGACCAGCTCGGTGCGACTGATCACCCGACCCTGGTGCATCATCACATAGTGCAGCAGCCGGTACTCGAGCGACGTCAGCCGCAGCGGCTCGCCGTTGACCGTGGCGCGGGCCGCGCGCGGGTCGAGGCGCAGGCCGCCGCACGACAGGGTCGCCGAAGCGATCCCCGCCGACCGGCGCAGCAGGGCGCGCAGGCGGGCCAGCAGTTCTTCGGTGTGGAAGGGCTTGGTCAGATAGTCGTCAGCACCGGCGTCGAAGCCCGAGACCTTGTCCGACCAGGCACCGCGCGCGGTCAGGATCAGGACGGGCGTGGTCTTGCCGTCACGGCGCCAGCGCTCCAGCACCGAGACGCCGTCGATCTTGGGCAGGCCGAGGTCCAGCACCACCACGTCATAGGGTTCGGTGTCGCCGAGGAAATGGGCTTCCTCACCGTCCGCGGCGTGGTCGACGGCATAGCCGGCGTCGCCGAGGGCCAGCTTCAGCTGGCGCGACAGATCAACGTCATCCTCGACAAGCAAGATTCGCATTCAACGCTCTCCAACGACCCGACCCGAACGGGCGTCCACCATGATGTCGGCGACGCGCCCGCCGGGATACTCCCAGCGAACGACGATGGTGTCGCCGCGGTTGCTGGCCCCCAGGAAGCGGCCCGGACGCCCGGACGAGGCGCGCTGAACCGCCTCGCCCACGCTGACGCGGGGGCGTTCGTCCTGGTCCTGCTGGCGCTCGGGCCGGTCACCGCGCGCGCCACGGTCCTGCGCAACCGCCTGCGACAGGGGCGCGGCGGCGATCAGGGCTGCAAGCAGTATGGCGGACGGGCGGATCATGGAGAGCGGTCTAGGCCCCGGGCTCTGAACGACGGCTGAACGACCAGTCTAGACATGTTTCACCTTTCGCGCCGCCCCCCTCGCGCGCGCGGCGAGGATTTGTCGTCAAGGCCCGGCATCCGGGGCGTGACGGCGAATTCATGCCGATGAATGAAAGCTGACACGCGCCGTTCAGATCGCGCTCAGCCGGGGAATGGTCATCTCACATCAACGCCGGCCACCCCGGTCCGCGTGGAACCCTCAAGGAGAAGTCCGATGATGAAGAAGTTTCTCATCCCCGCCCTCGCCCTGGCCGCGGCTTCCGTCGCGGCCCCCGCCATGGCTCAGTCCTACGGCCATCAGGACCGCGACGGCCGTGGTGGCTATGAACAGGACCGTGGCGGCCGCTACGACAACGACCGCGGCGGCGACCGTGGTGGTCGCTGGGACAATGATCGCGGCGGCAACTGGCAGAACATCAGCCAGCGCAAATACCAGCTGGATCGCCGCATCGACCAGGGCGAACGCAACCGCCAGCTCAGCCGCCGGGAAGCGACCCGGCTGCGTTACGAGCTGAACAGCCTGGTCAATCTGGAGCGCAGCTACATGCGCGGCGGCCTGTCCTACCGCGAACGGGCCGAGCTCGACCGCCGCTATGACCGCCTGTCGATGCAGGTCCGCGCCGAACGTCGTGACCGCGACGACCGTCGCTACTAGAGCGAAATCGGCCGGGGTGGACACCGTCCACCCCGGCTCAGATTTCGCTCCAGCGTGATGAAGGACCATTTTCTGGATTCAGGTCGAATCGACCTGAAGCAACAATGGTCCGGGCCTGACCTTCCTCCCCGAAGGTCCGGGGGGCGCGATCCGAAAGGGTCGCGCCCCTTTTCCCTGTCTCAGACCCTGAGCCGGCTCTCGATCACGGTGACGGCCTGGCCGCGCAGCAGGACCCGGTCGCCGCGGGTCTCGCTTTCGATATCGCCGCCCCGGCCGGGAAAGACCTGCCGGAACCGCACCGTCGCCCGGCCGAGCTTGCCGGCATACAGGGGCCCCAGGATGCAGTGGGCCGAACCGGTCGCCGGATCCTCGTCGACGCCGCAACCCGGCGCGAAGAAGCGATCGACCACATCGACATCGTCCGACGGACCGGCAGGGGCGCAGACGATCACCTGACCGACCTCACCGGCCTCCCCCTGAATCGGGGCCAGCGCCCGGATGTCAGGCATGACGGCGTGCACCGCCGCCGCGTCTTCCAGCACCGCCACCAGATACCGCCCCGCCCAGACCTCGACCGGGACGACGCCCAGCGCCTCGACCAGGCCGGCGGGGGCCGTGGTCCGGCGTGGCGGATCGGCGGGGAAGTCCATCTCATAGCCGACGCTCGCCCGGCTCACGATCATCGGCCAGCAGCACATGGGCCGAGGCGAGGGTGGCGTGGCCGCACAGATCGACCTCCATCCCGGGCGTGAACCAGCGCAGGCCGAACCGCGACGGATCGCCGGTGCGCAGCAGGAAGGCCGTCTCCGCCTGATTGTTCTCCCTGGCCAGCGCCTGCATCCAGTCGTCGAACGGCCACTGGTCGAAGGGCTCGACCACGCAGGCGGGGTTCCCCTTGAACGGGGCGGCGGCGAAGGCGTCGACAGTCCACTGTTTCATCGGTCGCCGCCCCCGGCCCCGAACGCCTCGACACGCTGTCTCAGGGTCCGGGCGACCATGGACCATTCCCCTTCGATTTCAGGCAGGTTCGGCGCGCCGTCCCGGCACACCGCTTCTGCGATCACGGCCATCGCCGTGTCCGGCTGTATCGGTGCCGGAACGGGCGTGCGGCGGGGCAGCGGCGGGCCGTCCGCCGGCGTCCAGCGCCGTGGCGGCGGATCGGTCTCGCCGAATCCGGTCCGCGATTGCGTGCCGGCGGCGCAGTCGAGCGCGTGCACAAAAAAGGCCTGCGTCAGCGCCGGTGGCCCGCCCGGCGCGTCGGCCACCCAGGCGGTCGTTATCAGCACGACCTCGCGGGTATCAGCGGATCGGGCGGTCGGCAGGAAGGCGACGGCCCCGCCGGGCCCTTCCATGGCCACCCGCCAGCGCCGGCTGCCGGAAACATCGGCCTCGATGAGATCCTGTGCGGCAAGGAGAAGCGTCAGGGCGGCGGTCGCTGCAATCACGTCACAACCCTCAACTCCGGCCACCGGGCCCGGGCCCGCTCGACCACGCGTGGCCAGTCTTTCGCCCGGGGGCGGTTCGGGTTGGGCCGCAGGGTCAGGGCGAACACATCCTCCAGCCCCAGCGGTGCCGCCACGCTGATCGTATCGTCCGCCTCCAGCCGCACGCCGACCGCAAAGGCCGGGGCCACGAAGCGTTCGAGGGCCTCATCCGTCCCCGACAGCGGATCATAGGGCTCGCCGAAATGGGCCGGGAACCAGATCGGCACCCGCGCCTGGTTGCGGACCTCGACGGTGCTGCGGAACGGTTCGTCAAAGGCGGCGGCGACGCGCTTGATGATCACGTCCTCGGCGTCCCAGCTGGTGTCGGGATCGAAATAGCCGACGTCATAGTCACGCACGCCATAGCCCGCAGGCCGCCCGGTCAGGGCGTTCCAGACGCTCTGGTAGACAGCCCCCGAGAAGATCCGCCAGTCCGGCAGGCCCTGATCCCGGACGCCCTTCAGGACGTGCATCAGGCCGGGGTCGGCGCGGACGATGTCTACAAGGCGTGCCTCAAGCTCGCTCATGCGTCGCGCCTCAGCGGCCAGCCGTGGTCGAGCGGCCCGTGTCCTCCGCCCAGCCCCGGGGCCCGGCGGATGGCCTCGGCGACATAGGCCCAGGCCTCGGCCACGGCGGCCTCGAGCGGCAAACCCTTCGCCAGTCCCGCCGCGCAGGCGCTGGCCAAGGTGCAGCCCGTGCCGTGGGTGTTGCGCGTGTCGAACCGCTCGCCCTCCAGCAGGGTCTCGCCGGTCGGGGTCAGCAGCAGGTCGACGACCGTCGCCCCCGGCACATGGCCGCCCTTCATCAGCACCGCCCGCGCGCCCAGGGCCAGCAGGGCCTCGCCGGCACGGCGCTGGCCATCGAGGTCGGCGACCGCGATCCCTGTCAGGGCCTCGGCCTCGGGCGCATTGGGGGTCAGCAGGGCCGCGCGGGGAATCATCAGCGACCGCACGGCGGCCACGGCATCGTCCGCCAGCAGGGCCGCGCCGCCCTTGGCGATCATGACGGGATCGACGACCGCGGGAGCGGCGGACGAATCGAGAATGGCGGCCACCCGCTCGACCACTGCGGTCGAGCCCAGCATGCCGGTCTTGATCGCATCGGCGCCGATGTCGTCCAGCACGGCCCGCGCCTGGGCCTCGATCAGGTCCAGCGGCAGCGGATGCACGCCGTGAACGCCGAGGGTGTTCTGCACCGTGATCGCCGTGATGGCCGTGGCGGCGTATCCGCCGAGCATGGTCACGGCCTTGATGTCGGCCTGGAGTCCCGCGCCGCCGCCGGAATCCGAGCCGGCGATGATCAGGACGCGTCCGCGGTGGTTCGGCTGGTCGGGCATGTCCCTCCCATGCGGCAGAGCGGCCGAACGGACAAGTCAGTTAGGGTGGGCCGCTGCCCTCACCGCCGCCTGGACCGCCAGGGCCTGCACCGTCTCGCGCACATCGTGGACGCGGAGGATGGAGGCCCCTCCCCGCGCCGCCTCGAGCGCCAGGGCCAGGGAGCCGCCGAGCCGGTCGCCGGGATCGGCCGCCGTCGGATCGACCGACTGGATCACCCGCTTGCGGCTGGCCCCGTAGAGGACCGGAAAGCCGGTGCCGGCCAGCCGGTCCAGCTGCGCCGTCAGGGCCAGATTGTGGGCGGCCGTCTTGCCGAAGCCGAGGCCGGGATCGAGCCAGATTCGTTCGCGCGCCACCCCCGCCGCCATCGCAGCGCCGGCCCGGGCGGTCAGCCAGCCGGCGACCTCGGCGACCACATCCCCGTACTGCGGATCGGCCTGCATGGTGCGCGGCTCGCCCCGCATATGCATCAGCACCACGTCGCAGCCGAGGTCAGCGGCGGTCGCCCGGCTGTCCGGCGCGAAGCCCAGCGCCGTCACATCGTTCCACATGGTCGCCCCCGCGGCGACGGCGGCGCGGGCGACGTCGGGCTTCATGGTGTCGATGCTGATCGGGCCGGCCCAGTGGGCGCGCAGGCCCTCGATGACCGGCACAACACGGGCGATTTCCTCGGCGGCATCGACCGGTTCGGCGCCGGGCCGGGTGCTTTCGCCGCCGATGTCGAGGATGTCCGCGCCCTGTTCGACCAGCGCCAGCCCGTGCGCCACGGCCGCCTCGACCGAGGCCAGCCGGCCGCCGTCAGAGAAGCTGTCGGGCGTGACATTGACGATGCCCATGACACGGACGGGCCCGATCTGCTTCGGCCGGCTCCCGAAAACCACCTCCATCAGCTGATCGACGAAGCCCGGACCGGCCATCAGTCCTTGCCCCCGATCAGGCTGCCGATGGCGTCCAGATAGGCGCCGAACGCCTTGCGGCCCGCGGGCGTGATCGAGACCCGGGTCAGGGGTTTGTTGTCCTTGAAGCTCTTGGCGATGGCGACGAAGCCCGCCTCCTCCAGCTTCTTCAGATGGACCGACAGATTGCCCTGGGTCGCCTCGAGCACGGTCTTCAGCTCGGTGAAGTCGGCGCTGTCGGCGTCAGACAGATAGACCATGATCCCCAACCGCATGCGGCCGTGGATGACCTCGTCGATCCGTCCGAGATCGGCCAGTCCCATGGTTCAGGCCGCCTTCGATCCGGCACGGGCGTCGCGGAACAGGATCCAGCCGGGCAGGGCGAACAGCAGGAACAGGGCGACCGTGCAGACCCCGAGGTACAGCATGGGCTCGCGCACCAGCACGCCGAGCGCCACCGCCGTCGCCCAGCCGCCCAGCGCCGTGGCCAGCATCCAGCCCTTCCGCTTCAGCGTCCAGGCCATGTACCAGGCCGCCGCCTGGAGGGCGAAGACGATGGCCGCGTAATAGAGCCAGATAGCGAAGTCCTGGTCCCGCCAGGCACCGACGCCGAAGACGATGATCACGGCGCAGTTGGCCATGCCGGTGGCGCTGAAGGCGGCGTTGAGCGTGCGGGTCGCCATCGGGCCGCGATTGGAGGTGCCGTCCTTGCGATCCTTCAGGATCGCCCAGGTCAGGATCGACAGGAAGGTCGCGCTGATGCCGACCACGAAGACCAGGTTGGCGAGGTCGGGCCAGCGGATCAGGCCGGTCGCCTGGCCGACGTGGAAGAGGCACTGCAAGCCGTACAGCAGCCCGCCCGCGAGGTAGCAGATCGCCAGCGTCATCGGCGGCCGCCCGCCGCCCTCGACGATCGAGCGCATGAAGGCGAGGTCGTCCTCGGCGGAATGCAGGCGGGGCTTGGCGGGCATGACGATTCTCCGGGGCCGGCTCGCCCTTGGGGTGGACGAGCCGGCGGGTAATGGCAAGCTATTCGGCGGGCGAGAATTCCGCGTCCCGCTGGCGGCGCCAGGGGATGCGGCGGCCGTTCAGCCAGCCACCCATGAAGGTGTGGCGGATCAGCAGCTCATAGGTCAGCAGGCTGATCGCCATGGTCCCGCCGATGACCACGCCGAACTTCACGAACCAGGGCCAGGTCTCGTTCACCACCAGAATCTGACCGCCCATGACCAGCGGCAGATGGACGATGTAGACCCAGTAGGAGGAGTCGGCGAGGTAGCGGCGGACGGCGCTGTATCCGGAGGCGAAGCGCAGGGCCAGCGACAGAACCGCGAAGGTCGAGGCGAAGACGGCCAGGGCCATGACCGCCGCCAGCGGAGCCTTCAGCTCCGGATCGGTGACCGGCGCAAGCTCCGGGACCGGGCCGCCGACCATGACGAGGGCCGCCGTCCCGGCGACCAGCGCCACGACCGTGAACACCAGCCAGAGGCGCTCGATGCGGACCAGCAGGTCGCGGCGGCGATCCAGCAGGAAGCCGAGGCCGAAGGCGGTCCCGAAGGCGGTCAGGGCGGTCGCATTGGGAACCAGTCCCGTGTCCGGCGTCGGAATGCCGAAGAAGGGCGTCCAGTTCGGCGCGAACCAGAAGGCGAGCGCCAGCGGCGCGGCCATCAGGGCCGGGGTCCAGGGCCCGATCAGGGCACCGGTGATGCGGTCGACGAACCGGCCCCAGCCGCCATCGCGGTCCGCCATGGCGAAGGGCGCGCGCAGGACCAGCATGGCCACATAGAGGATGAGCAGCACCCACAGGAACCACAGATGGGTCAGGGGGAAGGTCTCGATCGTCAGCGGCGGCGGCGGCGGTCCGTCGGTCGGAATGGACCCGCCGTTGCGGATCGCGGCCATCCAGATCAGCCCGGCGATGATCGCCGCGAGCACCGGGAACCAGAAGGTCGCCAGCGGTCCGGCGATGCGCATGGCGCGGTCCCTGACGAAGCCGAGGGTGCCGCGCCGCTCGAGCATCATGTGGGCGAACAGGCCGGCGATCAGGAAGAAGGTGGTCATCCGGAAGAGGTGGATGGCGAAGAAGATGACGCTGGCGACCGGCGAGTTGTCGGTGTCCGACACGATCCAGATCGGGACCGGGAAATAGGTCATGGAGGCGTGCAGGACGATGCCCAGCAGCAGGGCGATCCCGCGCAGGGCGTCGAGGCCATGCAGGCGCCCGGACGGTTCGGATTCGGATGAAGACATGGAAGAGCTCCCCTCTTGATGGAGAGCCATATCTCATAGACTTGTTTATAATGCAAACAAGTTCGCCTGAAAGAACCCGCCGCGAGCGATGCCCACGGCGGGTCCTGTCTTTTCAGCCGGTCAGTGGACGGTCTGGGCCTCGACCTGGGCTCCGTCCGATACCGGGGTGATCGGCACGGAGACCGACGGGCCGGCGTTGGGGAAGTTGCTTTCGTCGCGGTTCGGGGCGATGCCCTTCTCCAGCAGATCCCTGATCTCCTGACCCGAGAGGGTCTCGTACTCGAGCAGGGCCTGGGCCAGGGTCTCCAGATCGGCGGCCTTGTCGGTCAGGATCTGGCGGGCTTCATCCCAGCCGGCACCGACGATGCGCTTGACCTCGGAGTCGATGATCCGGGCCGTCTCTTCGGAGACGTTCTGGCTGCGTGCGACCGAGTGGCCGAGGAAGACCTCCTGCTCGTTCTCGCCATAGGCGACGGTGCCGAGGATGTCGGAGAAGCCCCACTGGGTGACCATGCGGCGCGCCAGCTTGGACGCCTGCTGGATGTCCGACGAGGCGCCCGAGGTGATGTTCTCCTTGCCGAAGATCAGCTCCTCGGCCACGCGGCCGCCGGCCATGATGGCGATACGATCGACCATCTGCTGGTATTTCATGGAATAACGGTCGCCTTCCGGCAGCTGCATGACCATGCCGAGGGCCTGGCCGCGCGGGACGATGGTCGCCTTGTGCACGGGATCGGCCATCTTGACGTTCATGGCCACGATGGCGTGGCCGCCCTCGTGATAGGCGGTCAGGCGGCGCTCTTCCTCGTTCATGGCCATGGATTTGCGCTCGGCGCCCATCATGACCTTGTCCTTGGCGTCCTCGAAGTCGCGATGGGTGACCATGCGACGGTCCTTGCGGGCCGCCATCAGGGCCGCCTCGTTCACGAGGTTGGCCAGGTCAGCGCCGGAGAAGCCGGGCGTACCGCGGGCGATGGTCTTGACCATGACGTCCGAGGCCAGTGGCACGTCCTTCATGTGGACGCGCAGAATCTTCTCGCGGCCGTTCACATCGGGATTGGGCACCACGACCTGGCGGTCGAAGCGGCCGGGACGCAGCAGGGCCGGGTCCAGCACATCGGGACGGTTGGTGGCGGCGATCAGAATGATGCCTTCATTGGCCTCGAACCCGTCCATCTCGACCAGCAGCTGGTTCAGCGTCTGCTCGCGTTCGTCATTGCCGCCGCCCAGGCCGGCGCCGCGGTGACGGCCGACGGCGTCGATCTCATCGATGAAGATGATGCAGGGGGCGTTCTTCTTGGCCTGTTCGAACATGTCGCGCACGCGGCTGGCGCCGACACCGACGAACATCTCGACGAAGTCCGAGCCCGAGATGGAGAAGAAGGGCACGCCGGCTTCACCGGCCACGGCGCGCGCCAACAGGGTCTTGCCGGTACCGGGAGGGCCGACCAGCAGGGCGCCCTTGGGGATCTTGCCGCCCAGACGCTGGAATTTGCCCGGGTCCTTGAGGAAGTCGACGACCTCCTGCAGCTCTTCCTTGGCCTCGTCCACGCCGGCGACGTCGTCAAAGGTCTTGCGACCCTTGTGCTCGGTCAGCAGCTTGGCCTTGGACTTGCCGAAGCCCATGGCCCCGCGGGCCCCACCCTGCATCTGGCGCATGATCAGGATCCACAGGCCGATGATCAGGACGAAGGGCAGCAGGCCGATCAGGGCGCTGACCCAGAGCGACTGACGCGTCGTCTTGACGTCGACCTCGGCACCCTTGGCCTGGATGCTGTCGATCAGGGCGGCGTTGGGGACAGGGGTGGTGACCGTCACGACCTTGCCGTCGCGCAGGGTCGCCTTCACGGCCTCGCCGCGCACCTCGACGCTGACGATATTGCCGTCGTCGCGGGCCTTCAGCAGGTCGGAATAGCTCATCACCACGGGACGCGCCGCAGCGGCCTCCTTGGCGCCGGGAGGAGCCGTCAGGCCGCCGGGGCGGCTGGCGGCGACATAGAAGGCCATGGCCCCCAGGATGATCACGCCCCAGATGGCCAGATTGCGCAGGTTCATTCTCGTCTCGTTCCCTGGGTGCGCCGCAGCGCCCGGTCGTCAGTGATGTAAGCCGGAAAATAGGTGGTTCCGGGGCGATGCGCCATGGAGGAGGCCGCCAAGGTCCCGTTCGTGCGTCATTCGGTCCAGCGCCAGCGCCAGTCTCTCCCCGACCAACGACACCGCCTTGCCCGCCGTCCCTGCAAGAACCGGGGCAGTCGCATCGTTCCGGATCAGCACAGGCATCGCCCCGCGCACGGCGGGCGGCAGGGCCTTCAGGACGACCCGGTCGGCCCCGGACAGGGCCGCCAGACGCCCCGCGGCGGGGATGACCGACCAGCCGGGCGAATCGACCGTGATCGCCCAGCGCCCGTCCCAGACCGTCTCGACGCCGGGGAGCAGCGGCAGCGGCACGCGGGGCCGGCGGGCGAACTCGCCGGCCTCACGCGACACAAGGACGGAGTCGCCCCGGGCCTCGATCCGGGCACCGGACAGGGTGGCGGTGAAATCCCCGCCGGATTGCAGACGGGCTTGGATGGCGGAGAGCCGGTCTCCGCGGGGAAGCTGGTCTCCGCCTCCAGCACAGACGAGTACGGCGGCGAGGGTCTGGGTGTCGACGTCCCGGCTCACCGTCAGCGATCCCTCTCCCGATGGGAGAGGGCTTGAGCGCACGGCGGCGCAGCCGTCGTCCTTGCGCGAAAGGGTGAGGGGCGACTGTCCGAGGGCGGCTTCGCCGCTCGACGGGCCGACCCTCATCCGGCCCTCCGGGCCACCTTCTCCCAAGGGGAGAAGGAACGCACGGGCGCGACTCCGCGCAAATTTCAGGTCCTCATTGCCCGGATCGTCGATCCACGCCGCCCCCTGCCCCACCAGCCAGTCGCGCACCTCGCCCCGGCCCGCCCCCAGCATCGGCCGCAGCAGCATCAGGCCCCGCCCTTCGGGCCAGGCCGGCGAGGGCGACCAGTCGCGCAGCCGGCCGAGGGTCGAGCCTTCGGCGCGCATCACCTCCGCCTCAGCGATGTCGTCGGCGGTGTGGGCCAGCAGGATGACCCGCGCCCCTGCCGCGCGCGCGGCGTCCGCAATCAGGCGATGACGGGCCATGCGGGCCGCGGCTGGCAGGCCGGTGGCGGGCTTCGGCCCGGTCCAGTGCAACCCGCGCCAGTCCGCCCCGGCCTCGCGGGCGGCGCGTTCGGCGAAGGCGGTCCAGCCGGCGCTGTCGGGGTTCAGCCCGTGGTCGACGGTCAGGGCCAGCAGGCGTCGGCCGTTCTCGCGGGCCCAGTCGGCGGCCAGCCGAAGCAGGGCGATGGAGTCGCCGCCTCCGGACAGGGCGAGGGCGATCGGGCGATCGATACCGGTTTCCAGCCGCGCGGACAGGACAGCCCGGGCGGGCCCGGTCCAGTCGGCGGGGTCTGGCGTCAGCCCCCTCTCCGGGCCGGCGGCGCGGCCGGGGCGGCGGGGCAGCCGATGCGGGTGCGGGCCTCGGTCGCCCGGGTGCGTACGGCAGGGCTGGCGGCCTCGGCATAGCGGCGGGTGAATTCGGTCAGGGCGGTGCAGGCCTGGGTCTTCCGGTCCGTCGCGTTCAGGGCGTTGGCCAGTTCCAGCGTGGTCGAGCCGGCCCAGGGTGCCGTCGGCCAGCCCTGCAGCGCCGTGGCGTAGGCGGAGACCGCGCCCGCGTGATCCCCGGCGGAGACGCGCAGGTCGCCGAGGCGGCTGGAGGCCTCCTGCGCCTGGGGCGTGCCGGGCCAGGCGAGGATGACGGTCTGCAGGGCGCGGTCGCCCCGTTGCGGGTCGGTGGCGGCCAGTCGCGCCGCGGCGGTCAGGTCGCGCGCGGCGTCGCCGGTCGGCGAGGTGGTGGGGATGGGCGAATTGAGCTCTGCCTCGCGCGCCGCCGCCGCCTCCATGGCGCGGAGACGGCCCTCGGCGTCGCGGACGCGGGTGGCCAGGGCAGTGTTGTCGCGGCCGGCCTCGTCCAGCTGGAAGGTCAGGCGTTCGAGGTCACCGTTCACGCGCTGGACCGTCGCCTCCATGTCGGCGAGCCGGCGGTCCATCAGGCCGACGCGGCCCTGCAGGGCGATCACCTCGGGATCGGGTTCGATGATGACGGGCTGGCCGGCGGCGTTGCGCTGGGTCACGGCGCGCTCGAGGCGGCGGACGTTGCGGTCCAGCTGGTCCAGCCGGCGCTTGTCCCACTGCACCGGTTCAAGCGGCGTGGTCTGGGCCACGACCGTGGTCGTGCCCGCAATCAGGACGACACCCAGGACCGAGATCAGGGCGTTACGCGAGCGGAGGGCGGCGGGAAACTTCAGCATGGTTGTTTTCGTCCCACCGATTTGCGGCCTCCGCAAGGCGTCACCCCGTCAGGCCGAGCATGATGATGCCGATCAGGAACAGCGTCAGGGCGAAGATGCAGAACATCAGCAGCAGGATCGTCCGCCAGGCGGCGGAGAACCACGACAGCTGATAGGCCCCCTTCAACTGGGCGAACATGTGTGCGGGGACGCCGAGGGTGACGGCCAGAACGCCCACCAGGCCGAACCCGCTCCAGATCCCGCCCAGGATCGAGAGGATCATCATCAGAACCGACATGGCGGTCAGCGAATAGAGCACGAAGACGCCGTGATCATACAGGGTGACCCCCCGTCGCCACAGGAACAGCAGGGCGACGAACGGGATGGAAATCGGGATCAGCAGGAAGCTGAATTTGTAGGCCGTCTGCTGGATCTTGTAGAGCAGGAGATCGGGATTTCTCAGCTTGTGCTTGACCTTCTCGACCCATTTGCTGTCGCCGCGGACCTGAACCCGGTCGGCCTGGACCGCATCGGACATCTCGGCCTGCCAGCTGCCGGCCGTGAGGCCGTCGGGACGGGCCCCGGCCTCCCCCGTGCCGGTCAGGGCCGCCAGCCGCCGCTCATGCACCCCGACCCGCGTGCGAACCGCCTCCGCAGTGATGGCGAGGGCCTCGGAATCGGGACTTGCCGCGGCGACCGCTTCCGCCCGGCCCAACTCGGTGCGGGCGGCCTCCAGTTCACTTCTTGCTTCAGCGATCCGTTCCGGCAGGGGCGTGGTCATCTTCGGCTCCAGCGCGCCGCTGAAGCTGAAGACGAAGAACATCAGAAAGACGCTGAACAGGAACATCGCGAGCGGCGAGACATAGCGGGTGCGCTTGCCCTGGACCCACTCGCGGGTCAGCCGTCCGGGGTTGATCGCCAGCAACGGCAGGGTCCGCCAGATGCGGGCGTCGAAATGCAGCACGCCGTGCAGCATCTCCTCGCCGAGATGCAGGAGCGACCGGTGCACATGGGTGGGCTGGCCGCATTCGGAGCAGTATTTGCCAGTGGCGACTGCGCCGCAGTCACTGCAGATTCCGGCGTGTTCCTCAGCCGATTCGGCGCGGCGGTTCTCGCGCCGCGACAGCAGTTTGGCGATCAGGCCGCCCGTGACCAGGCCGCCTGCTGCTTCGATAACGTCCATGACCGTCCCCGTGTCCCGCGCATCCGATTGTGCGATGCGGCGAAACGCAGGTCAAAAAGAAAGGGCGGCCGGGACCCGGCCGCCCTTTCCGTTTCATACGCCGCGTCGGGCCTAGCGCGTGGCACCCGAGACGATGGCGGTGTGGCCATTGCGGTTGCGGGCCCAGGCTTCCTCGTTGGAGCCGGCAGCGATCGGGCGCTCCTTGCCGTAGCTGATGGTGTCGATACGGCCGGCGTTGACGCCGCGCTCGACCAGATAGGTGCGGACCGATTCAGCGCGGCGGGCGCCGAGGGCCAGATTGTATTCGCGGGTGCCGCGTTCGTCGGCATTGCCCTCGATGCGGATGGTCACGCCCGGATAGCGCTGCAGCCAGGCCACCTGGGCGTCGAGGCGCGGATAGGCTTCCGAACGGATCGAATAGCTGTCGAGGTCGAAATAGACGCGGTCGCCGACGTTGACGACAAAGTCCTGCTCCGAACCGGGCGCGGGCGCGCCGATCGCGCCGCCCGAAACCGGGCCCGCACCGTTGCCGGCGTACTGGTCGTTTCCGGCGGGCGGGACGCTGTTGCCGGCGCCGGTATCAGCCGGCGTGCGCGGGGTGCAGGCGGCGATCGCGGTCACGGCCAGGCCGACGGCGGCCAGACGGACCAGGGTGGAGGGCTTCATCATCGGGTCGTCTCCTTGAGTGGAGGGCTGTGCCTCCAGCTTGGCTTTAAAGGGTTGCTACTGACGCGCCAGCGGTTTCGCCAGTCGCGATAACGCGGGTTTGAGCCGGATGGCTCCGTTCGTGATCAGGCGGGACAGCCGTCCGGGCCGCCGCCGCCGAGGTTGGCGGGCTGTTCATCGAGAAGGGGCGACCAGGCCGGATCGGTGCCCCGGCCCGAGTAGCCGGCCTGTGACACGACGCGCCCCGACAGGTCCACGGTCCACAGGCGGGTGTCCCCGCCCGGCGACTGGCGGGCGAACATGATGTAGCGGCCGTTCGGGGCCCAGGACGGGCCTTCCTCGAAATAGCTGGACGACAGGATACGCTCGCCCGAGCCGTCGGTGTTCATGACCCCGGTCGAGAACCGGCCGCCGCCCTGTTTGGTGAAGGCGATCAGGTCGCCGCGCGGGCTCCAGTTCGGGGCGGTGTAGAGGCCGCCGCCGCGCGAGATCGGGCGCTGACCCGTGCCGTCGGCCCGCATGGTGTAGAGCCGGGCGCTGCCCGACCGGTCCGAGGTGAAGACGATCTGGCTGTTGTCCGGCGAGAAGCTGGGCGAGGTGTCGATGCCCGGGTCGCTGGTCAGGCGGCGCAGCTGGCGGCTCGACAGGTCCATCACATAGACGTCGGTATTGCCGCCGCGAATGATCGAGAAGGCCATCTTGGACCCGTCGTTCGAGAAGCGCGGGGCCAGCACCTGCCCATCGAACTCGCCCAGGCTCTCGCGCCGGCCGGTCGTCAGGTTGAACAGATAGATGCGGCTGTAGTCGCGGCCGAGCGCGACATAGGTGATCTCATTGGGGTCGTTCAGCGAGAAGCGCGGCGACATGATCACCTCGTCGCCCTGGGTCAGGTAGACGGGGTTGAACCCGTCCTGATCCGAGATGGCGAGGCGCGACAGGCGGTTCAGCTGGGTGCCGCTTTCCGAGACGAAGACCACGCGGCTGTCGAACAGGCCGCTCTCGCCGGTCATCCGCTGATAGATCAGGTCGGCGATCTTGTGGCCGATGCGGCGCCACTGCTCGGGCGTGGCGGTGAACTGGTAGGAGGCCAGTTGGCACTGGCGATAGGGGTCGTACAGGCGGAAGCCGAAGTCGTTGCGGCCGTCCGGCCGGGGCGTCACCGCGCCGTACAGCACCGCCTGGGCCCCGATCGAGGTCCACTGCGGGAAGTTGGGCGCATTGGCCAGGGTCAGGCCGGTCTCGACGAAGCCCGCCGGGTCCATCGGCTCGAAATAGCCGGAGCGGCGCAGGTTCGCGCGGATCACGCCGCTGAGATCGGCACCGTTCTGGCCGTTGAAATTGACCACGGCGATCTGCATCGGCCGCAGCACGCCCTGGTCGATCTCGACCTCGACCGGGTCGGTCGACTGCGGCGGAACCGGGGGCGTCTGGGCGGTGGCCGTGCTCACCGTCATCGCCAGAACGGCGACACTGGCCAGAAGTCGGTTCAAACGCATCAGGGGCTCCCGCAAGTTTCTATCCACGCCACTCCTTATCGCCAGAGCGTGCGCATATGACCAGCATGGCCGTGAATGGGGCGACTTTCAGGCCCCGTCACGCATTGTCAGGATCGGAACCCGGGCTCTAACGGCCCCGACAGGCCCGTTCGGTGACGAAGGTGGGCCGGAACGGGCCGCCGGGGAAGCCGGCCGGGACCTCGAAGGGTGCCGTCTGGCGGATCGCCCGCACCGCGCTGTCAGCGGCAGCCCGCCACACCGGATCGGATCGGGCGCCGATCAGGGTTGGGCCGGCCGTGATCCGTCCCCGCTCATCGAGGGTCACATCCATCTGGATGCGCAGGGCATCCGCCCCGGGGATGTCGCAGGGCAGGATCCAGTTCGGATAGACCTGGTTGAAGATCGCCGTGATCTGCGGACCCGTCGCCCGGGGCGCCGCACCGGCACCGGTTTGACCCGTCGGCGCGCGCGGCCCGGGACGCGGGCCGGGACGGGGAGGACCCGCCAGGGAGTCCAGGTCGAGCGTCGGTTCACGCGGCGGCGGCGTCGGGCGGGGAGGCGTCGGCCGAGGCGGCGTGGGCCGCGGCGGCGTCGGCCGCGGGGGCGTCGCCTTTTTGACCGGGGCTGGTGCCGGAGTTGGCCGCGGCGGGGCGGGCAACGGTTCCGGCGGGACCGGCTCGGGCGGGGTCGGGGCGACCGGCGCGGTGGCGGCGTCTTCCGTGATCAGTTCATTGTCGGGATTGTCGGCCGCGGCGGCCTCGATCACGGTCTCGGAGACGATGGACACGGGGACGGCGCTTTCGACGTCCAGCGGCGCGCGCGTGAAGCCCAGCAGGCCGTAGCCGACCACGGCCAGAACCACCGCCGCGTGGACGGCGATGGAGGCCAGCAGCGAGGACCCGGGCCGCTCCAAGCCGTCAGCCCTCCACGTCCGTCGGGGCGCCGCCGGCGGTGTCGGTGATCAGGTTCAGCTTGGTGAAACCGGCCGAGGACAGGCGCGCCATGACGCGGGCCACGGCCTGGTAGGGTGCCCGGCCGTCGCCGCGCACGGACACGGCCTTCTCGCGGCCGTCCGGACCGGCGGCTTCCGCCACGGTCAGCACCAGACGATCGAAGCTGACCTCACCCTCGCCGACATAGATGGCACCGTCGCGCTTGATCGAGATCACCACCGGATCATCCGAGGCGTCGACCGCGCTGGCATCCGTCTTGGGCAGTTCCACCGGCACGGCCACGTTCAGCAGCGGCGCGGAGATCATGAAGATGATCAGCAGCACCAGCATCACGTCGACCAGCGGCGTGACATTGATCTCACTGAGCGGCCGTTTGCGCGGCCGTCTGCGGCCCCGGACGTGTCCGCTGCCGCCGCCTCCTGCGAGGGCCATGCTCAGATCTCCCGGGTCGGCTGCGGCGCGGCGCTGGACGGTCCGCCCAGACGGCGCGCCACGGCGGCCTGCAGGTCATCGGCGAAGCTTTCCAGCCGGCCGGTGAACTTGCCCGCGTCGATGGAGAATTTGTTGTAGGCGATATAGGCCGGGATGGCCGCCGCCAGACCCAGGGCCGTGGCGAACAGGGCCTCGGAGATGGCCGGGGCCACAGTCGCCAGATTGGTATTGCCCGACGAGGCGATGGCGCCGAAGGCGTTCATGATGCCCCAGACCGTGCCGAACAGGCCGATGAAGGGCGACGAGGTCGCCACCACCGACAGCACGCCCAGACCGTTCTCGACGCGCTGGCCCTCGCGGGCGATCAGGCTGTCGAGGGCGCGGTCGATGCGCGACATCACAAGATTGGCCTGGTTCTCGGTCAGCGGACCGCGCGTGCGCGCCTCGCGCCAGTCGGCCAGGGCGATGACCAGCATGCGCGGCAGGGGATGCACCGGATTGGGTCCGGCCTGGGTTGCGATGTCCTCCAGCGACCGGCCCGAGCCGACGGCGTCCTCGAAGGTATTGGCCTGGCTGTTCAGGGCGCTGAACCGCATGGCCTTGTCGATGATCACGGCCCAGGACCACAGCGAGGCGATCGCCAGGCCGATCATGATCGCCTGCACGACAATGTCGGCCTCCATGAACAGGGAGACCGGGTTGATCATCGAGGCGTGGGCGGCGGTGGTCATTCAGGCGTCCTTCCGTCTGGCCGTCCACTGTGCACCGGACGGGCGTGGCGGTTGTGTGGCGGTTTGAGCCGGGTCTAGCGAGGTGTGGCCGCGACGTCACCTGTCTGCACGTGACAGGCGGGCGAAATGGTCAAGCTTCGCGCGCCAGCCACGGTCCGACCTTGTCGACCAGGGCGCGGCCCGGCCGGCGGGGCCGCCCGTCCATGTGGATGCAGACCACCTCGACCTCGGCCCGGCACAGGACGTCGTCTCCGCGGCTGATGGCCTGGGAGATCAGCAGGCGCGGCCCCTTCACGGCGTCATAGTGGGTGCGCACCACCAGCTGGTCGTCGATCCGGGCCGGCTTGAGGAAATGCAGCCCCATCTTCGAGACCACGAAGGCCATGGGCTGGTCGCCGTCCAGAAGCTCGGCGTGGCCGATCCCCATCAGCCGCAGGCAGTCGGACCGGCCGCGCTCGAAATAGCGGACATAGTTGGCGTGATAGACCAGACCGGTGAAGTCGGTGTCCTCGTAATAGACCCGGACCGGCAGGCGATGCTCGCGGCCCTCGAACCGGCCGGCTGTGGGTGTATCGGGCGTCGTCACGGGACAGCCCGCACGGCCGGCGGTTCCGGGAAGCCCGGACAGTCGGCGGCGATCATGGCGCGGAACTCGCCGTTCAACGGATCCTGGCTCAGCAGCATCCGCTTGGGACGGGAGATGAAGCCCACGGCCCGTCCGCCGCGTTCGGCCGCGATATAGCCGCAGACCACCCGGCCCCGCCCCGGCTCGATCAGCTGGACCTCCGCCGTCCGTCCCAGCTGTTCGCGCGCCTGCCGCAGCACGCGACGCGAGGCGGGCTCCTCGGTGAAGCCGCCGCCCGAGCCCTGGGTGAAGAACCACAGCGCCAGCGCGCCAAGCACGACCACCGCCACGCCCAGCACCGCGATCAGCCTGTCGATTCGTATCGCCCGTCGCGCCATGCAGCCTCCTGACCCCCGACCATGCCGGGGTTCGGGCGGGACGTGAAGCCCGCCCATGGATTGGAGCGTCATGCGGCGGATGCTAGGCCTTGGCGGTTCGAACGGAGGGGTGATGCGACGCAACGCTCTGGCCTTGGCCCTGACCGCCTCACTGGCGACCGCGATCCCCCTGCAGGCGCAGACGCCCGCCCCGGCGCCCGCCGCCGCGCCGGCCCCCTCGACGCTTGAGGACGCCATCCCGGTCATCGACGCCGCCTTCGACCGCTGGCAGGCCAACGCCCACGCGCCCGGACTGGTCTATGGCGTGGTGCAGGACGGCCGGATCATCCACCTGCGCACGGCGGGCGTCCGCACCGTCGACGGCCCCGCGGTGAAGCCGGACACCCTGTTCCGCATCGCCTCCATGTCCAAGGCCTTCACCGCCCTGGCGATCCTCAAGCTGCGCGACGAGGGCCTGCTGTCGCTCGATGACCTGGCCGAAACCCATGTGCCGGAGATGCGGGCCTGGTCTTACCAGACCGCCGATTCCCCGCGCATCCGCATCCGCGACCTGCTCAACCACACGGGCGGCTTCGTCACCGATGATCCCTGGGGCGACCGCCAGCAGGTCCTGACCGAGGCCGCGTTCACCCGCATGCTGACCGAGGGCGTGCCCTTCACCCGCGCACCGCAGACGGCGTTCGAATATTCCAATTTCGGCTACGCCCTGCTGGGGCGGATCGTCACCAATGTCTCGGGCCGGCCCTACAACGCGTACATCGAGGCCGAGATCATGCGGCCGCTGGGCATGACCTCCAGCGGCTATGACGTCTTCGCTTCGCCGCAGGACCAGCGCGCCCTCGGCTATCGCTGGGAGAACGACGCCTGGTCGCGCGAGCCCGACATGCGGCACGGCGTCTTCGGCTCCATGGGCGGGGTCCAGACCAACGCCCCCGACTATGCGAAATGGATCACCTTCCTCCTGTCCGCCTGGCCCGCCCGCGACGACCCGGAGACCGGCCCCGTCCGCCGCTCGACCGTGCGCGAGATGGCGACCGGCTCGAACTTCGTCTCCGCCAGTGTGCGCACCCTGCCCGACGGTTCGCCCTGCCCGGTCGCCGTCGCCTACGGCATGGGGCTGAGGGTGTCGGCCGACTGCGAGCTTGGACAGGTCCTGGCCCACGGCGGCGGTTATCCCGGCTACGGCTCCTACATGATCCTGATGCCGGACCGGCGGACGGGCCTGTTCGCCTTCGCCAACCGCACCTACGCCGGCCCCTCGGCTCCGCTGCTCGAGGCCGCTTCCACCCTCGTCCGCGCCGGCCGGGCCCCCGTCCGGCCGCTGGAGACCAGCGACATCCTCGCCGAACGCTATGTCGACCTCGGCCGCATCTGGGCCGCCGGAGACGTCGCTATCGCGCAGGACCGGCTGGCGATGAATTTCCTGATGGACCGGTCCGTCGACAACTGGCGGACCGTGCTGGACGTGCTCAAGACCGACGCCGGTGCCTGCGCGACCGACGCCCCGATCACCCCCACGGGCGCCCTGTCCGGGACCTTCCGCTGGACCTGCGACAAGGGCGTGATCGATGGCCGACTGCTGCTGGCCCCGACGACGCCCGTCACCATCCAGGCGCTGAATTTCCGCCTGACCCCGACCGCGCCCTAGCTATTCGAACAGGGCGGTCTGCCCCGCCCCCGCCGGCTTCGGCGGCTCGGCAAGGCCGAGGTGGGCGTAGGCGCGTGCACAGGCCATCCGTCCCCTTGGGGTGCGCTGGATGAAGCCCTGCTGCAGCAGATAGGGTTCGATCACATCCTCGACGGCATCGCGCGCCTCGGCGATGGCCGCCGCCAGCGTATCCATTCCGACCGGCCCGCCGCCGTAGTTTTCGATCAGGGCCTTCAGGAAGCGGCGGTCGAGGCTGTCCAGCCCCGCCTCGTCCACCTCCAGCCGCGCCAGCGCCCGCGCCGCCGCCAGCCGGTCGATCACCGGCGACCCTTCTGCCTCGGCGAAGTCGCGCACCCGGCGCAGCAGCCGACCGGCCACGCGCGGCGTGCCCCGCGAGCGGCTGGCGATCTCGCGCGCGCCCTCGTCATTGATGCCGACACCCAGCTTGCGGGCCGCCCCGGTGATCACCCGGACCAGCTCCTCGGGCGTGTAGAACTCCAGCCGCAGCGGAATGCCGAACCGGTCCCGCAGCGGCGTGGCCAGCAGCCCCGCCCGCGTCGTCGCCCCGACGAGGGTGAAGGGCGCCAGATCGATCCGCACCGACCGCGCCGACGGGCCCTCGCCGATGATCAGGTCCAGTACATGGTCCTCCATGGCGGGATAGAGGATCTCCTCGACCGTCGGCGCCAGGCGGTGGATCTCGTCGATGAACAGCACGTCGCGCGGTTCGAGATTGGTCAGTATGGCCGCCAGATCGCCGGCCTTGGCGAGAATCGGCCCCGAGGTGGCCCGGAACCCCACGCCGAGCTCCCGCGCCACGATCTGCGCCAGCGTTGTCTTGCCCAGCCCCGGCGGGCCGAACAGCAGGACATGGTCCAGCGACTCGCCGCGCCCCCGCGCCGCGTCGATGAAGACCTTGAGATTGCCCTTGGCCTGCTCCTGGCCGACGAACTCCGACAGGGTCTGCGGCCGCAGGGCGCGGTCGTGGCCTTCGCCCGGCGCGGGGTCCCCCGAGATGATCCGGTCCTCGCTCACCGCCCCAGCTCCTGCAGGGCCGCGCGGATGACCGCCGACAGATCCGCCTCATCGCCCAGCCGGATCAGCGCCTGATCGACCGCGCGGCGGGCGTTGACCTCGGCCACGCCCAGCCCCAGCAGGGCCGACACGGCCTCGCCCGTGACGCTGGGCGCCGGCGGCGCGACCTCGGCATGGACGCCGGGCGCGCTCGGCGTGAACGACGCATCCCCCAGCGGCTTGCCCTTGAGTTCGGTGACGATGCGCAGGGCCAGCTTCGGCCCGACGCCATTGGCCCGCGCCACCGCCGCCTTGTCCTCGCGCGCCACCGCCGCCGCCAGCTCGCCGGGCGGCAGGACGTCCAGCACCGACAGGGCCGCCTTGGGCCCTACGCCCTGGATGGCGGTCAGCGTCGTGAAGGCCCGGCGCTCGTCGCGGGTCAGGAAGCCGTACAGCCGCGGCCCGCTCTCGGCGTTCCAATTCGACTCGATATGCAGGGTCGCCTCGTCGCCCGGCGCCGGCAGCCGGCCCAGCGTCCGCGCCCCGCAGGCCACCACATAGCCCACGCCGGCGCAGTCGATCAGGCAGTGGTCCGCCTCGACCTCGGCCAGCACGCCTCTGAGACGACCGATCATGCGGCGCCTCGCAACGTCGTCAGAAGCGCCCGCTTGCGCATCTGTGCGTGGGTGATCGCCACGGCCAGGGCATCGGCGGCGTCCGCCTTCACATCCCCTGCGGCCGGCAGAAGCCGCTTCACCATGAAGGCGATCTGGGTCTTGTCGGCATGGCCCGCGCCGACCACCGCCTTCTTGATCAGGTTCGGCGAATACTCCGCCACGCTCAGCCCGTGCCGGGCCGGTGCCAGCATCACGGCCGCCCGGGCATGGCCCAGCTTCAGCGTCGAAACCGGGTTCATATTGACGAACACCTCCTCGATCGCGGCCTCGTCACATCCCTGATTGACGCAGACCTGACCGACGGCCTCCAGCAGGAACAGCAGCCGCTCACTGAACGGCGCGGCCTCGGGCGGTGCGATGACCCCATGCGCGATCCAGCGCAGGCGCGCCCCTTCGGCCGCCACCACGCCCCAGCCGGTGCGGCGCAGACCGGGGTCCAGTCCCAGGATTCGAGTCGTTCCGTTCGTCATTCGTTCCATTCATGCCTCAAACGAGGTTGACGAACAATGACCGGCCTATTCCGTCGTGGTCCCGTCGAAATGCTCTTCCTTCGCGTCCGCCTCGGCCTTGGTGGCGCGGACCACGCCGTCGCGGTGCTCGGGCGGGCCGTAGAGGGAGTAGAGGCTCAGCGGCGCGTCGCCGGTGTTGATCACATTGTGCCGGGCGCCGGCGGGTACGATGATGGCGTCATCGTCCTTGATCGGGGTCCGCTTGCCGTCGATCAGGACCTCGCCCGAACCGGATTCGATGCGGAAGAACTGGTCGCGGTCCTCGTGGACCTCCTCGCCGATCTCGTCACCCGGCTGCAGGGCCATCAGCACCAGCTGCAGATATTGGCCGGTGTAGAGGACGCGCCGGAAGTCGGTGTTCTCGGTGGTCAGGGTCTCGATGTTGTCGACGAAGCCTTGCATGGGGGTCCTTGATCAGCAGGTCTGGAATGTGACGGTGAAAGCGGGAGTCGCGGGACACGGGCCAGGATGCGAAGGCCGGTCCCTCCCACGGCAACGGTCGTGCGGGCCTGCTGTTCCGCCGTCGCCCGTTCCGCGCTAGCGTCCAGGCCGGATCAGGAGGAGGCGGCGATGTCGGGTTCAGGTGGAGCGGTCGTCGTGGCAATGACGCGACGGGTTCGCGTGGCGATCGCACTGTTCGTGGTCGCGGCGCTCTCCATCGACTTCGGCGCATTCCGCGCCCAGGCCCAGACGGTCGCGCCGCGCCCGGACCAGCTCGCCTTCCGCGCCCTCTATGAGGAGCTGGTCGAAACCAACACCACCCTGTCGCAAGGCAGCTGCACCCTCGCTGCGGAGCGGATGGGTGCCCGCCTGCTCGCCGCCGGCTATCCGGCCGCCGACGTGCGCGTGCTGGCCACGCCCGAGCGCCCGAAGGACGGCAATCTCGCCGCCGTTCTGCGCGGCTCGGACCCTGCCGCGCCGGCCCTGCTGCTTCTGGCCCACATCGACGTCGTCGAGGCGAACCGCGCCGACTGGGACCGTGATCCCTTCACCCTGATCGAGGAGGGCGGCTATTTCTACGCGCGCGGCGCGGTCGACGACAAAGCCCAGGCCGCCGTCTGGGTCGACACCCTGATCCGCCTCAAGGCCGAGGGGTTCATCCCGCGGCAGGACATCAAGATCGCCCTGACCTGCGGCGAGGAATCCCCGGACGTCTGGAACGGCGTCGAATGGCTGCTGGCGACCCATCCCGATGCGCTCAGCGCGGGCTTTGCCCTGAATGAGGGCGCGCGCAGCCGGCTCGATGACGAAGGCAACCGTATCGCCCTCGAAGTCCAGGCCGGCGAAAAAGTCTATCAGGACTTCCAGCTGGAGATCACCAATCCGGGCGGCCACTCATCGCGCCCCCTGCCGGACAACGCCATCGACCGGCTCGCAAACGGGCTTGTGCGTCTGTGGGACCAGCCCTTCCCGCTCGAGGTCAATTCCACGGTCCGGGCCTATCTGGTCGCCATGGCGGAAGTCACGCCCGGCCTCGCCGCCGACATGCTCGCCGTCGCCGCTGAACGGCCGGATGCCGCCGCCGCCGGACGGCTGTCCGCCGCCGATCCCGGCTTCAATGCCATGCTGCGGACGACCTGCACCCCGACCATGGTCAACGCAGGCCATGCGCCCAACGCCCTGCCGCAGCGCGCCCGTGCCAACATCAATTGCCGCATCCTGCCCGGACATACGGCGGCCGAGGTCAAGGCCGATCTGGAGCGGATGATCGCTGATCCCGGCATTGCGGTGACCCTGATCGGCGAACCCGATCCGGTGTCGACGCCCCCGCCCCTGACGCCAGCCATTGTCGATCCTATCATTGCGGCGGCGGCCAGGCATTGGCCGGGTGTGCCGATGATCCCCGCCATGGCGACGGGCGCCACCGATGGCCGCTTCACCAACGCCGCCGGTATTCCGACCTATGGGGTGACCGGCATGTTCTACGACCCCGACGGTGGCGGGACCCACGGTCTGAACGAGCGGATCCGCGTCCGCTCGCTCTACGAAGGTCGGGACTTCCTGTACGATCTTGTGAAGGCCTATACGGGCCAGCCGTGAGGCGTTGCCTCAGCCGTGCTTCTCGACATAGGCCTCGGGGTCCTTGTTTACCGGCTTCACGCCCGTGATGTGCTCGGCCTCGAAGGCGGCGAATTTCACCGCAAGGTCATGGCGGCTCTCAAGCGATGCGTTCAGCCGGAAGTCCGTCAGTCCCTGCCGTTCTTCCTCGCCCATATGTTTTGAGTTGACGACGTTGGCCTTGCCGACGGCCTCGACCCAGGCCTTCGTCCCGACCTTGTGCTTGCCCACGGCCGCCACGGCGTCACGCAGCTTGTTGTGATCCTCGATGGCGTCGATCGTCTCCGGCCCGGCGTCGTTTCCCTCGGCGTCATTGGCCGCCTCGCCGACCTTCATCAGCTCCGGATAGAAGAACCGCTCCTCGGCCTCGGCATGCACATCGAGGAAGGCCGACAGCCGACCCCAGACCTTGGTCAGGGCGTCCGTATCCTTCGGATCAATCTGCTCGAGGATGGCGAACAGCCGCCGCTGCTCCGCATGGTCATCGAGAATAAGCTGGGTGATGTCAATCGGGGTCGGTCCGCGGTTGGAAGTCGTTGGCTAACCCCGGCGCAGCGTCACGGTTCCTGTGGCGGGCGGAAACGGACGGTGAAGGTGACGTCACTGTCCGTTGCGAACCCGTCGATACTGTAGGGCCTGACGCGTGCCTGTCGGGTCGCCGCGATCGCCGCCTCGGCGAACCCGGCGCCGGGCGGGGTTTCGCTCAGAGCCTCGCACGCCCCGAATTGCCCTGTCGCGAGGGTCTCGCACCGAAGCACCACATCGCCCTGCTCGACGCCACGGCGCATGGCCAGAACGGGGAAGACCGGCACAGGCGTCTTCACCCATGCCGGGTGTCTCACGACCTCGCCGTTCGGCCCGACGGACGACTTTGGCGGCGTCGGAACCGCAGGCTGCGCGACGGGCGGCGGAAGCGGCTCGATGATCTCCAGATCGACAGAGCGATCGTCGTAGGTGACTTCCTTCAGGGTGAAGGTCGCCCCGACAAAATACAGGGCCAGAAACACCGCGATGACGATCAGCGCCACAATCAGCAGCGCCCGGCCTGCCCGGGAAGCCCGCCGCTTCGGCTCCGGCTGCGGCGCCTCAGGCGCGGGTGGCGCTGGGTCCCACGGCCCCATTCAGCCCGCGTATTTCGCCAGGTCTTCGTCCGAGATGTCCTCGTTCGAATAGACGTTCTGGACGTCGTCCTCGGCGTCCAGTGCATCGAGCAGCTTCATCAGGGTGCCGACCGCCTCACCGGTGACCGCGACCTCGTTCTGCGGACGCCAGACCAGGGCCGTGGACTTGGCGTCGCCGAGGATCTTCGACAGGGCCTCGGCCACCTCATTGAGGTCCTCGAACGTCGTCCAGATGGTGTGGCCCGGCGCGTCCTCATAGATGTCCGGCTTGACCAGATCGCTCTCGACATCCTGGGCACCCGCCTCGATGGCGGCTTCCATGACGGCGTCCTCGCTGCCGGCCTCGGCCGGATAGATGATGCGGCCGACGCGGTTCCACATGAAGGCGACCGAGTTCATCTCGCTCAGCGCCCCGCCGTTCTTCTTGAACGCCGCGCCGATGTTGGAGGCGGCGCGATTGCGGTTGTCGGTCAGCGCCTCGACGATGATCCCGACCCCGCCGGGGCCCCGACCCTCGTAGCGGACCTCTTCCATCATATCGACGTCGCCGCCCGCGGCCTTGTTGATCGCGCGCTGGATCACGTCCCGCGGCAGGCTTTCGGCCTTGGCGTTGTTAACCGCCAGACGCAGCCGCGGGTTCATGTTGACGTCGGGCATGCCCAGCTTGGCCGCGACCGTGATGTCGCGCGACAGTTTCGAGAACAGCTTGGACCGCTGCGCATCGGCGCGGCCCTTGCGGTGCATGATGTTCTTGTATTTCGAATGGCCGGCCATGGATTGGGTCTCTTGGTGTGCGCTAACGCTCGCCGCGCGGCGGCTCGCTGCTTGAGCGCGGTCGGAACGATCAGGCCGCGCATCTAGCCGATGGCGGCGACGGTGTCACGGTTCAGGAACCTCTGCCGCGCTACAGCTTTTCCCCAACAGCAGCCGGAGCCCCCGATGACCGCCGAAGATGTTCTCTACGACGCCCAGGTCTACGCCGATGACGACCTCAACGAGGCCGACATCGTCGAATGGTACGAGACCCGCCCCGTCACCGTCCCGACCGCGGTCGCCACCGGCGCCATCATCGGTGCCTTCGCCCTCGGCGTGCTGACTGCGGTCGGTGCCCTGGCCCTGATGGGGCGTCTGGACGACTAGGTCTTCAGGCTCTCCAGGAAGCCCCGCATCTTGTCGTCCACCGGCACGGGCCGCTTGGAGTCGCGGTCCACATAGACGTGGACGAAATAGCCCACCGCCGCCGCCTCCTGCTCCTTGTTACGGAACAGGCCGATCTCGTAGCGGACCGAGGAGGTGCCGACGTGCGCCACCCTCACGCCCGCCTCGATCTCGTCCGGGAAGGCTGTCGGCGAGAAATAGCGGCAGCCCGTCTCGACGACCAGGCCGATGGTCTTGCCCTGGTGGATGTCGATGATGCCGTTGACGACCAGCAGCCGGTTCACCGCCGTGTCGAACCACGAATAATAGACGACGTTGTTCACATGGCCGTAGACGTCATTGTCCATCCAGCGCGTGGATATGGCCTGGAACCGGCGATAGTCGCCGCGCTTCGTCCGTTCGATCGTGCCGGTCATGAAGTCTCCCTTGGTGCGCTGGCGCTCGCGACGCGGTCGCTCGCTGCTTGAGCGCGAGTTGATTCCGCGCGTCTCGGCGCGCTTGTTCTCAGCCTTGGGCTTGGCGGACGCGGCGTCAAGCGCCTAGCCTGCCCTTATGCAGACCACTGCCGCCGTTCTCCGGGCCATGGGCGCCGCCCGCCCCTATGCCGCCAGCCGGCCGCTGTCGCTCGAGACGGTGACGCTCGATCCGCCCGGCCGCGACGAGGTGCGGGTCGCGATCAAGGCCGCCGGCCTGTGCCACTCCGATCTCAGCGTCATCAACGGCGACCGGCCCCGGCCCCTGCCCATGGCGCTCGGCCATGAAGCCGCCGGCGTCGTCGAGGCGCTGGGCCCCGGGGTCACGGACCTCCAGGTCGGCGACCATGTCGTCATGGTCTTCATGCCGTCCTGCGGCCATTGCGATCCCTGCGCCGGCGGCCGCCCCGCCCTGTGCGAGCCGGGTGCGGCGGCCAACGGCAAGGGCGAGCTGCTGGCCGGCGGACGGCGCCTCCATGATGCGGCGGGCGCGCTCAATCATCATCTCGGCTGCTCCGCCTTCGCGGCCCATGCCGTGGTCTCGCGGCGCTCGCTGGTGAAGGTCGACCGCGATCTGCCGTTCGAGCACGCCGCCCTGTTCGGCTGCGCGGTGCTGACCGGCGTCGGCGCGGTCGTGAACACGGCGCAGGTCCGGGCCGGCCAGTCGGTGGCCGTCGTCGGCCTCGGCGGCGTCGGCCTGTCCTCGGTGCTCGGCGCGCTGGCGGCGGGGGCCAGCCCTGTGATCGCCGTGGACCTCAGCGAGGACAAGCTGGCCCTCGCCCGCTCCCTCGGCCCGGTCCAGACCGTCAACGCCGCCGCTCCCGACGCCATCGAACAGGTCCGCGCCCTGACCGGCGGCGGGGCCGATTTCGTGTTCGAGATGGCCGGCTCCGTCGCGGCGCTGGAGGCAGCCTGGCGGATGACGCGGCGCGGCGGGACCACGATCACGGCCGGCCTGCCCCCGCCCGAGGCGGCGCTGGCGGTCAACATCGTCCAGCTGGTCGCCGAGGAGCGCACCCTCAAGGGCAGCTATATCGGCACCTGCGTCCCCGCCCGCGACATCCCCCGCTACGTCGCCCTGTTCCGGCAGGGGCGGCTGCCGGTCGATCGGCTGCTCAGCGGCACCATCCCCCTCGCCGACATCAACGCCGCCTTCGACGATCTGGCCGAGGGCCGGACCGTCCGCACCGTCATCACCTTCTGACTCCTCCCCTTCAGGCCTTGTCGCGGATCCGCATGGCCCCGCCGGCGGCGCCCGTCTGCACCTCGAACCGCCCCGTCCCGCGGATCAGGTCCGACAGTTTGGCGTGGCCATAGGTACGCTGGTCGAAGTCCGGATAGGCGTTGCGCAGCCGGTCACCGAGGCCGCTGACCGTGACCCAGCCGTCGCCGTCCTCGTCCATGTCGGCGATCACCGTGGCGATCAGGCGCGCCGCCTCGACCGGCTTGCGCTTGCCCGGAGCCTCCGGCGCGGCCGTGGCCGGCGCCCGCCCCCCGCCCGCCGCCGGCGCCACGCTCTCGACGGGCTGGCCGATCAGGTTCTCGGTGTAGATGAAGCGGGTGCAGGCCTGGCGGAAACTCTCCGGCGTCTTGCGCTCGCCGAAGCCATAGACATCGACCCCCTCCTCGCGGATGCGCGACGCCAGCCGGGTGAAGTCGGCGTCGGAGGAGACGAGGCAGAAGCCGTCGAACCGGCCCGAGTGCAGCAGGTCCATGCCGTCGATGACGAGGGCGATGTCGCCCGAATTCTTGCCCTTGGTATTGGCGAAATTCTGCTGCGGCTGGATGGCGTAGCGGGCCAGCACCTTCGTCCAGCCGCCCAGCTGGGCCGAGGCGAAATCGCCATAGATGCGCCGCGCCGAGGCCTCGCCCAGGGTGGCGATCTCGGTGAACAGGGCCTCGGCGATGCGGGCCGAGGCGTTCTCGGCGTCGATCAGCACGGCGAGGCGGGGGGCTTTGGAGACGACGGTCATGGGGGGCCTTGGGGGCGAGGGGCGAGGGATGAGGGATGAGGGATGAGGGAGGAGGGATGAGGGGGCACGTGTCGGCCCCGGCGACGGGCGGGTCAACGTGCGGATGCGGGCGGCGGCGGGATGGGGTAGAGACGGCGGCATGACCCAAGCCCTCCGCCGCCTGCTCGACCTGCCCGGTATCGATGATCTGGAGCTGAAGGCGCTGATGAAGCCGCGCGCCGCCGATCCGGACGAACTGTATGAGTTCCCCGAGATCGCCGAGGCCATCGACGCCGCCGCCCGCGCCGCCTTCGGCCTGACCCCGGACGAGGCCGCCGCCGTCGCCCGCCCCGCCGACTGGGACGCGATTGAACGCCTCGACCCCGCCGACATGGCCGAGGCCTTCGCCGCCGAGGGCTGGGACGTCATGGACGCGCGCCGCAAGCCCCTGCGCATGCTGGCCCACTGGGCCCTGCCCCTGGCGCTGTCGATGCGCGGCGTCGCCGGCGCCCTGCCCTTCCACGCCGAGCCCGACCAGCCGGTGACGGACTGGGGCTCGAACCTGAAGGCCGAGGCGACGCGGTTCCGGAAGCGCTAGAGGGATCACATCCCCACCTTCCACGGATCGCCCGGCGGCGGGCTGGGCGTAACGGTGACGTCCTCCAGTTCCGCCGTGGCCGCCAGCAGCCAGTCCCGCGTCCCGGCCATGGCGTCGAAGCTGGATTGCGACACTGTGATCTCGCCACCCAGATCTCGGATCTGACGCTCCGCCGCGTGGATACGCCGGACCATGGCCATGTGGTGGTGGGTCTGGGTCTGACGCACCTCGGACAGCCGCTGCTGGTAGGCTTCCTTGATGGCCCGGTCCGGATCGTCGACCCGGTCGGGATTCAGCGCCAGCCGCCGCGCCGCCACGCCGTGGTCATCGGCCAGTACCTCGAAGATCAGGCCGAGATCCATAGTCTCGATCGTCTGCCCCCCGCCCCGCGCCCGCTCGCCTAGCCGCGCATAGCTCTCGGCCAGCCCGGCCAGCGCCTTCGCCTCATTCCACAGCCGCCCCTTCATCGCCCGCCCCGACGCCAGCGTCGCCGCCCGCGCGAGGGCGGCGGGGTCAGAGGCCTCGGGATCGTCGACGGGGGCGGGGGCGAAGAGGGTCTTCAGCGCGCGCTGCTCGCGCCTCGCAGGCTCAGCCCGAACGGCCTCCGCCGCCTCTACGGCCTTGGCATGCTCCCTCGCCAGCTGGTCGCCGTTGCGCTTCTTGCTCCAGCCTGCGCGCCCGGCCTGATAATAGACGGACCCCGGCGACACCTTCCATTTGACCGCCAGTTCCCGCGCCGTCGCGCCGCTGCGATAGGCCTCAACTACCTCCGCCCAGGTTTCCTTGCTCAGGTGGTAGTGACACGGGACGACGGGAGGACGACTGGGCATGACGGAGAGTCTACGTCGCCCCGAAGGACTGCGAGGCTGAAACCCGGAAATGCCCGTGGGGGTTGGAAACGGAGTGTCGGAATCGGCCTTCGCCGGTGACCGCGCTCCCCTCCCTTTCGTCATTCCGGGCGAAGAGATGCGCAGCGTCTCGAAGACCCGGAACCCAGCGGCGCGCGCGAGCGCGAACCTGTCGAGAGCACCAACGGCCACCAGCATGCCCGAACAGATCGCCTTCGGCACCGCTGGGTCCTCCGGTCTGCGCCGCGAAGACGCGGCTTGCCGCAGGATGACGATAGCGGGGGATGCAGCAGTCACCCCTCGCCTCTCCCATCGGACGAGGAGGCCTGGCAAATGGCCGGCGCGTG
This sequence comes from Aquidulcibacter paucihalophilus, assembly GCA_030285985.1. Lineage (NCBI taxonomy): Bacteria > Pseudomonadati > Pseudomonadota > Alphaproteobacteria > Caulobacterales > Caulobacteraceae > Aquidulcibacter > Aquidulcibacter paucihalophilus. Next base: position 2,830,991 of record CP127384.1, read on the forward strand.
TGCCTAACCTCCGGTAGGTGGAGGGGCCGTGACTTACCAATCGGAGATAGGAAGCGTTGGCGTTTGCCCGACGAGAAGTCGGCGTCCGGCATGAGCGCGCTTTCTGAGCGGCTTGCTACCCTTCCGCCCGAGCACCAACAGGCGCTCCAATGGTTCTGGGATAGACAAGGCGACTTGATCGGTTGGCCGGAACCCCTCAACGGCCTGTACTTGGTCAACCGGCCGAAGGGCATTCACAAGCCAAAGGGGTGGATCCACGCTCTCAGTGTTCGGCAGGCTCTGAAAGGGCCGTACGCCGACCGGCCGCCAGAGGGCTCGTTCAACACCTCTTGGAGCTACGACTATTTCCAAGAGGGGCAGGACCCGGCTACGCGCGACAATCACGCCACCAATCGCGGCTTGATGGCTTGCTGGACAGACAACATCCCGGTTGCCGTCTTGATTCAGGAAAAGTCAAAGCCCGGAGTGCGTTACCGCGTTTGGGGGCTGGCAAGGGTAGACAACTGGACCAACGGGCACTTCAAACTTGAGGGCTACAATCCTGCAGGCGAACTCGGGAACGTTTCGCCCGCGAACGGCGTGGATATCGAATACGATATCCCGGGTCACACACCCGTCGCGATCGCTGAGCCCTATGAACCGTTCAGTACCGATGACGCACGCAAGCGCATTCACGCCCAGATCGTCGCGCGCCAGGGCGGTGCGAAATTCCGTTCGAGTGCGCTCAAGACGTTTCAGGGCCGCTGCGCGATTTCTGGGTGCGACGTCCCTGCTGTACTCGAGGCTGCGCACATCGTTCCTTATCGCGGAAGGCAGACAAATTCCGACGACAACGCTTTGTTGTTGCGCGCCGACCTGCACACACTTTTCGATCGACTACTGCTGTTCGTGGACCCAGTGACCCTAGTTATAACCCTCGCCGATGAGCTGGCTTCGAGCGAATATGCGATGTTCGCAGACAAGCCCCTTAGCCTTCCGCTTGGTGTGGATCCCAAGACGATCGGCCTTCGTCTTGGGGAAAGAGTTGAAGCCCTAAAGGTAGCCAAATCTGGAACTGGCTCTCCCGGCTAGATCGCCCGTTCAAACAGGATCAGGTCGTACTTTTCAGCGTACCATTCGACGAACTCCGCCGGGCTGTCGCCATAGCTCCAGTACCGAAGAATATCCTCCCGCGACCAGCCCGCGCCATTCGAGTCGAGATACCAGTCACGTGTCATCGCGCGATCGACCTCGGCCAACCAGGCGATGCATTCACGGGGCAGGTCGTCGGCGGCATCCACGAACGGATTCTAGCCGTTCGAACTCATAGCCTCTACCAACTTGAAGTAGGAACGGCGCGGTCAGGGTATGGGCGAAGATCGCCCCCCTACCGGATCTTCACCCCGATACCCTTCTCGCCGCCCGGCTTGCTCACGCTCACGTCGAACACCTCGCCGCCGAAGGCGAGCCCGCGCACGGCGCGTTCGCACAGGGCGATGATCTCGTCGGCGGGCTGATCCGTGCGGATGTCGAGGAACCAGCCCATCATCTTCGCCTCGTTCCAGCGGGCGCGGGCCAGCCAGGCTTCGTCGATCTTCAGGTCGCGGAAGGCCACGTTCAGGCGGCCGATCAGGGTGAAGGGCTGCTGGGGCTCGGGCACGTCGGCCAGCTCGACCGTGCCCGAGGGGCGGCCGACGAAGGACGGGAGGGGGGCGTGTTCGAGCACGGCCTTGATCTGGTCGGGCTCCATCATCAGCCCCTTGCCGCCGGCCGGGTTGAGCAGGATCACCGTGTCCTTGAGCATGTCGAGCAGCTTGCGGCCCTGCATGGCCAGGATGCGGGTGTCCGGGCCGAACATCTGGACCGCCCGGGCCGGGTCGGTGAACAGGGTCACGGTGTTGCGGCCGTCGTTGAGGACCACGCCGCGCAGGATCAGCTGCTCGCCCGGACGCAGCACCTTGGCGCCGTCGTCGCCGGGGGTGCCGCCGGGGCTGTCGGGCTCGGGCACGGCATAGAGGTCGGCCTCGAGCATGATCCGCTCGAAATCGCCCATCTGCCGCGCGTCCGCCAGACCGGCGTAGAGCAGCTCCTCCAGCGGGTTCAGCGGATTGTCGGTGAAGGTCATGGGGGTCTGGGCGGCGTCGGTCATGGGGCGGGCTCGAAGTCGAAGGGTCGGACACAAGAGGGGAGCGCGGCGGCGGCGTCAATCGGGGGGGAAGCAAACCGTGGGCGGGCCGACCTCACCGCCCCTGCTTTCGTCATCCTCCGGCGAGCGCAGCGAGACCGGGGGACCCAGCGGCGCCGAAGGCGATCTGTTCAGGCAGGCTGCGTCGGGCAGCGGCGCTCCCGGCAGGTTCGCGCTCCCGCGCGCCGCTGGATCCCCCGGTCTGCGCGGCTGCGCCGCTTCGCCGGAGGATGACGAAAGCAGAAAGGTAGCTGCCCTCAATCGTCATCCATCTTCAGCGCGGCGATGAAGGCTTCCTGCGGGATCTCGACCTTGCCGAACTGGCGCATGCGCTTCTTGCCGGCCTTCTGCTTCTCGAGCAGCTTCTTCTTGCGGGTGGCGTCGCCGCCGTAGCATTTCGAGGTCACGTCCTTGCGCAGGGCGCGGACGGTTTCGCGGGCGATGATCTTGCCGCCGATGGCCGCCTGGATCGGGATGACGAACAGGTGGGGCGGGATCAGCTCCTTCATCTTCTCGACCATGGAGCGGCCGCGCATCTCGGCCCGGCCGCGGTGGACCAGCATGGAGAGGGCGTCGACGGGCTCGGCGTTGACGAGGATGTTCATCTTCACAAGGTCGCCGACCTTGTACTCGCTGAGCTCGTAGTCGAACGAGGCATAGCCCTTGGAGATGGATTTGAGGCGGTCGTAGAAGTCGAAGACGACCTCGTTCAGCGGCAGCTCATAGACGACGAGGGCGCGGGAGCCGACGTAGGAGAGCTCGACCTGGGCACCGCGGCGGTCCTGGCACAGCTTGATGACGCCGCCGAGGTATTCGTCGGGCGTCAGGATCGTGGCCTTGATCCACGGCTCGCTGATTTCCATGATCTGCATCACGTCGGGCAGGTCGGCCGGGTTGTGCAGCTCGATCTCGGAGCCGTCGCGCAGGGCGATCTTGTAGACCACCGAGGGGGCGGTCGCGATCAGGTCGAGGTTGAACTCGCGGCTGAGGCGCTCCTGGATGATCTCGAGGTGCAGCAGGCCGAGGAAGCCGCAGCGGAAGCCGAAGCCGAGGGCGGCGCTGGATTCCATCTCATAGGTGAAGCTGGCGTCGTTCAGGCGCAGGCGGCCGATGGCGGCGCGCAGGTCCTCGAAATCGGCGGCATCGACCGGGAAGAGGCCGCAGAAGACCACCGACTGGACCTGTTTGAAGCCCTTGAGCGGCTCGGCGGTGGGCTTCTTCTCGTCGGTGATGGTGTCGCCGACGGCGGCGTGGGCGACCTCCTTGATCTGGGCGGTGATGAAGCCGACCTCGCCGGGGCCCAGTTCGTCGACCGGGGTGTTCTTGGGCAGGAAGACGCCGACGCGGTCGATCAGGTGGGTCGAGCCGTTCTGCATCATCTTGACGCGCTGGCCGGTCTTGAGCGTGCCGTCGAAGACCCGGACGAGGACGACGACGCCGAGGTAGGGATCGTACCAGGCATCGACCAGCAGGGCCTTCAGCGGCGCCTTGGGGTCGCCCTTGGGGGCCGGCAGGCGGGTGACGATGGCCTCGAGCACATCCTCGATGCCGATGCCGGACTTGGCGCTGCACAGGACGGCGTCGGAGGCGTCGAGGCCGATGACGTCCTCGATCTGCTGCCGCACCCGCTCGGGCTCGGCCGCGGGCAGGTCGATCTTGTTCAGGACCGGTACGATCTCGTGATTGTTATCGATGGCCTGGTAGACGTTCGCCAGGGTCTGGGCCTCGACGCCCTGGGAGGCGTCCACGACCAGCAGGGAGCCCTCGCAGGCGGCCAGGGAACGGGAGACCTCATAGGCGAAGTCGACGTGGCCGGGCGTGTCCATCAGGTTGAGGACGTAGTCGAGGCCGTCCTTCGCCCGGTAGTTCAGGCGCACGGTCTGGGCCTTGATGGTGATCCCGCGCTCTTTCTCGATATCCATATTGTCGAGAACCTGCGCCGACATTTCGCGCGCGGTCAGGCCGCCGGTCACCTGGATCAGGCGATCGGACAGCGTGGATTTGCCGTGGTCAATGTGGGCCACCACACTGAAATTGCGGATACGTTCGATGGGAGGGGTCGTCATGGCCGCGCCGGTAGCACGGCAGGGCCGGATCGCCAACGCGCGCGCGGGCCGCGGGCTGTTTCGCCACCCTCCCGGGCGCGGATTACTTCGACGTAAGGCCGCGCTTTGGCGTTTGAGAAGCGAGGGCGAAACCGCTATTCAACGGCCGATGACAGGGGCGCCCAGGACGGGCGACCCGAACGCGAGACGCGCGGCTCCCCCTCCGCGGCGTCCATGAGGACCAGACGTGGCGAACATTGTGCGGAACAGCCTGGCCGGCGTGGCCATGATGGCCCTGGGCCTGACCCTCGCGGCTTGCGGCGGCGGCGGCGAAGACAAGGAAACGGCCGCCGCGGCGGCGCGCAGCGCGGGCCAGACGGTCACGGCCGCGACCGCGACCCTGATCAACCAACCGCGCACGGTGACGGCGTCGGGCAGCGTATCGGCCTGGGAAGAGGTGCCGGTGGGTGCGGAGACCGGCGGCCTGACGGCCATCGGCGTCTATGTCGACGAGGGCGCCTACGTGCGGCAGGGACAACTGCTGGTAAAGCTGAACGACGATGTTCTGCAGGCCCAGCTGCGACAGCAGCAGGCCGGGGTGGCCAGCGCCGAGGCCAATGCGGCGCGCGAGGACTCGGCCCTGGCCCGGGCCGAGGAACTGCGCGGGCGCGGCTTTCTGAGCCAGGCCTCGCTGGACACCGCCATCGCCAACCAGCGCTCGGCGCGGGCACAGCTGGCCTCCGCCCAGGCCTCGCTGAGCGAGACCCGCACCCGCCTGAACCAGACCAGTGTCCGTGCGCCGGTCGCCGGCATCATCAGCAGCCGCAGCGTCACCCGGGGCCAGATCGTCCAGCCGGGGACCGAACTGTTCCGGATGGTGCGTGACGGTCGGCTGGAGCTGGACGCGGAGATTCCCGAGGCCGAGCTGCGGCTCGTCCGGTCCGGCATGGCCGCGACCATCGCCTCCGACCAGGCCGCGGGCGCGACCGGACGGGTCCGTATCGTGACCCCCGAGGTCAATGCGCAGACGCGCCTCGGCATCGCACGCATTTCCCTGGCGTCCGGCAGCGGCCTGAGCCCCGGCATGTTCGCCCGCGCGACCATTGATGTGGGGTCCCAGCCCGCCGTGGTGGTGCCGTCAGACGCCATCGTGTTTCGTGAGGGCAAGTCCGGTGTCTATACAATCGGGGCCCGCAACGCCGTGCATTTCAACCCGGTCACCACGGGGGCCCGGAACGGTTCGCTGATTCAGATCGTCAGCGGGCTGGAAGCCAACCAGCGGGTCGTGGTCCAGGGCGCCGGCTTCCTGGGTGAAGGGGATGTGGTGACTGTTGTGGAGGCCCGGACGGCCCCTGCCGCGGTGCCTGCCGCGACCGGGACGACCAGCCGATGAATTTCAACAACATCTCATCGTGGTCGATCCGGAATCCGATTCCGATCGTCCTGTTGTTCGTGGTCCTGACGATCGCGGGCATCAGCAGCTATTTCAACCTGCGCACCAATAATTTCCCTGACGTCGACCTGCCGATCGTCGCGGTCACGGTGGTTCAACCCGGCGCAGCCCCGACCGAGCTGGAAACCCAGGTCACCCGGCTGGTCGAGGATTCGCTGGCCGGCCTGGGCCGGGTGCGCAAGATCAACTCCACCGTCACGGACAGCGCCTCGACCACCCTGGTCGAATTCGAACTGGGTGTGGACCTGGAAAAGGCCACGAATGACGTGCGCAACGCCGTCGCCGCCGTCCGTCAGGATCTGCCCGCGGATGTCCAGGAGCCCGTGGTCCAGCGCATCGAATTCACGGGTCAGGCCATTCTGAACTACGTCGTTCGCGCGCCGGGCATGAGCCCGGAGGAACTGAGCTGGTTCGTCGATAATACGGTCTCCAAGCGCCTTTTGCTGGTCAATGGCGTCAGCCAGATCAACCGCGACGGCGGCGTCAGCCGCGAGATCCGCATCAAGCTTGACCCCGGCAAACTGGCCGCCCAGGGCGTGACCGCCGCCGCGGTGTCGCAGCAACTGCGCGCCTCCAACGCCAACCTGCCCGGCGGCCGGAGCGAAATCGGCGGCGAGGAGCAGGCCATCCGCACGGTCGGGTCGGCCCTGACCATCGAAGCCCTGCGAGACACCCTGATCCCCGTCAACGGACGGGCGGTCCGGCTGGGGGATCTGGGCGAGGTCGTGGACGAATGGTCCGAGCAACGCGGTCGGGCCCGGTTCAACGGGCAGGAAGTGGTCGGCTTCGGCGTCGTCCGTTCGATCGGATCGTCTGAGGTCGATGTCTACCACCAGTCGATCGAGGCGATCGAGGCGCTGGACGCCGAGCGCGCCGACGTCACCTTCGAGAAAGTGTCGGATATCACATCCGACGTGATCAACAATTTCCACGCCTCGGTCGAGGCCCTGCTGCTCGGCGCCCTGCTGGCGATTGCCGTGGTGTTCGTCTTCCTGCGCGACTGGCGAGCGACCCTGATCACGGCCGTGGCCATGCCGCTGTCGCTGATCCCGACCTTCTGGATCATGGACCTGACCAACCAGTCGCTGAATGTCGTGACCCTGCTGGCCCTGTCGCTAACGGTCGGAATTCTGGTGGACGACGCGATCGTCGAGATCGAAAACATCGTCCGCCACATCCGTGACGGCAAGGCACCCTATCCGGCGGCAATGGAGGCCGCGGACGAGATCGGTCTGGCCGTGATCGCCACGACCGCGACCCTGGTCGCCGTGTTCGCGCCCACGGGCTTCATGCCGGGTGTGGTCGGCCAATTCTTCAAGTCCTTCGCCATCGCCACCTGTGTCAGCGTGGGCTTCTCCCTGGTGGTCGCCCGAACGATCACTCCCCTGATGGGAGCCTTCCTGCTCAAGCGCGACCAGGGCAAGGAGCACGGCGATCCCAAATGGATGAAGCCGTTCCTCGGAGCCCTGAGCTGGTGCCTGTCGTCGTCAACAGACGCCCGGCTGGTCGCTGACCGGGCAGAGGGCCGCGGCAGCTGGGTCCGGCGGCGGATCTTTTTCCGGCTCAAGGACCATCGACTGTGGGTCATGGGCATGGGTCTGGCGTTCTTCATCGGATCGCTGTTTCTGGCCGCCAGCCTGCCCGGCGAGTTCATTCCGGCGGAGGACATCTCGCGCTCCAATGCGACTGTCGAGCTGGCCCCCGGCACCACACTGGAACAGACCGATGAGGCCGTTCGTCAGGTGACGGAAATCCTCCGGGCCCGACCCGAGGTCGCCTCGGTGTTCTCGTCCATCGGCTCGGCCACGGTCAGCTTCGGGCCGGGCGGCGGCGGTGGCGCGGGCGAGGTGCGTCGGGCGAACATGACCATCAACCTGGTCAAGCGCTGGGACCGCAAGCTCAGCCAGCAAGAGTTCGAGCAGGAGATCGGGCGTGAGTTGAAGGTCATCCCCGGGGCCCGGATCCAGTTTGGAGCCGGCGGCGGCGGCGGCGGCCTGATGAGCATCGCCCTGGTCAGCGACAATCCCCGCCAGCTGGAACTCGCGGCGGCCCGGGTGGAGCGTGAGATGCGCGCCCTGCCCGAGCTGGCCAATGTGTCCTCGTCCTCGGCTCTGGTGCGGCCGGAAATCCTGATCCGGCCCAAGGCCGATGTGGCGGCGCTGCAGGGCGTCTCCGCCGCGGCCATCAGCCAGGCGGCCCGGGTCGCCACCCTGGGCGATGCCGACCAGCTGCTGCCGAAATTCAACCTCGGTGACCGCCAGATCCCGATCCGGGTCATGCTGGCCGAAGAAGCCCGAAGCCAGCTGGGTGTGATCGAAAACCTGCAGGTGCCGACGGCCTCCGGCGGGACCGTTCCGCTCTCGGCCGTAGCGGATATCAGCTTCGGCGCCGGACCCAACCAGATCGAACGGCTGGACCGCCGCCGCGTGGCCACCATTTCCGCCGAACTGGCCGGCGTACCGCTGAGCGTCGCGACCAAGGCGGTCGACGCCCTGCCCACGATGACCAACCTGCCGGAAGGCGTGACCCAGCAACTGACCGGCGATGCCGAGAGCAATCAGGAACTGGCGACCGGCTTCGGCTTCGCCATCATCACCGGCATCCTGCTGATGTATGTCGTGCTTGTTCTGCTGTTCGGCAGCTTCTTCCACCCGGTCGTCATCCTGGCGGCGCTGCCCGTGTCCTTCGGCGGGGCCTTCCTGGCCCTGCTGATCACCGGCAAGTCGATGTCGATGCCGGCGCTGATCGGCATCATCATGCTGACCGGGATCGCGGCCAAGAACTCCATCCTGCTGGTAGACTATGCCATCATCGCCATGAAGGCGGGCATGAACCGACGCGACGCCCTGATGGATGCGGCCCACAAGCGGGCGCGGCCGATCATCATGACGACGATGGCCATGGGGCTGGGCATGTTGCCGATCGCCGCGGCGATCGGCGAAGGCACGGCTTTCCGTTCACCCATGGCCGTGGCGGTGATCGGCGGACTGATCACCTCGACCGGTCTGAGCCTGCTGTTCGTCCCGGTGGTGTTCAGCCTGGTCGACGGGGTGAAGACCCGCCTGGAACGCCGCATGGACCGGATGTTCCACGGCCAGCGCGATACGCCCAACCCCCGGGAGCAGCCGGCGGAATAGCGGTCCGTCGGCCGGACCGGATGATCGTCCCGAGGGGGCGGTGGCCCCGGGGCCGCCGCCCCTTTTTGCTGCCCTGCGACCGGGGGCTGGGCGACGGGTCATGCCGGCCGCGGCGCACAGGCGCGGGGTTCCTGGCCCCCTTTGCGCCCTGGTGTCATCCTCCCGGGCAGGGTGCCGTTTGCGCGGCGGGCCGAATGACGATTGAACGCCACCTCATGAGCGGCATCGCCCAAAACAAAACCGGCCGGGGTTTCCCCCGGCCGGCTGGTTCGACCCGCCTTGCGGCGAGGCGGTTCTAGTATTTGAAGCGCAGGGTCGCGCCGTAGGTGCGCGGCTGGCCCAGGAAGGCGTCGTAGGTCTGCGAGTCCAGGGCCGGGTTGTAGAAGGTCCCGTTCGGCTGAACCGTCGTCTGGAACGCCGAGCCTTGCAGCGGAGCGTTATAGGCGACCTGGATGTACTCTTCGTCGGTCAGGTTCTGGACCCAGAACTCGGCGGTCCAGCGCTCGTCCTCGGAGCCGAGGATGATGCGGCCGTTCATGGTCGTGTAGGCTTCCTGCAGCTTGTAGGGGAGCAGGTCGGAGCCCGTGTTGTAGTCGTCCATGTATTTGGCGGCGAGGCTGAAGCCCATGCGCATGCCGTTGCCGATGTTGCGATCGTAGTTGATCGAGCCGGTGGCCGACCACTCGGGCGCGAACGAGGCGCGGGCACCCGGCAGCAGCGAGAGCTGCGGGAAGTTGCCCGGGCTGGACAGGTCGGCGGCGGTGAAGACGCCGTACTGCGCGTCCGTGTAGGTGACGCCGCCCTGGAAGCTCAGGCCCTCGATCGGGGTGAACCAGACCATGTCGGCATCGACGCCGCGCGAGGTCAGCTCAGGGATCGATTCCACCACGAAGGCGGTGCCGAGGAAGGTGTTGAGCTGGAAGTTCTCGAACGTCTGGTCGAAGTAGGTGGCGTTCAGCAGCAGGGTGCGATCCAGCAGCGTCATCTTCACGCCGGCTTCGTAGCTGTCGACCACTTCCGACGGGAAGAACAGCGAGGCGTTGGGCGTGATGCCCGTCTGCACGCGGTCCAGGTTGTAGCCGAAGCTCTTGTAGCCGCGGGCGTACGACACATAGGTCAGGATCGACGGGTTCAGGCGGAAGGCGGCCTTGATGGTGCCGCTCAGCTCGCCGTCATCGAAGCTCTCCGAAACGCCGCGGTTGTTGTAGGCGGAGTTCGACCAGGGAAGGCAGAAGTTGCCCAGGATGGCCGGGGTCGCCGCGCCGAGCACAGCACCGATGGCACCCGCGTTGGTGGCCGCCGCGGTGCAGGCACCGCCGTTGCCGTTCACGTTGCGCTGCAGGCCCTGGAGGCTCTTCTCATCCATGGTGTAGCGCAGGCCGAGCGTAATATCGAACTGCTCGGTGACGTGCCAGGTGTTGTTGGTGAAGATCGCGTACGAGGTCGAGTCCTGGTCGTACACATCCTCGAAGCCCTGACCGACGGTGAAGCCGGGGCCGCCGCCGTTGGAAGCGCCGCCGGTGGCCAGGCAGGCGCCGAAGCCCGGAGCCGTCTGGGCCGTACGGGTGTAGCAGCCGATGGTGCTCGGGCTGATCGGCAGGGCCGGGTTGATCGCGTTGAGACGGGCGCTGAGCAGGAAGGACAGGAACGGCGTGTAGTCGGCGCCGAAATACCAGCTGTCGGTGCGGCCGACTTCTTCCGAGGTGGCGAACAGGCCGACGAGCCAGTCGAACCGGTCGCTGGAGCCCGCCAGGCGGAATTCCTGGGTCAGGTTGTCGACGGTGAAGCCGTAGTCGCCGTCGTTGACGCGGTAGGCGATGTCGGCGCCGGTGTAGTCGACGTCCTGGCCGAGGCTGGACTCCCACTCACGCCACGAGGTGACCGAGGTCAGGGCACCGTTGATGCCCGGCATGTCGATGTTGGCCTCGAGCGAGACGCCGCGATCGGTGACTTCCTGGTAGGACGAGCGGTTGGCGAAGCCCGTGCGCAGGTAGGGCAGCGGGCCGCTGCCGACGGCCGGCGGACGCTGGCCGGTGCCGACCGAGAGGCCGTCAACGAACGCAAAGGTCGGGCCGGTGCGGATCTGGGTGCCGATGCAGCAGAACTCGTCACGACGGGAATAGTCGCCGATCAGGCGGAACGAGACGTTGTCGCTGGGCAGCCACAGCAGCTGGCCGCGGACGGTGCCGAAGTCCTGGTTGTTGTCGGTGGTCTCGGGACGCGGGCCGTCACCGATATCGATGTCCATGAAGCCGTCGCGCAGACGGCGGCCGGCGTAGAGGCGGAAGGCCAGGGTGTCGCTGATCGGGCCGGAGACCGAGCCCGAAGCGGCCATGGCACCGTAGTTGCCGACGGTCAGTTCGGCACCGAATTCCGGCGTGAACGACGGGGCCTCGGTGATGATGTTGATGACGCCGGCCGAGGTGTTCTTGCCGAACAGCGTGCCTTGCGGGCCCTTCAGGACCTCGATGCGGGCCATTTCGCCCAGATCGCCGAAGCCGACCGAGTTGCGCGAACGATAGACGCCGTCGATGACCACGCCGACCGAGCTTTCCAGACCGGGGTTGTCACCGACCGTGCCGACGCCGCGGATACGGGCGGTGGTCGAGGCTTCCGACGACGTCGAGGTGACGGTCATGCCGGGGGTCAGGATCTGCAGGTCCTTGATGTCACGGACGCCGGCGTCCTGCAGGGTCTCGGCCGACAGGCTGGTGACCACGATCGGCACGTCCTGAAGGTTCTGCTCACGCTTCTGGGCGGTGACGATGATGTCGTCGATGGTCTGCGGGCCGTCCTGGGCCGCGTCCTGGGCGGATGCGGCACCGGCGAGGCCGAAGGCGCATGCCCCGACCACGGCGGCCGACACAGTGGTGCGAAGAAGGTTGGTAAGGCGCATGGTGGCTCCCCGACATGGGCCGGGCCTCCGTCCTTGACGGCAACCGCGGCGTTTCCTGATCCCTTGGACCGCGCCCTTCTGTGGAGCACGGTTGGTCCAGTCTCCGGCGTAATCCAAGCGGGACTCAGCGACAAGGAGCGGGGGCCTCCAGCGCCTCATTTGCGCCACGGGTGAAGCCCGACTGTGACGCAAAAGCGACAGAAACCGATGACGTTAGGTCAATATTCGCCTAGCGGGCGTGAGTATCAGTGCCCACCCCGGCCAAAATCTTGCGCCTTCGTGTCGCCGCGACAAGAACCGCGGCCCCCACGGCGGCAGACAGGAACGATCCCGCCAGCACGCCCAGTTTGACCTCGACCTGCTCCACCGAGTCGATGGCACCCGGGAAGGCGAGGATCCCCACAAACAGGCTCATGGTGAACCCGACCCCGCACAGCAGGCTGACGCCGTAGAGTTCGAGCCAGGTCGCGTCCGTCGGGCGGCGGCCGACCTTCAGGGCCGAGGCGAGCCAGGCGAAGCCGAACACGCCGATCTGCTTGCCGATGAACAGGCCCAGGGCGATGCCCAGCACCAGCGGCGCGAAGGCCTGTTCGAGAGACAGGCCGGCGAAGGAGACCCCGGCCTTGGCGAAGGCGAACAGTGGCAGGACCAGATAGGCGACGTAGGGGTGGAGGTCGTGCATCGCCTCCTTCAGCGGGCTCTGACGGTCGTCGCTCCGATCGGCGACCGGCACGATCAGGGCGAAGGCAACCGCCGTCAGGGAGGTGGACAGGCCGGCGAGGACGGTGAGGTACCAGACCACGCCGAAGCCCAGCACCCAGAAGGGCGCGGCCACGCGGCGGCGCGAGGCGAACAGGGCACCGACCGCCAGCAGGCCCGCGACCCAGGCCAGCGGGACCCAGTCAACGCCGCTCGAGAACAGGACGGCGATCAGGGCGATCGCCCCGAGGTCGTCGACGATGGCGAGCGTGAGCAGGAAGACCCGCAGCGAGGACGGCAGGCCGCGCGCTGCCACGGCGAAAACCGCCAGGGCGAAGGCGATGTCGGTCGCAAGGGGGATCGGCCACCCGCCGTGCGGCCCGTTCAGCAGACCTGAAACGGCCAGATAGACGAGGGCTGGCGCGATCATGCCGCCCAGTGCGGCCAGCACCGGCGTGGCCAGCTTGCGGGGGTCGCTGAGCTCGCCCTTGAGAATCTCGTATTTGATCTCCAGCCCGACCACGAGGAAGAAGACCGCCATCAGGCCTTCCTTGATCCACTCGGATATCGTCAGCTCCAGCAACAGCGGGCCGATCTGCAGGATGTGCTCGCTCTTGAGCCAGCTGAAATAGGCGGGTGCCAGCGGCGAGTTGGCGACGATCAGGGCCGCCACGGCCGCCAGGCCCAGCACCATGCCGGACGCCGCCTCGGTCTTGAGGAAGTCGAGTGTGATCTTGCGCGCCACGGCGGGCCTCCGGAATTCTGGAAGAGACTGTCGTGGCGTCAGGTTATCGACGGACGCCGGACCGGATTCGCGCCGCTTGGGCAGGCGCGCCAGCCTGACCGGGAAACCCGGCCTGATGTCTGAGGCCTACAATACGCGAGGGGACAGCGGGTTCAACCGCGATCGGCGGTTGCGCCGACGGACCGGAGACCGCATCTGCGCCGGATGCCCGTCTCCCCCGCCCATGCCCCCGATCCCCGCTTCTTCGCTCTGGGAGACGACTATGGCGACGCGGTCCGGGCGGCGGACTTCCCTCAAACCCTCCTGCGGTTCCGCAACGACCGGGCCGCCGGGACCGTGGGTCTGGAGACGCTGACCGACGCGGAATGGATCGCCCATTTCGGCCGGTTCGAGCCCCTGCCCGGCCAGCCCGGCCCGATCGCCATGCGCTATCACGGGCATCAGTTCCGCAACTACAACCCCGACCTCGGCGACGGCCGCGGCTTCCTCGCGGCGCAGATCAGAGAGATCCCCGTCGGCGCTCAAGCAGCGAGCGGCCGCGCCGCGAGCGATAGCGCCACCCCAGGTCGACTTCTCGACCTGGGCACCAAGGGATCCGGCCAGACACCGTGGTCCCGGTCCGGGGACGGACGGCTGACGCTGAAGGGCGGGGTGCGCGAGGTGCTGGCGGCGGAGATGCTGGAGGCGCAGGGCGTGCCGACCAGCCGGGCCTTCTCGCTGATCGAGACCGGCGAGGACCTGGAGCGCGGCGATGAGCCGTCGCCGACGCGGTCGGCGGTCCTGGTGCGGCTGTCGCACAGCCATATCCGGTTCGGCACCTTCCAGCGGGCGGCGTATCTGGGCCGGACCGACATGGTCGAGGCCCTGGTCGAGCATGCGCGGTCGCTCTACCACCCGACGGTCGCAGCGGGCGATACGCCCGGCTTGCTGCGGGCCGTAGTCGAGGCCTCGGCCCGGCTGACGGCGCGATGGATCGCGGCGGGCTTCGTCCACGGCGTGCTGAACACCGACAATCTGAACGTCACCGGCGAGAGCTTCGACTACGGCCCCTGGCGGTTCCTGCCGCACTACGAACCCGGCTTCACCGCCGCCTATTTCGACCAGACCGGCCTCTACGCCTTCGCGCGCCAGCCGGAGGCGGTGTTCTGGGCCCTGACCCAGCTGGGCGGCGCGTTGAAGCTGGTCGCGGACGCCGAGCCCCTGACCGAGGCGTTGAACGGCTTCGGCCCGGCCTATATCCGCGAACTGCGTGCAGCCTTCCTCGCGCGACTGGGCGTCCAGAGCCTCGGCGAGGCCGCGGATCAGCGGCTGCTGGACACGACCCTGGCGCTGCTGCGCGAGGGCGGCGAGGCGCTTCGCTGGGAGCCGCTGTTCTTCGACTGGTTCGGCGGCTTCGCCTCTTCGGCGCGTGCGCTGCAGGGGCCCCGCGGGAAGCTGTACCAGGGCGAGGCCTTCGACGCCTTCCGCTTCGCCCTGTTCGAGCATGCGCCGGACCGGCCCGAGCGGCTGGAAGCGCCGGTCTTCGCTGCCGCGGAACCGGAGGAGATGCTGATCGACGAGGTCGAGACGATCTGGGCGGCCATCGAGGCCGACGACGACTGGGAGCTGTTCGAGGCCAAGGTCGCCCGCGTGCGGGCGGCCGGCGCGGCGTGCGGTCTGGTCGACTGCTGACAACAGGGCGGCAGCAGAACGGCGGTAGATGAAACCAACGGTCCGTGCGGCCCGTAGCTCATCCCGACCCAGGAGCCGCCGTGACCCACGCCCCGATCCCCTCCCGCGCCGCCCGTTCCCGCGAACCGCTTAAGGTCATCGAAACCGAAGCCGCATTACAGAGAGTTATGCATACGGCCACGCTTCGGCCCCGTAGCTCTCGCAGAAGGCGGTCACGGATGGTTACGCTCACGCTTCGCGCTCTTGCGGAACGGGTCATGCGATCCGACATCGCGACTGTTGCAAATAAAGAGAGCGCCCTCCCCGGCGTGCCGAAAATGTCCACCCAGACCCTCACGCCCGCCCGGGCCCGCCTGAACCGGAGCTATCGGAACCTGACCCTCTGGACGCTCCAGGGGTGGATCGCGATGTTCTTCATCGCGGCCGGCTACGCCAAGCTCAGCGAGCCGATGGACAATCTCGTCGACCTGATGCGCTGGCCCGCCCTTGTCGCGCCGAACATGGTCCGCGGCCTGGGCGTCGCCGAGATCATCCTCGCCCTTCTGATGCTGGCCCCGCTGGTCTCCTGGAAACATGGCCGGCCGCTACTGGTCATGGCCGCGAGCGGCCTGCTGGCGCTGGAAGTCGTGATGCTGGGTATCCACGCCACGGGCATGGACCTCGGCCCGGCCCTGACCAACCTGGTCCTGATCGCCATGACCGTCACGGTCCTGTGGAAGCGGGCCCGCGAGGTTCGCTAGGCCCCTGCCGCCCGGCAACGGTCGGAACAGACCTTCACCTGATCCCAGTCGCGCGCCCATTTGCGGCGCCATGAGAACGGCCGGCCGCAGACGACGCAGGTCTTCTGCGGCAGGTCGCGTTTGTCCGGGGCGCTGCCGAGGTTGACGTGTTTGCGGGCCATGAAGACCTAAAGGCTTCCCTTTACGTGCACGTCAAGTTATGACGTGACCATGGCGACCGCCGACGATCACCGTACCTATTCCATCCGTCAGCTCTGCCGGGAGTTCGGGGCGACGGCGCGCGCCCTGAGATTCTATGAGGACAAGGGGCTGCTGACCCCGGCCCGCAAGGGGCAGACGCGCGTCTATGACGCCCGCGACCGGGCCCGGCTGAAGCTGATCCTGCGCGGCCGGCGCATCGGCTTCTCCCTGCTCGAGATCCAGGAGATGCTGGATCTGTACGACCACAACAATCACAACGCCCACCAGATGGCCGTCGCCCTGCGCCGCCATCGCGCCCAGATCGCCGCGCTGAAACAGCAACGCGAAGACCTCGACGCCGCCATCGAGACGGCCGAGGAAGCCTGCGCCGTCATGGAGCGGAAACTGGGCGAGTTCCGCCCTGACCTGCTGCCTGGCGCCGAGGAATACGCCGACCTGTTGAAGGCCCGGCTCAACCCTGACCACACCCTCCAGCCCTTCAAAGCGAGAGCGTAATCCCATGGCCTACAAGGCGCCTGTCCGCGACCTGACGTTTGTCCTGAACGAGGTTCTGGAGATCGATCGCTATTCGAACCAGCCCGGTTTCGCCGACGTCTCGTCGGAGCTTGTGGCCCAGATTCTTGAAGAGGGCGCGAAATTCTCTGAGGAGGTCATCGCCCCCCTGAACCGCATCGGCGATCAGGAAGGCTGCAAGTGGGACAACGGCAAGGTCACCGGCCCGACCGGCTGGAAGGAGGCCTACAAGGCCATGGTCGAGGCCGGCTGGCCCGCCCTGTCGGCCCTGCCCGAGCACGGTGGCCAGGGCATGCCTTCGGTCGTGGCCATGGCGTTCGGCCAGTTCACGGCCGCCGCCAGCGCAGCCTTCTCGATGTATCCGGGCCTGACGGCCGGGGCCTACTGGGGCCTGAACGCCAATGGCTCGGATGAGCAGAAGGCGATGTATCTCCCCAAGATGGCCATCGGCGAATGGGGCGGGACCATGAACCTGACCGAGCCGCAGTGCGGCACGGACCTGGGCCTGATCCGCACCAAGGCCGTTCCAAATGGCGACGGCAGCTACAACATCACCGGCCAGAAGATCTGGATCAGCTCGGGCGAGCACGATTTCACCGACAACATCATCCATCTGGTGCTGGCCCGGATCGAGGGCGCGCCGGAGGGGATCAAGGGCATCAGCCTGTTCGTGGTGCCCAAGGTCTTCGTCAATGAGGACGGATCGCTGGGCGAGCGCAACGTCGGCGCGGCCTGCGCCGGCCTCGAGCACAAGATGGGCATCCACGGCAACGCCACCTGCGTCATGGCCTATGAGAACGCCAGGGGCTGGCTTGTCGGACCCGAGAACAAGGGCATGGCCGGCATGTTCGTGATGATGAACGAGGCCCGCCTCGGCACCGGCCTGCAGGGCCTGTCGATCGGCACGGCCGCCTATCAGGCCGCCGTCGAATTCGCCCATGACCGCCTGCAGGGTCGTTCGCTGACCGGGCCGAAGACCCCGGAACTGCCGGCCGACTCCATCATGGTCCACCCGGACGTGCGCCGCATGCTGCTGGAGGCCAAGGCCTTCATCGAGGGCGGCCAGGCCTTCACCCTGTGGACCGCACTTCAGGCCGACCTGCAGCACTCGAGCGATGCCGCCGAGGCGCAGAAGGCCCATGACTATATGGGTCTGATCACCCCGGTGCTGAAAGCCTATCTGACCGACAAGGGCTTCCACGTCGCCTCGCTGGCCATGCAGGTGCACGGCGGCAGCGGCTACACCGAGCATTTCATGGCGTCGCAGTATCTGCGCGATGCGCGCATCACCATGATCTACGAAGGTGCCAACGGCATCCAGGCGCTGGATCTGGTCGGGCGCAAACTGCCGGCCAATGGCGGCCGGGCGATCATGAGCTGGTTCGCCGACATCGACGCCTTCGTGGCCGAGAATGGCGCCGAGGGTCCGATCAAGCCCTTCGTCGACGGCCTGGCCGACGCCAAGAAGAAGCTGCAGGAAGGCACGATGTGGCTGATGCAGAACGGCATGCAGAACCCGGACAATGCCGGTGCCGCGAGCACCGACTATCTGCACGTCTTCGGCCTGACGGCGCTCGCCTATATGTGGGCGCAGATGGCCAAGGCGGCGCAGGCCCAGGTCGACGCCGGGACCAGCGATCCGTTCTACGCCAACAAGCTGATGACCGGCCGCTATTTCGTGGAGCGGATCCTGCCGGACACGGCGGCGCACCTGGCCAAGCTGAAGACCGGCGCGGACGTGCTCATGGCGATGCCGGCCGAGGCGTTCTAGGGCCGCACTGACTATCTCCCTCCCCCGCCCGGGGGAGGGTCGTCGGCCAGGCCGACGGGGTGGGGAGGGCCAGGCAATCCAGCCGCAGCGCCCTCGTCGCCCAGCCCCTCCCACCCGGCCGCTTCGCGGCCACCCTCCCTCGGAGAGGGAGGGAGAAGCTGAGCGTATGCCATGAACGTCCTCAACGTCCCCGAGCCCGATTTCATGCAGGAAGAGGAGATCGTCCTCTTCTCCGACAGCGTCGGCAAATGGATCGACGAGCATGCCTCGCCCGAGGCGGTGCAGTCGTGGCTGGCGAACTCCAGTGTGCCGCGGGAGCTGTGGAACGCGTCCGGCGACGCTGGCCTGCTGGGCCTGTCGATGCCCGAGGAAGACGGCGGCATGGGCGGGGACTACCGGCATGAGGTGGTGCTGATGCGCCAGCTGGGCTGGAAGGGCGCGGATCACTTCGGCATCTCGCTGCACAATGCGATCGTCATGCCCTACATCTGGCACTACGGGACGGCCGAGCAGAAGGCGCGCTGGCTGCCACGGCTGCAGTCGGGCGAACTGGTCGGCGCCATCGCCATGACCGAGCCGGGTGCCGGCTCCGACCTGCAGGGGGTCAAGACCACCGCCATCAAGACCGGAAACCAGTATGTGGTGAACGGCTCCAAGACCTTCATCACCAACGGACAGCTGGCCAATTTCATCATCGTCGTGGCCAAGACCGATCCGGCCGAAGGGGCCAAGGGCACGTCGCTGATCGTGGTCGAAACCGACGGGGCCGAAGGCTTCGAGCGCGGCCGGAACCTGCACAAGATCGGCATGGAGGGGAATGACACCTCCGAACTGTTCTTCAACGATGTGAAGGTCCCCGGCGAGAACATCATCGGCGGCGGCGAGGGCCAGGGCTTCATCCAGCTGATGCAGCAGCTGCCGCAGGAGCGGCTGAACATCGCCATCCAGGGCGTGGCCGCGGCCGAGCGCGGGCTCCAGGAAACCCTCGCCTACGTCAAGGAGCGCAAGGCCTTCGGCAAGCGGGTGATCGACTTCCAGAACACCCAGTTCAAACTGGCCGAGGTGAAGACCAAGCTGACGGTGGCCAAGGTCTTCGTCGACCACTGCATGGGGCTGCACCTCAAGGGTCAGCTCGACGCCGTCACCGCCTCCATGGCCAAATACTGGGTCACCGACATCCAGGGCGAGGTCATCGACGAGATGCTGCAGCTGCACGGCGGCTACGGCTATATGAACGAATACCCGATCGCCCAGCTGTACAAGGACGCGCGGGTGCAGCGGATCTACGGCGGCACCAACGAAATCATGAAGCTCTTGATCGCGCGTACGCTCTGAGAGTTCAGGTCCGGCCCCTTGTCATCCCCGACGAGCGAAGCGAGATCGGGGACGCTGGCCGCACAACCTTGACCTCACCCGGACAACTCGCAAGAGTTGATCCGGGAGGCAGCCATGGCCAAGCGCTTCTATGTCTATATCCTCGCCAGCGGTCCGTGCGGCTGGCTGTACGTCGGCATGACCAACGACCTGATCCGTCGCGTTGGCGAGCACAAGCAGAGTCTGATCCCAGGCCATACCCGTGAGCGGGCGATTGATCGGCTCGTCTGGTATGAAACCCATCAGTACGTGGATCAGGCCATTCTGCGGGAGAAGCGCATCAAGCGATGGCTACGCGCGTGGAAATTCGCCCTGGTCGAGGACCTGAATCCGCGCTGGGCGGACCTGTACGGCGACCTGCTGGCCAATCAGGCCTAGGCCCGGTTCGGCAAGCCGACCGGGCCGGAGATGGTGTTCACCTTACCGTCCCCGATCTCGCTTCGCTCGTCGGGGATGACAAGCTAAACCTGCCCCATGATCCGCCTCCACGTCTCCACACCCCTGTCCGCCGACGCCGCGGTCCTGCCGACGCTCGACCAGTCGCGTTACCTAACCCAGGTGATGCGGTTGAAGCTCGGGGACAGCCTGCTGGCGTTCAACGGGCGTGACGGGGAGTGGCGCTGCGTCATCGCCGAAATCCTCAAGAAGGGCGTGGTGCTGCGGGCGGAGGAACTGGTGCGTCCGCAGGCCATGGGGCCGGACGTGCAGCTGCTGATCGCGGTGGTGAAGAAGTCCGCGCTGGAGTTCGCCGTCGAGAAGGCCACCGAACTGGGGGCGCGACGGGTCGGGCTGGTCGCCACCCACCGGACGCAGGTCCAGCATGTGCGCATGGACCGGCTGGACGCCATCGCCATCGAGGCCGCCGAACAGACCGGGCGGCTGGACGTGCCGATGATCGACGAGCCGGTGAAGCTGGGCGACCTGCTGGACGGCTGGGAGGCCGGGCGGCGGCTGATGTTCTGCGACGAGACGGGCGGCGCGCCGGCGGGGCCGGCGCTGGCGGAGGCCGGCGGGGGTCCCTGGACCGTGCTGATCGGCCCCGAAGGCGGATTCTCGCCGGAAGAGCGGGAGCGTCTGAGGGCCCTGCCCTTCACCACCGCCGTATCGCTGGGGCCGCGAATTCTGCGGGCCGACACCGCGGCGATCGCTGCCCTGACCCTCTGGCAGGCGACCGTCGGCGACTGGGCCCGCTAGCGGGTCGCCCGGCTTCAGGGCAGGATGGGCCATGTTCAACGAACTCGCCCTGTCGACGCTTCTCGCCCTGCTCACCGTCAGCCTGCACGGCTTCGGCCTGCTCGGCCTCGGCCGGGGGCTGGAATTGTATGAACACCGGGCGGGCCGGTCCTATGTCGAGGGGCCGTTGTGGCAGCATGCTCTGCTGACCATCGCGGTGGTGCTGGGGTTGTTCGTCCTGCACGGGGTTGAGATCTGGATGTATGCCCTCGTGTTCAAGCTGATCGGCGCGGTGCCCGATCTGCGCGAGGCCGTCTATTTCTCCAGCATCAGCTACGGCTCGGTCGGCTACGATGACTCGCTGATGGCCCCCGAGTGGCGGCTGCTGGGGGCGTTCGAGGGGGTCGCGGGGGCGATCCTGCTGGGCTGGTCGATCGCCTTCTTCGTCAGCGTCATGACTCCGTTCAACGCCCGCAAGAAACGCAGCCGGGTTCATCACGACATCCCTTGAGGAATGTTCGGTTTCGCCCCATCTAGCCGCCACAACAGGGCTGAATGCATGACCGACGCTGCGCCGCTTTCCCGGGAAGACCTGATCGGCGCCATGTCGAAGGGCGCCAAGCCGAAGGCGCAGTGGCGCATCGGTGCCGAGCACGAGAAATTCGGCTTCGACCGCACCACCCTGCGGCGCCCGGCCTATGAGGGCGAAGGCGGCATCCTGGCGATGCTGACCGGCCTGCAGCGCTTCGGCTGGAGCCCCGTCGAGGAGGCCGGCTACGTCATCGCCCTGGAGCGCAAGAACGACGAGGGGATGACCGCCTCGATCTCGCTGGAGCCGGGCGGGCAGTTCGAACTGTCCGGCGCGCCGCTGAAGGATGTCCACGACATCTGCAACGAGACCGGCCAGCATCTGATGGAGGTCAAACAGGTCGCCGACCAGATCAACCTCGGCTTCATCGGCGCGGGTTTCGACCCGATGTGGCGGCGCGAGGACGTGCCGGTCATGCCCAAGGGCCGCTACAAGATCATGCGCGCCTATATGCCGAAGAAGGGGTCGCTGGGCCTCGACATGATGCTGCGCACCTGCACCATCCAGTCGAACCTGGACTTTGCGGACGAGGCCGACATGGTCGCGAAATTCCGCACTTCGCTGGCGCTGCAGCCGATCGCCACCGCCCTGTTCGCCTGTTCGCCCTTCATCGAGGGCAAGCCCAGCGGCTTCCTGTCGTCGCGCGCCAATGTCTGGACCGACACCGACCCGGACCGGACGGGGATGCTCGACTTCGTCTTCCGGGACGGCTTCGGCTACGAGCGATACGCCGACTATGCGCTGGATGTGCCGATGTATTTCGCCAAGCGGGGCGAGACCTATGTCGACCTGTCCGGCCAGTCGTTCCGCAGCTTCATGACCGACGGCCTGCCCGCCCTGCCGGGCGAGCGGGCAACGCTCAAGGACTGGAACGACCACCTGACCACCCTCTTCCCCGAGGTGCGGCTGAAATCCTACCTCGAGATGCGCGGCGCCGACGGCGGGCCGTGGAGCCGGATCTGCGCGCTGCAGGCCCTGTGGGCCGGGATCCTGTACGACGGTGCGGCGCTGGCCGCGGCCTGGGACCTGGTCAAGGACTGGGACATCGCCGACCACGAGCGTCTGCGCCGCGATGTGACCCGGCTGGGGCTGAAGGCCGAGGTCGCCGGGCGGTCGGTCCGCGATATCGCCGTCGATCTGGTGGCCATCGCCAAACAGGGACTGAAGAACCGCGCCCGCTTCAGCGGCGGCATGGTCGACGAGCGCGGCTATCTGTCGGAGCTGGAAGACATCGCCGACAGCGGCATCACCCCCGCCGACCGGCTGCTGGCCCTGTACCACGGCGAATGGCAGGGCGACCTGACCCGGATGTACCGGGACTTCGCCTATTGAGGCGATCACGTTAAAGTTATTTTTTGCCACTCCAGATTGTGAAACAGTCTCCCATCCCCACTCGACCTGGAGAAGTGACGATGACTGACCAGCCACCGAGCGAACTTCCGGGCATCACTGTTACTGGTACTCGACTTGTCTTTACCGCCGGTCCCGGAGGCGGAACTCCGGGCGGCCCCAGCCATAATCCGGAAGAGCAGAACGAGGTGGGCGAAGGCAACGAGGGACCTTCCGGCCCGACGCAGGAAGAGGTCGATGCTGAGAATGAGCGGCAGAAACAATGCGCGGCCCAGAAATTCGCGACTGAATTGGGCCAGAAGTCTGAGCGAAACTCAAAGGAGTTTTTCTCATTCACATGGACGGAAAACGGTCAGACTCTCACACATGAAATTAGAGGCGGCGCGGGCGCTACCATCTCCGCCGCAGACAGAAATGCGGCACGCAACGAGTTCGGCATAGCGTTCGCGGACGTGTTGGGCTTCAATCACAATCATCCGAACAACGTCTACTGCGGAAGTGGTGGCCTCCAGGGACAAGAGGAGTTGTATGAGAACCAATTCCCGTCTGACCCCGATTGGAACTGGGCCACCACGGCAGTTGATCAGTTTCACGTTCCTGCCTCGACGTTCACATTGTTTATTACGGACTGCGAAGGAGTGACGCGCGCTTTTCCTTATTCGGAGAAGGATGCATTCAAGGACGCCGTCGAAAGAAAACTTCCGCCTCCGCCGCCCATCAATCCGGACTGCCCGGAAGCCTAGACGGGATGACCGATATGTTGCCGATAGGAATCAGCCTCGCGGTGCTTGGTTTCTCCCTCCCTCAGTCGCCCCAAGAGGTCGGCTCCACTTCGTTTCATCTGGATCGGCCAGACGCAGGCCTCTCTCGGGTGGAGGATGCGGAAGCCTATGTCGCCGCAGGTGCCTCTGCCTCCCTAGCCGGAGCCTCTCCGTTCGCGTCAGTCCTGATAAGTCGGAACAATCGATCGCCTAGCGTCATGAGTTTTCACCGCGTGCAGGTCAAAAGGGCCAGCGAACGCTTCGATTACGTTTGGATGGCGCGGATGCGCACGGCGGATTTTCTGGCGGTGACCACCCGGTATGCTGATGGACGCAGTTGTCCAGCAGTAGACCAGGCTCTCGTATCGATGGAACAGATTGAACGACCGGTACTCGATTTCCCCGGCATCCCAGCTGCAGTGGAGGCCCCGGTCCCAGTCGATAGCATCACACTGGACGACTACACCTTTAGCCTGAACGCCAGAGGTACTTTTCCGCTCAGCCGGACCTATGCAGAACTGACCATGTCTGGCGACAGCGCCTCGCCGATCGGGGCGTGGGCACGAATGGCTGAGGCTGCGTTGATGCCTTGCTGGACCTCCGACCGGCCGGCTTGAGGTCGAAGGCAGACGGAAACCGGGCGACAGGCATCACCCCCGCCGACCGACTGCTGGCGCTGTATCACGGCGAGTGGCAGGGCGATCTGACACGGCTGTACCGGGACTTCGCCTATTGAGGCCTTGATCGCCGGCCCCAAGGGGCAGAGGCTCGGCCGCAACGGGCGGGAGACGGGTCATGAGGGCTTTGGGCATTGTCGCGGTTCTGGCCGCAATGGGGATTGCCGGATGCCGGGAGGCCGCTGCGGTGGGCGAGCCTGAGCCGGCTGCGGCCACCCCGGCCGGCCCGCAGGCCTCCACGGCCCTCGGCGTCGCCTTTGACCATGCCGCCGGCCTCCAGACCCGACCCTGTGACGGGGCCACTCCGCGCTGTGTCGTGCTGTTCGATCCGTCCGCAGAAGAGTTCATGCGCGACCTCCTCACGGTGCAGGTCTTCGCCGGGCCGCTGGAGGCAGTCGCCGCGGCGGAGGGCGGTTTTGAGCGCAACGCCGAAGGCCGGTTGATGACCACCTACGGCCGGTTCGAGCCCGTGGCGGTCGAGGCGTTCGAGGTGAACGGCCAGTCCGGCCTGCGCGCCGTGGTCACCTGCGGGATCAGCGACCCCGAGACCGGCTTCCATGCCGCCGCCGGCGAATGCCTGTGGGCGGTCGTCAGCGACGGCACCCAGTCCGTGGTGATCTCGTCCAGCGGCTTCGGCAACGGGCTGGACGCCGCCGAGGCGGCCGTGCGCTCGATCCGCTTCACGACGGACTGACGCACCGCCCTGCGGTTCGAGGCGACGGCCGAAGTCCGCCGGACCCGCGTTCCAACGGCGACGCCCCCGCGCTAGAACCGCGCCATGCCGACCGAGAACGAGCGCAAATACGTCCTGTCCGATCCGGCAGCGGTGCTGGCCCTCTGGGAGCGGTCGGAGTGGAGCGAGATCCGACAGGGCTACCTTCCGGGTGACGGCCGTATCCGCCGGCAGACGCGGGGCGGGGCGGCGCACGACAGTTTCACATACAAGATCACGGCGGGCGGCCGGCTGATCGAGATCGAGACGGCGCTGGCCGAGCCGCGCGACTTCGATGACCTGTGGCCGCTGACGACGCGGCGCATCCACAAGCTCAGACGCAGCATCAGCGACCGGCACGGCCTGCACTGGGACATCGACCTGCTGCTGGACGCGGACGGCGCCTGCTATTTCGCCATGGCCGAATGCGAAATGCCCGAGGCGATGGACGCGCCGCCGGAGACGCTGCCCGCACTGGCGGCCTTCATCGCCTATGCCGTGCCGCGAGAGCGGCAGGGCGAGTTCCTCAATTCCCGGCTGGCCGACCCCGGCTATGCTGCATCCCTGACCTTCTGACCCGAGCGGAGCTTGTCATGACCGGAACCATTCGCGTCGGCATCGGCGGCTGGACCTATGAGCCGTGGCGCGGCGTCTTCTATCCGGACAGGCTGAGCCAGAAGAAGGAGCTGGAGTACGCCAGCTCGAAGCTGACCTCGATCGAGATCAACGGCACCTACTATTCGACCTTCAAGCCGGACAGCTGGATGAAGTGGCGGGACGAGACGCCCGACGGTTTCGTCTTCGCGGTGAAGGCCAGTCGCTACTGCACCAACCGCAAGATCCTGTCGGAAATGGGCGAGTCGATGGAGCGGTTCCTCGGCCAGGGGCTGAGCGCGCTGGGCGACAAGCTGGGGCCGATCAACTGGCAGTTCATGGGGACCAAGAAATTCGACCCGGTCGATTTCGAGGGCTTCCTGAAGTTGCTGCCGAAGGAGCAGGACGGGGTCCGGCTGCGGCATGCGCTGGAGGTGCGGAACCCGAGCTTCGACACCCAGCAGTTCTATGATCTCGCGGCCAAATACGGGGCTGCTATCGTCTATGCCGTCGACGACGAGGCGCCCGAGTGGCCGCGGATCGACCAGCCCACGGCGGATTTCAGATATGCGCGCCTGATGTCGAGCCGCGAGGACGAGCCGACCGGGATGACCTCCGCCGAACTGGACGGCGTCGTGAAACAGACGCGCGACTGGGCGAAGACCGGCGACGTCTTCGCCTATTTCATCGCCGGGGCGAAGGTGCGCAATCCGGCGGCAGCGCAGGCGCTGATCACCAAACTCGGCTGAGGCGGTTGCGCCGGCGTCCCGGTGCCCTCACTTGAAGCCAGCCATTCAGGAGCCCCCCGATGCCCATCGCCACCCGCGCCTTCGCCGCCACCTCCAGCACGGCACCGCTGTCGCCCTACAGCTTCGACCGGCGCGATCCCGGTCCGGACGATGTGGCCATCGAGATCAAATTCGCGGGGGTCTGCCACTCCGACCTGCACATCGTGAAGAACGACCTGGGCAATACGACCTATCCGATCGTGCCGGGTCACGAGATCGCGGGCGTGGTGACGGCGGTGGGGTCGGGTGTCAGCCGCTTCAAGGTCGGTGACCGGGTCGGCGTCGGCTGCATGGTCGACAGCTGCCGCCAGTGCAAACCCTGCCGCGACGGCGAGGAGCAGTACTGCGTCCCCGGCATGGTCCAGACCTATGGCTCGCCGGATGCCCACGCGGCCGAAACCGGCCAGAAGATCACCCAGGGCGGCTATTCCACCGCCATCGTGGTCGACCAGAACTATGTCGTGACCATCCCCGACAGCATCCCGCTGGACGCAGCCGCCCCCCTGCTCTGCGCCGGGATCACCACCTATTCGCCGCTGAAGCACTGGAAGGTCGGTCCGGGATCGAAGGTCGCGGTGATCGGCCTCGGTGGCCTGGGCCATATGGCGGTCAAACAGGCGGCGGCCATGGGGGCCGAGGTCACCGTCCTGTCGACATCGGACCGCAAGAAGGCCGACGCCGAGCGGATGGGCGCCAGACATTTCCTGATCAACTCCGACAAGGCGGCGATGAAGGCGGCGGGCGAGAGCTTCGACCTGATCATCAACACCGTCTCGGCCACGCACGAGATCGCCAGCCATGTGAACCTGCTGGCCAAGGACGGGACCATGGTCATGCTGGGCCTGACCACCGAGGGCCTGCCGGTCTATGCCATGGGCCTGCTGTGGCGGCGCCGGTCGGTGGCCGGTTCGCTGATCGGCGGCATCCGCGAGACCCAGGAGATGCTCGACTTCTGCGCCGAGCACGGCCTGGCCTGCGACATCGAACTGATCGCGCCCGACCAGATCAACGAAGCCTATGCGCGGCTTGAGAAGTCCGACGTGCGGTACCGGTTCGTGCTGGATATGGCGAAGATCTGAGGGCTTAGGGCTTGGGGGCCCAGGTGCGGCGCGAAGGGTGTCGGCGTCGTAACCGGCCATACTCCCCAAGCCCTAAGGCCTAGCCCCCATCCATTCCTGCCGTTAAACATTTCCCTGAAGGCCCTCCGTCAGAGCGGGCCAACAGGGACAAGGAAACGCACATGGCTCGAGTGGCTCTGGTCACGGGTGGAACCCGCGGCATCGGCAAGGCGATCGTTCAGCGCCTGAAGGAAGACGGCATGCTCGTCGCCGCCGGCTATTCCGGCAATGTCGAGGCCGCCGAGGCCACGGCGAAGGAACTGGGCGTCTCGATCGTCAAGGGCAACGTCGGTTCGTTCGACGACTGCGCCCGCGCCGTGAAGGAGATCGAAGACCAGCTCGGCCCCATCGACATTCTGGTCAACAACGCCGGCATCACCCGCGACGGCTTCTTCCACAAGATGAACTCGGACCAGTGGTCCGACGTGATCCGCGTGAACATGGACAGCGTGTTCAACATGACGCGTCAGGTCATCAACGGCATGCGTGACCGCGGCTTCGGCCGGATCGTCAACATCAGCTCGATCAACGGCCAGAAGGGCCAGATCGGCCAGACCAACTATTCCGCCGCCAAGGCCGGGATGATCGGCTTCACCAAGGCGCTGGCGCTGGAGAACGCGCGCAAGGGCGTGACCGTGAACTGCATCGCGCCCGGCTATATCGACACCGAAATGGTCGGGGCGATGGACGAAAAGGTGCTGGCCGGCATCATTTCCCAGATCCCGGTGGGCAGGCTCGGAAAGGGCGAGGAGATCGCCGACATGGTGTCCTGGCTGGCCGGCGAACGTGCCGGATATGTCACAGGCTGCACCCTGTCGCTGAACGGCGGTCAGTATCTGGTCGGCTGAGCCGGTCCTGCCCAAAATCCGCCGCGTGACGATTCCACCACTGCTGTCATGGAGTTGACGGCAAGGGTCAGATCGGCGCGAACGCCGCTTCCGGCCGCGATGGCGATCGCCCTCGCGGCGGCGGCGCTGTCGCTGGTGTCGATGCCCGCCGAGGCCCAGGCCCAGAACCAGGGCAACGCCCAGGCGGAGCAGGCGCAAGCGCTGCGCAACCGCAACGCCGCCGCCGCGCGGGCCGCGCCGCCGACCGGCCGTTATGTCGCGGAATCGGGCGAGGCCTTCATTCTCGACCGGTCGGGCCAGCGGCCCCTGCTGCGCTTCGACCGACGGGACGAGACCTGGGTGCTGCGGCCGACGGCGGCCCCGCGCGGCGATGTGATCTATCGCAATGACGCCGGTGACCAGCTGCTGCGGGTGACCCCCGGCGGCGGCATGACGGTCTATACGCCCCGGGCCCCGGGCGGCTCTCCGGCCTCCTTCGCCGGCCCCGGCCAGAGCCTGACGCCGCCGACCCTGGGACCCGTTCTTTTGTGGAGCCTGATGGCGCGACGCAGCGAACTGATCAGCCAGGCCCTTGGCCGACTGGTCTTTGTCGATCTAACCGGCGACCGCTCGGAGGCACTTTGCGTCGAGGCCCTGATCGTCACCACCGACGCCGTTCTCCGCATCGCCCGCTCGCCCACAGCGCGGCAGACGCTCAATCAGCTCCGCAGCATCACCATCCTTGAGGGCGACCGTGCGTCGGTCACCTACGCGCGCGGACGGCTGGTAGTGACAGTCGACCCTGACGAAGGGATGGCGGGCCGGCCCTCCTCGGCCCGCGTCATTCAGGTTCTGCTGGCGGAATCGTCGCCGCCGCGGCGCTGACGTCCGCCACGGGAGAGGGCTGACCTAGCCTGCAAACACGTCCTTGGCGGCCCGTACCGCCGCAAAGGCCCCTGCGTCGCCCGCCCGCAGGAAGGGATTGAACGCCTTCTCCGCGCCGACGGTGGTCGGAACGGTCGCCTCGCCCCGCTCGCGCATCGCGAAAATCTCCGCCGCCCGCGCCGCCATTTCCGGCCGGTTATCGACGCTGAGCGCGAAGCGGGCATTGGCCGCCGTGTACTCATGGGCGCACCAGACGACCGTCTCATCGGGCCATGCCGCAAGGGTCTGCAGGCTGTTCCACATCTGCGCCGGCGTGCCCTCGAACAGACGGCCGCAGCCGAGGGTGAACAGCACATCGCCGACGAACGCCTGGGCGTCCGAAGGCGAGCGATAGACGATGTGGCCCAGCGTGTGGCCGGGCGCGTCCGTCACTTCCAGCGCCGTGGCGCCCAGCATGACTGTTTCGCCGCCGGCCACGATCCGGTCGATCGGCGCGGCCTTGCGGACCTCTTCGGGGCCGACGATCTCGCAGCCGGTTTCGGCCTTCAGCCGGGCGTTCCCCTGGGTGTGGTCCGGGTGCCAGTGGGTGTTGAGGATCAGGTCCAGCCGGCCCCAGCCGCTGGCCTCCAGATCGGCCAGGATGGCGTCAGCGTCGGGGGTGTCGACGGTCGCGACCACGCCCGTCTCCCGATCCCGAACCAGAAGGCCATAGTTGTCGTTCAGGCAGGGAAACAGGCGCACATCGAGGGTCATGCGCGCATTCTAGCAGCCGCCCCCGGCGCGGCCTATGGTGGCGGCATGCGGCGCAGTATCGAGGAACTCAGGACCTTCTACGGCGAGCCCACCGGCGCGCTCGCCCGGCGGCTGCTGGCGCGACGGCTGGAGGACGCCTGGGGCGAGGCCGACAACAGTGATGTTCTGGGTATCGGCTATGCCACGCCCTGGCTGGATGCCTTCGTAGGTGCCCGGCGCGTGATCGCGGCCATGCCGGGCGGCCAGGGGGTCGAGGCCTGGCCGTCGGTCGGCAAGAACCGCAGCCTGCTGGTCGACGACCGCCGCCTGCCCTTCGCCGCCGGGTCCTTCGACCGCATCCTGCTGATCCACGCCCTCGAGGAAGCCGAGGACGCCCAGGGGCTGATGAACGAGGCCGTGCGCGCCCTGTCGCCGGCAGGGCGGATCATTCTCGTGGCCGCGGCGCGCGGCGGGATGTGGGCGCGCTCCGAGGCGACCCCCTTCGGCCACGGACGCCCCTTCACGCGCCGCCAGCTGGAGCGGCTGGTGCGCGGCGCAGGCCTTGAGCCGACGGCGTGGTCGCAGACGCTGTATGTCCCGCCCTGGGCACCGCTGCTGCCGCTGGCCGAGGGCTTCGAACAGGTCGGCAAGCGGATCGTGCCGGGCGCCGCCGGCGTCATCCTGCTGGAAGCGACGCGGCAGGCCTATGCCCGTATCCGGCCCGGTGGCGCGGTCGCCACGGCCCCGGTGATGACCCCCGCGATGCAGCCGCAACCGGCCTCGCGATCGTCGCGCAATCTGGCCGGTGATGATCTGGCGGGAAGCGGCGAACGCCCTTAAAGCCCTGCCCATGCAACGACTGATCCTGATGCGTCATGCCGAGGCGGAACGGGCGGCCGGCTCCGGTCGGGACCGCGACCGCATACTCTCGACGAGAGGCCGCAGGGACGCCGCCGCCATGGGCCGGGCGCTGGCCGCGCGCGGCATGCGGCCCGATCTGGCGCTGGTCTCGCCCGCCGCCCGCACCCACCAGACCTGGGACCTGCTGCATGACGCCTTCGGCGATGTGCAGGTGCGCGAGGACGAGGCCCTGTACAACGGCGGCTCCGACATCCTGCGCCGGTTCGTCGAGGCGGCGGAGGACGAGGCCGGTTGCCTGATGGTCGTGGCCCACAATCCGGGAATCCACCTGCTGGCGGTCGAATATCTGGTTGAGGGCGCGGCTTCGCCCGCCGTTCTGGACCGGATGGGCGGCGGCTTTCCGCCGGGGTCGGCGGCCATCTTCACCGTCGACGTCGCCGGGCGCTGCACCTTCGAGGGCTACATCCAGCCCCGCGACCTGGGGGGCGAATGAGCGCGGTCGCCTACAAGCTGGTCGACCGGGCCGAATGGACGGACGCGCTGGCCGCCGGTGCCTATGCGGGTTCGGCGGTCGATCTGGCGGACGGCTATATCCATATGTCGACGGCGGCCCAGCTGGCCGAGACGGCGCGGCGGCACTACGCCGGGAAGACCGACCTCGTGCTCGTTGAAGTCGCCCTGGTGCCGCTGGGCGAGGCGCTGAAATGGGAGGCGTCGCGCGGCGGCGATCTGTTCCCGCACCTGTTCGCGCCCCTGCCCGCCTCGGTCGATGCCCCGCAACGCGGCCTGTCGGTCGATGCGGACGGCGTGATTCGGTTTGACGATGGAGCCGTCGGATGGCCATGACCGATATCGGCGCGGCCCTGCTGCGCACGCTTGATCCCGAGACCGCCCACGGTCTGGCCATCCGGGCCCTGCAGCTGGCACCCCTGCCCCCCGCGCGGGCCGACGACCCCATACTGGCGACCACGGTGGCCGGGCTGGCCCTGCCCAATCCGGTCGGGCTGGCCGCCGGCCTGGACAAGAACGGCGAGGCGCTGCACGGCCTGTCGCGCCTTGGGTTCGGCTTCGTGGAATGCGGCTCGGTCACCCCGCTGGCCCAGCCGGGCAATCCGAAGCCGCGCCTGTTCCGCCTGAGCGAGGACCGGGCGATCATCAACCGGATGGGTTTCAACAACGCCGGTCTGGAGGCCTTCGCCGCCCGACTGGCGGACCGGCCCCGCAACGCCGTCGTCGGCGCCAATCTGGGGGCCAACAAGGATACGGAAGACAAGGCGGCGGACTATGTCGCCGGGCTGATCCGCCTCAAGGGTCTGGCCGACTATGTGACGGTCAACGTCTCCTCGCCCAATACGCCGGGCCTGCGCGCCCTGCAGGGCCGGGCGGCGCTGGATGATCTGCTGGGCCGGCTGGCCGAGGCGCGGGGCGATGATCCGACGCCGGTCTTCCTCAAGATTGCGCCGGACCTGACGCCGGCCGAGATCGCCCTGATCGTCGAGGCCAGTCTGGATCACGGGATCAATGCCCTGATCGTCTCAAACACCACGCTGGACCGGCCCGACAGCCTGCGCGCGCGCGACCGGGCCGAGGCCGGGGGTCTTTCGGGCGCACCGCTGAAGGCGCGGGCCGGTGCCGCCCTGCGCGCCGCAGCCGAAGCCGGAGGCGGCCGCCTGCCCCTGATCGCGGCGGGCGGCATCGACAGCGGGGCCGAGGCCTACGCCCGCATCCGCGCCGGAGCGTCAGCCGTCCAGCTCTATTCCGCCCTCATCTATGAAGGGCCCGGGCTGATCGGACGGATCAAGCGCGACCTCGCCGCCTGCCTGCGTTCCGACGGGTTTTCCAGTGTCGCCGGGGCTGTTTCGACCGCCCGTTGACGGCACGTTAGGGCAAGTCGGTGATGATCCCCGGAAGGGCAGGAACGCTCAATCCGGGGAGCCGCATGGCAAGTGCCAAAGCCGACAGACCTGCTGGTGCCTCCGTGGCCGATCCAGGCGACCGGGCTGGGGACTGGGCGCGCGCGATTCGTCAGCGCCGCAAATCCCTTCTGCAGCGGCTCGGCCTCGCCACAGCGCTTGCCCTGATCTTCAATCCGATCATTGGCTGGTCGCTGAGTCTCAGCTGGATCGTCGGCTATTTCGTCATCCAGCTTGTGGACCTGTGGGTCTTTGCCCCGATTACCGCCGGCAAGGCCGAACAGCTTCTGGGGGCCCGACGTGTCGCCGGCTGGATCTCCCTGGTCGTGAACGCCGCCTATTTCTGCGGCCTGTCCGTGCCCCTCTGGCTCGTCGGCGGACCCTTCGGTGGAATCTGCGCGATCCTGCTGCTTTCGGGCGCCGCCATGTACGCCGTGGTCAATGCCTCAAGTTCCACGCCGGCCATGGCGATGACCGTTTCATCGCCCTTGCTGTATCTGGCGTTGACCCCCGTGTTCATGGCACCGCACGGGGCGGCGTCCGGCCTCCTCACCGTCGCAACCTTCTCCGTCGGCGTCTTTGTTGCCTTCTCCCTCTCGACCTGGAAGCGCATGAACGAGGCGCACCGGTCGGAGCGTGAGGCCCGCATCGAGGCCCAGATCAAAAGGGTGGAGGCCGAGCGTATCATGGCCGGCCGCAGTGCTTTCCTGGCCGCGATCGGCCACGATCTGCGCACCCCGATCAGCGCCATCCTGACCGGCGCTGCAGAGCTGGAACGCGGCGCGACGGACGCTGCCGCCCGGTCGCAGGCGCACCTGATCACCGACGCCGGCGTCATGATGAAGGCCATGCTCGACGACCTGCTGGATCACGCCAAGCTGGACGACGGCCATATGACGGTCGACCAGATCGACTTCAACCTGCGTGACCTGCTCAGCCAGACCACCCTGCTGTGGCGCGGCCCGGCGCGTGCCAAGGGCCTGAAATTGCGGGTCGAGGGTGCCGCGTCGATCCCGGCCGCCGTGCAGGGTGATCCGATGAGGATCCGTCAGGTCCTCAACAACCTGATTTCCAATGCAATGAAATTCACCGAGACGGGGTCGATCACCCTGCGTCTCAATGCCTGGAATGAGGAGCCCGGCGGCCACGCCGTGTTGATCGCCGTCGAGGACACCGGACCGGGCATGACGATCGAACAGGTCGCCCGGCTGTTCACGCCTTTCGACCAGACCCTGCCGGGTGTGAGCGCCGCTCACGGCGGCACCGGCCTCGGCCTGGCCATCAGCCGGCAGATGGCAGAGCTCATGGGGGGACGGGTCACGGTTCGCACCCGTCCGGGCGAGGGCTCCAGCTTTACCCTGTCACTGACGCTGCAGCCGGGACAGGCCCTCGAGGCCGCCTCCCCGGTGCCGGACCAGCAGAGCCGCGACGCCGTCGCCCAGGCCCTGTCCGGCCGCATGACCCATTCCTCCACCCCGGCTCCGGCCGCGCAGTCGCTCAACCCGACCTCACGACAGGTCGCGGTCGGGCCTGTTGCGACCCCGGTTATTGCCGCGCCGGCCGCTGGAGATATGTCCGCCGAAGCCATCGCCGCCCGGATCCTGGGCGCGGCGGCCGCACCGATGGAGGCCGCCGCCGCTTCCCACGTCCAGCCCGAAACCGTCCTGCAGGACAGCGACGCGGGCGAGGACCGGCCGATGCGGGTGCTGGTGGTCGACGACCACGACATCAACCGCCGCGCCATCCAGCTGATCCTGCAGCCGCTGGGCTGCGACATCTCCACGGCCGCAGACGGCATGGCGGCGCTGAAGATCTGCGAGAACACCGGCTTCGACCTGATCTTCATGGATGTGCGGATGCCGGAGCTGGACGGCCGCGAGACCACCCGCCGCATCCGGGCCGGGACCGGTCCGAACGCCGGCGTACCGATCATCGCGGTCACGGCGGACACCTCGCCGGACGACATCGCCGCCTGCACCGAGGCCGGCATGACCTATTTCGTGCCCAAGCCGATCACCCCGCCGATGCTGCTGGGGGCCATCACCCATGTGATGACCATGGGTCAGCCGGACGAAGACGCCGGGGCGGAAACCGTCGCGGCCTGAGGGACGGCCGGTTCGTCACAACGGACACGACGAACCTGACCGCCGCCGTTCCTCAAGCGAGGGCGCGGCGGCGGAGGCCGTAGCGCCCTAGAGTTGCGCGAGCAGGTGCTCGGCCGAGGAGACGCGGAATTCGCCGGGCTGTTCGACGTTCAGCTGGCTGACCACGCCGTCCTTGACGATCATGGAGTAGCGCTGCGAGCGCTCGCCCATGCCGAAGCCCTTGGCGTCCATGGACAGGCCAAGCTGGCGGGTCAGGTCGCCGTTGCCGTCGCCCAGCATGACGATCTCGTCCTTGCCGATGCCCTGGCTGTCAGCCCAGGCGCCCATGACGAAGGCGTCGTTGACCGAGATGCAGGCGATGGTGTCGACGCCCTTGGCGGCCATCTCCTCGCGGTGGTCCTTGAAGCCCGGCAGGTGGCGGGCCGAGCAGGTCGGGGTGAAGGCACCGGGCACGGCGAACAGGGCGACGGTCTTGCCCGCGAAGATGTCGTCGGTGGTGACGGGCTTGGGGCCGTCGTCGGTGGCGCGGGTCAGGTTGGCCGAGGGGATGCGGTCGCCGATCTGGACGGTCATGGGGCAGGCTCCGGTGGGGGTGAGAGGGTAACGCTGCCGACCAGATAGGGGTTGCGGCGCGGGGTGCCAACCGGGTCGTGTCGATCCGCCGCCTTGCGTCCGCGGGCCGGCGTCCCGATGATAGGCGTATGGACCATTTCCAATCCCTGGTCGGACGGCTGCTGGTAGCCATGCCGGGCATCAGCGACAGCCGGTTCGAACACGCCGTCATCCTGATCTGCGCCCACCGGCCGGACCACGCCATGGGCCTGCGGCTGGACCGGCCCGCGCCGGGGGTGAACCTCAAGAAGGTGCTGGCCAAGCTGGCCACCGAGGCCCCCGAGGCCGCGGCGGAGCGGCGGGTGCTGATCGGCGGGCCGGTGGAGCGGGAGCGCGGATTCGTGCTGCACACCGACGACTGGCTGATCGACGACGCCTCGGTGGCCTTCGCCGAGGGTCTGGCCATGACGGGCACGCGCGAGGCCCTGCTGGCCATGGTCGACCCGGCGGCCGGGCCGAACCGGTCGGTGCTGCTGCTCGGCTATGCCGGCTGGGGCGAGGGCCAGCTGGAGGACGAGCTGGGCGAGAACGTCTGGCTCACCGCCGACGCCGATCCGGAACTGATCTTCGACGCCGACTACGACGGCAAATGGGCCAAGGCGCTGGCGGGACTGGGGGTCGATCCGGCGCAGCTGTCAGGGCAGAGCGGGCGGGCCTAGGCTGACCGCGCCTTGATCGGCGCCGTGCCGTCGGCCAGCGATTCGTTCAGATAGACCTCGGCCTCCTGGGCCGGCAGGGCGGGGGCGTAGCCGAAGCCCTGGCCGTAGTGGCACTGGGCGTCGAGCAGGAGTTTGGCGAGGCCGGCGTTCTCGACGCCCTCGGCGACGACTTCCAGCGACAGGTCGCGGCCCAGGTTGACCACCGATTTGACGATCTTGGCCGAGCCCTCGTCCTTGTCCATGGTCAGAACGAAATAGCGGTCGATCTTCAGCGTATCGAACGGCAGTTTGGCCAGCCAGGTCAGGGACGAGAAGCCGGTGCCGAAATCGTCCAGCGCCAGCGAGGCGCCGGCCTCGCGCAGCCGGGTCAGGGTATCGGCGGCGCGCGAGGTGTCGCGCATGATGTCGCCCTCGGTGACCTCCAGTTTCAGCGCGCCCTTGGGCAGGCCGGCCTCGGCGATGATGCGGGTCACGTCCTCGACCAGATTGGCCCGTTCGATCTCGCCGACCGACAGGTTGACGCTGCAGAACAGCTTGCCCGCCGAGGGATGCCGCTTCAGCCATTCGGCCAGCTGGCGCGACGCCGAGGTCATCATCAGCAGGCCGAGGTCGTTCATCAGGCCCATTTCGTCTGCCAGGCCCAGGAATTCGTCGGGCGGCACCAGGCCACGCTTGGGGTGACGCCAGCGCGCCAGGGCCTCGAACCCGGCGACGGCACCGGTCAGCAGGTTGACGATGGGCTGGTAGAAGGGCTCGATCTCGCCCCGCAGGAAGGCGTTGCGCAGGTCGGCCTCCAGCGCCAGCCGGGACAGGCTGTCGCTCTCCAGCGCCCGGCCATAGGCGGCGACGCCACCGCGGCCCGCGGTCTTGGCCTGTTCGACCGCCAGTTCGACCCGGCGCAGCATCTCCGCCGGATCGGGTGCATCGGGGCCGCCCTCGGCCTGGGCCGAACCGATCGAGACCGTCGGATAGATGTCGAAGCCGGCGACGCGCAGCGGCTGTTCCAGCGCCTCGCGCACGCGCTCGGCCACCGTACCGGTCCCGCGCGGGGCCAGGACGGCGAACTCGTCCTCGCCGATGCGGGCGGCGTTGGCGTCATGGGCGAAGGCGGCGTTGAGGCGCGAGCCGAGGGCGGCAAGCACCAGATCGGTGCGCTCATGCCCCAGCGCCTCATTGAGACGGCGCAGGCGATCCACGTCGGCCACCACCAGCTCATAGTCGCCGGGTTGGGTCAGTTGCTCGCCGGCGCGGGCCAGGAAGGTGCGCCGGTCCAGAAGTCCCGTCAGCCGGTCAACGTGGGAGGCGGCGAATTTGGTCTCGAGGGCCACAACGCCGGCCGCCCGCAGTCCGTCCTCCAGCCAGACGCCGCGCCAGATGCAGGTCTCGGAATCGCGCATGCGCAGGCGCACGGCGACCTCGGTCCCCTCGGCCTGCGGTTTGAGAATTTTCTCGGCCAGGGCCCGGTCCTGAGGAATGGCCACGGCGGTGAAGGCGGCACCCGAACACTCCGGCGCCAGCGGGCCGAGGCCCAGCGCCCGGGTCGCACCGGTGAAGCGCATCTGGTCGTCGGACGGCGTCCAGATCCACAGGGCGGTGTCCGCGGCGGCCAGCGCCTCAATGGCGGTCGTCGCGTCCCAGGCCAGACTTCTGGAGCGAGTGTTCAAACGCCTGAAAGGTCCCACTGGACGGCCGGAATCAGCCGCCGCGCCCGGCTCCGTCGTTAACGACGCCGAACAGAAGATGATCTGCCCAAGCGCCGTTAATTTTGAGATAAGCCCGCGCCTGTCCTTCAAGCATAAAGCCGGTCTTTTCGAGCACGCGCCGCGATGCGACGTTCGTCGGCACGCAGGCTGCCTCGATCCGGTGCAGGTTCAGGTCGCTGAAGGCCCAGGCGACCATGGCCCGCACGCCCGCCGTGCCATAGCCCCGGTCCGCGAAATTCCGCCCGATCCAGTAGCCGAGCGTCCCCGTCTCGGCGACACCCCGGCGGACGTTCGACAGGGTGATGGCGCCGACCAGCGACTGGTCGGAGTCGGCGAAAATGAAGAAGGGCCAGGCGTTTCCGGCCTCCATTTCGCGGCTGTAGATCGACAGGCGGCGTTTGAAGGCGGCGCGGGTCAGGTCGTCCTCGGGCCAGAGCGGCTCCCACGGCTGCAGATAGGCGTGGGACGCCAGCCGTTCGGCCGCCCAGGCCTCATGATCGGACAGGCGCGGCGGACGCAGGGTCACGCCCTGGCCCTTCACCACCGGCCCGGTCGCTTCGTTGATCCAGTCCAGCAGGGCCATGGGCGAACGATAGCGGGCCGGAGATCAGCCGAAAAGGGCCTCGCGGAAGGCCGCGCCCGCCGGAGCAGCCGACTTCGGCCCCAACACCGCCGTGGCACAGCGGCCGGCGGCCAGCGCGGCGGCGGCGGCGCTCCGCACCGTATCGACCGTCTGGGCGAGAGTCCGTTCCGACATGGTCTGCGACGGGATCAGGTCCCCGAAGATCAGCACCTGCGCGGCCGTACGCCCGGCGCGGGCGGCGGGGCTTTCGTCCGACATCCACAGGCCGGCGTTGAGCACGGCCTTGGCGCGGGACAGTTCGGCGGCGGTCGGACCCGCGTCGGCCAGGGCCTTCAGCTCGGCCGCACACACCTGCGCCAGTTCGACGGCGCGGTCGGCGGCGGCCCCGGCGTAGATGCCCAGCAGGCCCGCGTCCTCATAGGGCTCGTGATAGGCGTCGATGGCATAGGCCAGGCCGCGCTCCTCGCGGGCGCTCTGGAACAGGCGCGAGGCCATGCCGCCGCCGAGGATCTCGGTCATCAGCCGGGTCGCGGCATAGGCCGGGTCCATGGCCGACGGCGCGGGCAACTGCAAGACGATGTTGGCCTGTTCGATCCGGCGGGTGAGAGCCGCGTCACCGCCGGTGAACCGGGGCGCGGCGGGGGCCTCGGCGGGGGTCGAGGCCTCGCCGCCGAACCAGCGCTCGGCCAGGGCCAGAAGCTCGGTCTCGTCCACCGCGCCGGATACGGCCACGACCATCCGGTCCGGCGAATACAGCCGCGCGCGCCAGTCGCCGATGGAGGCGCGGGTGATGGGCTTCAGGCTCTTCACGGAGCCCAGGATGGGCCGCCCGAGTGGCTGGCCCTCGAAGGCGCGGGTCTGGGCCATTTCGAAGACGTGGTCGTCGGGCGTGTCGAAGGCCTCGGCGATCTCCTGGGCCACAACGTCCTTCTCACGCTCGATCTCTGCGGGGTCGAGCGTGGGCCGGAAGACGAGGTCGGATACCACCTGCATGGCCAGCGGCAGGGAGCCGTGCAGGGCGCGGACCTCGAAACTGGTGCGCTCATAGCCGGTAGCGGCGTTCAGCGAGCCCCCCTCGGCCTCGATCCGCTCAACGATCTCGCGCGCGCCCATCTCCCCCGCGCCCTTGAACACCAGATGTTCGAGGCAGTGGGACCAGCCCGAGGTGTCCTCGGTCTCCCATTTCGCCCCGCCGCGCACGGCGACGGTCAGGGCCAGGGTGCGCAGGCCGGGCATGGGATCGCAGACGACACGGACGCCGTTGGACAGGGTGTGCAGGGTGGCGGTCAGGAGGTGAGCTTCCTACGGAGCAGCACGATGTAGAAACCGACCAGCGCCAGCGCCAGCCCGAACCACGTCAGGGCATAGCCGAGATGATTGTTCGAGAAGGCGGCCGGAGGTGCCGACGGCTGGAGCGTCTCCAACTCCGGATTGGACGAGGTCAGGGCGAACAG
This sequence comes from Aquidulcibacter paucihalophilus, assembly GCA_030285985.1. Classification (NCBI taxonomy): domain Bacteria; kingdom Pseudomonadati; phylum Pseudomonadota; class Alphaproteobacteria; order Caulobacterales; family Caulobacteraceae; genus Aquidulcibacter; species Aquidulcibacter paucihalophilus. The sequence goes on from CP127384.1 coordinate 2,870,496, forward strand.
GGTGTTCGGATCGGGGTTGGCCACACCGAGGGCCTCGGCCATGCCGGCCATGTCGCGCGCGAAGAAGCGGCCCTTGTCGACGGGCAGGGCCATCGGGCCCGGCGGCGGCGTCTCGCGGACCTCGGCCACCACGGGGAAGGAGGCCGTCGAGGCCGCGACGGGCGGGCGGGCCGAAACGGTTTCGGCGACGAAGCCGCGGTCGATCAGGAAGACCGTGGGGAAGCCGGCGGGGCGGCAGGCCGAGATCAGCCGGACGCCCGGCTCGCCGTCGTGGATGGTCTGCAGTTCGACATAGCGGGCTGTGGCCAGCCCCGGACAGTCGATGGCCACCTTGCGGAAGGCGGGATCGTCGAGGGCCATCACTGAAGCGATCGGCGCGGGCGGGAGGTCGGCGGCAGCCTCCGCCTGGTCGATCAGGCCGTTCTTCCACTGCATCCGCTGCACCTGCCAGACGCCGAGGCCGCACAGCAGGGCGAGAGCCAGAACGGCGACGAGGGTCAGGCCGAACGGAAAGCGGGCGCGTGTCGCCTCAACGGTCATGGCGTGACGGCCCCGACCTGTTGCGCATCTGCAGGGCGATCATGACCCCCTTGCCGGGTCGCATCAGGCCCAATGACAGGCCGGCGACGAGCGGGAGCGACACCAGCAGCATCGCCCAGATGGGCGGATTGTACGCGACCTGAACGAACAGGGCCCCGAAGACCACGATGCCGCCGGCGATCTGCATGATGAAGATAGCGGCTCCGTCGCCGGTGTTCAGGCGAGTGAAGTCGAAGCCGCAGACGGCGCAGCGGTCCACCACCTTGAGAAAGCCCGTGAACAGCGGAGCCTTGCCGCAGTTGGGACAGCGACAAAGAAGACCGGCGCGGATCGGGTCGATCCGCGCCGGCTCAAGATCAAGCCCTGTGGGGCCGTCCGTCACCCGAAGGTGACGTAGACGAAGGCGAAGAGGAACAGCCAGACCACGTCCACGAAATGCCAGTACCAGGCGGCCGCCTCGAAGCCGAAATGCTTCTGCGGGGTCATCTGGCCGGCCATCAGGCGCAGCAGGCAGACCAGCAGGAAGATGGTGCCGAGCAGGACGTGGAAACCGTGGAAGCCGGTCGCCATGAAGAAGATCGAACCATACAGCCCGGAGTTCGCCGCTTCCTCATTGAAGAAGAGGTTCTCGTGGAGAATGTGCTGGTACTCATAGACCTGCACCGCGGTGAACAGGACGCCCAGCAGGACGGTGATGATCAGGCCGGTCCGGGTCGCCTTGCGGTCGCCGACCTGCAGCGCGTGGTGGGCCCAGGTCACCGTCGTGCCGCTGAGCAGCAGGATGACGGTGTTCAGCAGGGGCAGTTGCCAGGCGTCCAGGGTCTCGATGCCCTTGGGCGGCCAGGTCGACCAGGCGGCGGCCGTATCGGCCCAGTTGCTGATCTCGGGGATGTGGGCGCGGGCCTCGTTGAAGACCGCCATTTCGAAGAAGATCCAGAAGAAGGCGGCGAAGAACATCACCTCGGAGGCGATGAACATGATCATGCCGTAGCGCAGGCCGATCGAGACGACCGGGGTGTGGTCTCCGGCCTTGCTTTCCTTGATCACGTCCGCCCACCAGGCGAAGGCGGCGAACAGCACGCCAGCCAGGCCCGCGAAGAACACGGCGGCCTTGCCGTCGGACAGCAGGGCGGTTGCGATCGGGCCGGCGTCAGGGCCGACAATGCCCTTCATCCACACCACGGCCCCGACCATCATGATCGTGGTCGCGATCGAGGCGATCAGCGGCCAAGGGCTGGGATTCACCAGGTGATAGTCGTGATGCGGAGCGGCGTGTGCGTCGGCCATCTGGGTCTCTTGCAACAGTCGAGAGTCGTGTGAGGCAGGCTATAGCGTCGGCTATCCGGCCGCGCCAGTGGGGGAACCCGCGATTGCGGCCTGATCGAACCCCTGGGTGGGGTAGAAGGTGTAGCTGAGCGTGATCTCCTCGACCCCGCGGGCCTCGCGATCGGTCGCCATCTCGGGGGCCACGAAATACTGGACGGGGAATTTCATCGTCTGGCCGGGCTGGATGGTCTGCCCCTCGAAGCAGAAGCACTGCAGCTTCTGGAAATACGGCCCCGCCCGTTCCGGAACCACATTGTAGGCGGCGGTAGCGCGGATGGGCGCGTCCGAGGTGTTGGTCACGTCGAAGAAGGCCATGCCGGTCTCGCCGATTCGCACCCGCTGGGTGACCTGTTCGGCGCGGAAGGTCATGGGCAGGCCGCGCACATTGGTGTCGAAGCGGATCAGCACGGTCTGGTCCAGCTGGACGTCGGGCGCCTTGTCGGCCTTGCGGACGGTGCCGTCGAAGCCGGTGACCTGGCAGAACATGCGATAGAGCGGCACGGCGGCGAAGGCCGCGCCGGTCATGAACATCACCCCGGCCGCGCAGGCGATGGCCGCCATGGCGTTGGCGGTCGGCTTCTTCATCGGGCGTACTCGACCGGCTGGCCGGCCGCGAGGGCCTCCTTGCGGGCGTCGATGTTGCGCTTGAGGTTCAGCACGGTGACCGAGAACACGAGCACGATGAAGACCACCAGCGCCCCCGCAATGGCGAGATTTCGCCGGCTGCGGGCGGAGAGTTCTTCGGGAGTCAGTCGGCGCATGGTCATGACAGTCCAGGCAGGGCGGTGATGCTCTCGACCAGAAGGGCCGCGAACAACGCCATCAGATACAGGATCGAGAAGGCGAACAGGTTGCGCGCCGGTTTGGCCTCGACGCGTACATCATACAATGCGGCCTCTCGTCCCACAGCCTCGGCCTTGTCGGGCTGATCGCCCGCGCGGCTGCGCCAGAGGCGGAAGGCGAGGAACAGGAAGCCGAGGCCGCCGATCGCCGACACCGCAAGATACAGATAGCCCCCGAGGCCCACCAGGCCGGGCGCGACGGCCACAGGAACGAACACAAGGCTGTAGATCAGGATCTGCAGACGGGTGCTCTTCGCCCCACGCGCCACCGGCATCATGGGAATGCCCGCGCGGGCGTAGTCGCCGGCCGAATACAGGGCCAGGGCCCAGCTGTGCGGGGGGGTCCACAGGAAGATGATCAGGAACAGCAGCCAGGCCTGCCAGGGTGCCTGGCCGGTCGCCGCCGCCCAGCCGATCACGGGCGGAAAGGCCCCGGCGGCACCGCCGATGACGATGTTCTGGGGCGTCCGGCGCTTCAGCAGCAGGGTGTAGAAGACGGCGTAGTAGAGAATGGTCATCAACAGCAGGCCGCCGGCCAGCCAGTTGGTGGTCATACCCAGCAGCATGACCGAGAACACCGACAGGATGACGCCGAAGGTCATGGCGTCGTTCTTGTTGACCCGCCCGGCCGCCACGGGCCGCCCGCGGGTGCGGCGCATCAGGGCATCGGTCTCGGCCTCCAGGGCCATGTTCAGCGCGCCCGCCGCGCCGGCGCCGACGGCGATGCACAGGATGGCGATGGCCGACGACAGCCAGTCGAGGTCGCCGCCCGCCACGACCAGACCGGTCACGGCGGTGAAGATGACCAGCGACATCACGCGTGGCTTCAGCAGCTGGAAGAAGTCATCCGGCTGGGCCATCGAGATCGCGGGTTGGGGGGCGGTTTCGGTCATTGAGCTTTCCCGCGCTCAGGTAGCGCGAAGCGCGGTAGCGCGCAAAATGCCAGAGGCCGCCCTTTCGAACTGAAAGAGCGGCCCCCGATTGGTCTGGTCCGGACGGACCGGTCTAGTGCTCGTCGTCCTTGACCACCGGCAGCTCGTTGAACTGGTGGTGGGGCGGGGGCGAGGACAGGGTCCACTCCAGGGTCGTGGCGCCTTCGCCCCACGGGTTGGCGACGCCCGGACGACGCCGGATGGCGGCCTCGGCCAGCATGATCAGGAAGACCCCGACGCCGACCAGGGTGATGACGTAGCCCCACGAGGACACGAGGTTCCAGTAGGCGTAGCCGTCCGAGTAGTCGACGTAGCGGCGCGGCATGCCCTGCAGGCCCAGGAAGTGCTGCGGGAAGAACACCAGGTTCACCCCGACGAACATGATCCAGAAGTGCAGGCAGCCGAGGAACTCGTTGTACTTCACGCCGAACATCTTCTCGAACCAGTAGTAGAAGCCCGCGAAGATGGCGAAGACGGCACCCAAGGACAGCACATAGTGGAAGTGGGCCACGACGTAATAGGTGTCGTGGAGGCTGTAATCGATGCCCGCATTGGACAGGACCACGCCGGTCACGCCGCCGATGGTGAAAAGGAAGATGAAGCCGATCGCCCACAGCATGGGCGTCTTGAAGCTGATCGAACCGCCCCACATGGTCGCGATCCAGCTGAAGATCTTCACGCCCGTGGGCACGGCGATGATCATGGTCGCGGCGATGAAATAGGCGCGCAGGTTCACGCCCATGCCCACCGTGTACATGTGGTGCGCCCAGACGATGAAGCCGACGAAGCCGATGGCGACCATGGCGTAGGCCATGGCGAGGTAGCCGAAGATGGGCTTCTTCGAGAAGGTCGAGACGATGTGGCTGATGATGCCGAAGCCCGGCAGGATCAGGATGTAGACCTCGGGGTGGCCGAAGAACCAGAACAGGTGCTGGAACATGACGGGGTCGCCGCCGCCGGCCGGGTCGAAGAAGCTGGTGCCGAAGTTGCGGTCCGCCAGCAGCATGGTGATGGCGCCGGCCAGGACGGGCAGCGACAGCAGCAGCAGGAAGGCGGTGATCAGCACCGACCAGGCGAAGAGCGGCATGCGGTGGATGGTCATCCCCGGGGCGCGCATGTTGAAGATGGTCGTGATGAAGTTGATCGCGCCGAGGATCGAGCTGGCACCCGCGACGTGCAGCGAGAAGATGGCCAGGTCCATGGCCGGTCCCGGATGGCCCATGGTCGAGAGCGGCGGATAGATCGTCCAGCCGCCGCCGAAGCCGAGGCCGCCGCCGGGCTCGCCCGGGACGAACAGGGAGATGATCAGCAGCACCCAGGCCGCGACCAGCAGCCAGAAGGAGATGTTGTTCATGCGCGGGAAGGCCATGTCGGGCGCGCCGATCATGATCGGCACGAACCAGTTGCCGAAGCCGCCGATCATGGCGGGCATGACCATGAAGAAGATCATGATCAGGGCGTGGCCGGTGACGACGACATTATAGCCGTGCTTCGACTGCTGGACGAGGCCCATCAGGTCGACGACCGAACCGTCGGTGAAGATCTGGATACCCGGCTCGGCCAGTTCCCAGCGGATCAGGCCGGACAGGGCACCGCCGACCAGGCCCGCCATGATGGCGAACAGCAGGTAAAGGGTGCCGATGTCCTTGTGGTTGGTCGACAGGAACCAGCGGGTGAAGAAACCCGGCTTGTGGTCATGATGCCCGTCGTGATCGTGGGCGAGGTTGTCGGCTGCGGTGGCCATAGCTGTGGGGCTCTCGCGGTTCGTTACTGAGCGGCCGGGGCGACGGCGGGAGCCGTGGCGGGCGCTGCGGGTTGAGCGGGGGCGGCAACGGGAACGGCCGCTTCGGAAGCGGTCGGCGCGCCGGTGGCGCCGGCGGCGACCTGGGCGACGGTGCCGCCCGGAGCCTGTTCGGCGGTGCGGGGCGTCATCGAGCCGCCCTTGGAAGCGACCCAGGCGGCGAATTCGGCCTCGGTCACGACGTTGATCTGGATCGGCATGAAGGCGTGGTCGACGCCGCAGAGTTCCGAACACTGGCCGTAGAAGACGCCGGTGCGATCGGCGCGGAACCAGGTTTCATTAACGCGGCCGGGAACGGCGTCAGTCTTCAGACCGAAGGCCGGCAGGGCGAAAGCGTGGATCACGTCCGTGGCGGTGACCAGAACCCGCACCGTCTTGCCGACGGGCACGACGATCGGCTCGTCCGCCGCGAGGCGGTACAGGCTGTGCGGCATGCCGCGGGACGCGATCTCGTCCTCGGGCAGCATGTTGGAGACGTATTCGGCGATGCCCTGGTCCGGATACTCATAGGACCAGTTCCACTGGTTACCCGTGGCCTTCACCGTCAGGTCCGGCGTCGGCATGTCGTGATAGGCGAACAGCAGGCGGAACGAGAACAGGGAGATGCCCACCAGGATCAGGACCGGCAGGACCGTCCAGACGATCTCGATCAGGGTGTTGTGGCTCCACTTGGCCGGAACCGGGTTGGCCTTCTTGTTGTAGCGGATGCAGATCCAGATCAGCAGACCCAGCACCAGCAGGCTGATGAAGGTGATGATCGGCATCAGGATGGCGTCATGGAAGAAATGCGCCTCGACCTTCAGCGGCGAGGCCGCCGGCTGCAGGCCGATGTTGCCGTCAGTCGGTTGTCCGACCAACTCCTGCGCCCACGTCGGCGTAGCGGAGAAAACGGCCAGGCTCAGAGCGGTGATGCCACCGCCGATGAACGCCCGGGCCCGCGTGCCCATCCCCATGCGAGATATCCTCATTAAACCGTTTCGCCGCAAAAGCTTGCGAGTTAATCGCAAACTGTCGCCGGGACCCGGCGGCCCACAGCGGTACTTCGGGCGGTCCATATCGCCCCCTCTGGCGCTTGCCAAGCGATTGCCGGTGGATTGAACGACGCAGGGGCGTCCAGCCGCAGATTAATTCCGCGTCATGTTATGACAGCTACCTTGCGTTGCCAGATACCTTGCGATACGTCTTCGTCATCACAAGGAGGGCCCACAGTGCCTGAAACCATCGAGATACAGCTGAAGAAGGGGGTCCTGACGCTTTGCGTCCTGGCCTTGCTGAACCGGCACGACAGCTACGCCTATGAGATCGCCTCGACGCTTTCGGACGCGATCGACATGGGCGAGGGCACCATCTACCCGCTGATGCGGCGGATGCAGTCCGACGGGCAGGTTGAGACCTATCTGGTCGAATCGCCGTCCGGCCCGTCGCGCAAATACTATCGACTGACCGACGCCGGTCGCCGGGCACTTGAGGCCCAGACGACCGAATGGCGCGCCTTCGCCCGGGCGGTCGAATCTGTCCTGGACGGCGCGGCGCAACCCGCTGCGCCGATCCCGACCACTGACGATGTCACAGCCGAAAGGGGAGCTGAACAATGACCCGCGCCGAATTCATGGGCCGGTTGAGGCGAGGACTGGTCGGCATGCCGACCGCGGCCGCCGCCGACATCGCCTCCGACTACGAGATCCATTTCGAGGACGGCCTCGCCGCCGGCCGTACCGAGGCCGAGGTGGCCGCGGCGCTCGGCGATCCTGACCGACTCGCCCGCGAGCTGCGGGCCGAAGCCGGCGCCCAGCGCTGGCATCAGGAGAAGAACCCCTCGGCCGCGGCCGGCGCCATCTTCGCGGTGCTGGGGCTCGGGGCGATCGACATCCTGATCCTGCTGCCCATCCTGATGAGCGTGGCCATGACCCTGTTCGGCATGTTCATGGCGGCCATCGGCATCTTCATCGGCGGGGGCGCCATCATGGTCGCCGGACCGTTCGCCGGCTTCCCCGGCGGAGCCGCCGCGGCGATCCTGGCCGGGCTCGGCCTCATGGCCGGCGCGACGGCCCTGGCGGCCGTCACGGCGATCTTCACCATCTGGCTGGTCAACGGCGTCGTCTGGTTCGCCCGGCTTCACTACCGGCTGCTCAAGCCGGCCCTCGACCCCCAACCGCAGTATCAGGCGTAGGAGAGACAAGGATGATCAAGACCCTCTTCATCATCGCGGGCGCAGGCCTCGTCCTGTCCGCCGGCTCCCTCGCCGGAGCCGCCGCCCTGGGCGGTGCCGACCTCAGGCACAACGACTGGACCTGGTCCCTCGACGAGAACGACGTGGGCGGCGACAATTTCCGCATGCAGCGCGGGCCGGGCGAGCCTGACGTCACCCGTACCCTGACCTGGGAAGGCGGCGACCGTCTGCAGATCGAGGTTCCCGGCGACGTCGTCTATGTCCAGGGTGCCAACCCTGGCGTGGTAGTCACGGGGCCGAAGGATCTCGCCGACCGCATCCGCATCGCCGGCGACCGCCTGACCCTCGATGACGACGACCGCAGCGAGCACGGCTACATCCGCTGGAGCGGCGACGGCTTCCAGGTCTGGAGCGCCGGCGACCGCCTGAAGATCACGGTCACGGCCCCGTCCGTCACCAGCTTCGATGTGGTCAGCTCCTCGGACCTGACGATCCGCGACTACAACCAGCCCCGGCTGAACCTGATCCTGTCGGGGTCTGGCGACGTCACGGCCGGCGGAACGGCCCGCACGGTACAGATCGATGTCTCCGGCTCGGGCGACGTCGATCTGGCGGCCCTGACCACCGTCGACGCCGATGTGCAGGTTTCGGGCTCCGGCGACGTCCGGGTCGGCCCGACCGGCAAGGCCAGCGTGGACATCTCGGGCTCCGGCGACGTCGATCTGACGCGACGGGCGGCCGAGGTCAGCCGCAAACTCTCCGGCTCCGGCGACATCGAAGAGCGCTGACCCGGTGACGCGGGGACGGTCAGCCCCTACTTAGGCACCATGACCGTCCCCGTATCCCTCCCCGCGATTCTCGATTCCGCCGATGTCGGCTCCGACGAGGCCCTGTCCGTCCTCCAGGAGGCCCTGACCGGTGCCGACGACGGCGAACTGTTCCTCGAACGGTCAGAGCTCGAATCACTGGTCTTCGACGACGGCCGGCTGAAGTCCGCCGCCTATGACGCCTCGGAAGGATTCGGCCTGCGGGTCGTGGCGGGCGAGACCGCCGGCTATGCCCACGCCAATGAGATCAGCGGCCCCGCGATCCGCCGCGCCGCCGACAGCGCCGGCCTCGCCCGCTCCGGTCATGCCGGCATCATCGCCGAGGCACCCCGCGCCACCAACCAGCAACTGTATTCGCCGGTCGATCCCCTCGCCTCCCCCGCCTTCTCTGACAAGATCGCCCTGCTGGCCGAGATCGACGCCTGGGCCCGGGCCCGTGATCCGCGTGTGGTCCAGGTCTCCGCCAGCATGGTCGGGGAGCGCCGCCATATCGAAATCCTGCGTGGCGACGGCCGGCGCGTCACCGACATCCGCCCGCTGGTCCGGCTGAACGTCTCGGTCACGGTCGAAAAGGACGGCCGGCGCGAGAGCGCCTCCTCCGGCGCCGGAGGCCGGGCCGGGTTCGAGACCTGGATCGCGCCGGATCGCTGGCAGTGGCAGGTCGACGAGGCCCTGCGTCAGGCCCTGGTCAATCTCGAGGCGGTCGACTGCCCCGCCGGCGAGATGGACGTGGTCCTCGGCGCCGGCTGGCCCGGTGTGCTGCTGCACGAGGCCATCGGCCACGGCTTCGAGGGCGATTTCCACCGCAAGGGCTCGTCGGTCTTCACCGGCATGATGGGCAAGCGGGTCGCCGCGCCGGGCGTCACCGTCGTCGACGACGGCTCCATCGCGGGCCGTCGCGGCTCCCTGTCGGTCGATGACGAAGGCACCCCGACCTCGCGTACGGTCCTGATCGAGGATGGCATCATGGTCGGGCTGATGCACGACCGGCTGTCGGCGCGTCAGCTGGGCGCGCTGGCCACCGGCAACGGCCGGCGCCAGTCCTTCGCCCACATGCCGATGCCGCGCATGACCAACACCTTCATGGAAGGCGGCAAGGACTCGCAGGCCGACATGATCGCCTCGACGAAGCGCGGCCTCTACGCCGCCAATTTCGGCGGCGGCCAAGTCGACATCACCAACGGCAAATTCGTCTTCCAGTGCACCGAGGCCTACCTCATCGAAGACGGGAAGATCACCGCGCCCGTGCGCGGCGCGACCCTGATCGGCGACGGGGCCACGGCCCTGCAGCACGTCCAGATGATCGGCGACGACTTCGCCTTCGATCCGGGCGTCGGCGTCTGCGGCAAGGGTGGTCAGGGCGTGCCGGTCGGCATCGGCCAGCCGTCGCTCAAGATCGCGGGGCTGACGGTGGGGGGAACGGCGGTCTGAGTGGTTAGGGCTTGGGGGAAGGATACGCGGGCGGCGCGCGCTGGCGCGGGCGGCTTCCGGCTCAATAAGCCCTAAGCCCCAGGCCCTACTTCCACTCCGGCCCCACCACGTCGAACCCGCGCGCCACCAGTCCGTCCAGCACGCCGCCTTCTTCGGCCAGCAGACGGATCGGGGCGACGCCCATGGTCACGCCGGGCGAGATCATCGCGGTCTCGATGGCGGCCGCCCATTGCTGCCTCAGCTGCGGCGCGATCTCGGGGTCGCCCCACGGCCAGCACTGGTTCAGGGCCCGGTCGATCGGCGAGGCGACGACGTCGGCGACGCGCAGGGCGCGCCAGTCCTCGGCCCGGATGCGCGCGGCGTCCGGTCCCTGCTCCGCAGCTACGATGGCCGCCTCGACACAGGGTACATGGGCCGTCTGGGGGGCGGTGATGAGGCTTTCGACCAGTTCATCGCCGCGGACCGTGCCGACCGGCCGGACCGGAACGCGCGCACGGCGGGCAGCCCGGCGGATGACGTCCATCGCGTCATCCCCGGATCGGCCGGCCCGGTAGCCGGCCTTGTCCTGCATCAGCTGGAAGCCGACGAGCAGCAGGCTTTCGGTCCGCCAGTCCTGATTGCGCTCATCGGCCATGATCGACTCCAGCCGCGCCTGGTATCCCGGCGTCAGATAGTCGGCCGTGGTCTGGCCCTGGGGCATCTGGCCGATGGTACGGGCCCGCCAGATTATCCGGAATATGTCACTGACAGAGACCCGCCCTTCCGGCGGGGACAGGATCTGGTTCGAGCGCGCCGCAGCCTCCTCCAGGTCGTCGGGCCGCCAGGCCAGGTCGCGCGGAATGCCGGTGATGGCGCCGACGAGGATCAGGGTGCTGTCGCCCCGGGTCACGGTCCACATGGGTGCGCCCGACCGGCGGGCCTGGATCACGATGTCATCCAGCTGGGCCACCGCCACAGGCTCGGGCGTCTGGGCTGCGGACAGCTCCGGAAGGCCTGCGCCGACGAGCAGAACAAGGGCCGAGACTGCGGCGGCGATTTTTCTCACGTCTATACCTGCTTCACTTCAATAGAGCCGAGTAATGCCACGCCCGTTTCAGGACACAAGCGTGACAACTCCGTAAGATGACTGCGATTTAATCCACCTGTCCGTCTTGTAACTGGAGAGCGGCGCGACAGGACGCCACACCTTCGTCACACGACGAGGGGAATCCTGCAATGACGAAGACCATCCTGCTGGCGACGACGGCCATCCTGTTCGGCGCCGGCGCGGCCTCGGCCCAGACGCCCCCGCCGCCCGCACCCGCACCGCAGGCCGACTCGGCCCAGCAGGGCGTCCTGGTCTTCACCCCCGACTTCTTCGCCGACCAGCGCCCGAACACGGCGCTCGACATGGTCAGCCGGGTTCCGGGCTTCTCGGCCCAGGACGGCGACGGCTCGCGGGGCTTCGAAGGCGCAGTGGGCAACATCCTGATCAACGGCTCCCGACCCGCATCCAAGAACGACACCGGCTCCTCCGTTCTGTCGCGGACCCTCGTCGCCCAGGTCGAGCGCATCGAACTGATCCGGGGCGGGGCACCGGGCATCGACATGCAGGGCTATTCCGTCGTCGTGAACGTCATCACGCGGACCGAGGCCAGCACCGAACAGATCCTGACGGCCAATATGGCCTTCTTCGAAGGCGGCACCGATCGCGGCTTCGGCACCTACCAGTTCACGCGGCGCGACGGCGACCGGGTCTGGGGCTTCACCCTGTCCGACGGCGTGGGCATCGATGACTCCCACGGCGTCGGCCGGGTCGTCCGCCGCGATGCCAACGGCGTCGTCCTGCGCGACGAGGGCTATTACAGCGACCAGACCGGCGGCGGGCAGGCCGTGCGGGTCAATTTCGCCGACGCCTTCATGGGCGGCAAGATCGACCTCACCGCCCGCCTGGGCGTCAACGACTACAGTCAGTACAGCCTGCAGGACGGGCCGACGATCCTGCGCGACAACCGCTTCGCCGAAGAGGGCTCGAGCGGCGAGGTCGGCGCCGTCTTCACCCGCCCGATGGCGGAAGGCCTGACGTCGGAAACCCGGCTCATCCGCGAGTGGAACGACTTCGAGAACGCCTCAACCTCCCTGACGACGACGAATGGCATCGCGGGCCCGGAGCAGCGTTTCTTCTCCGAAGGCAATGCGTCGGAAACGATCCTGCGGTCGCTGCTCCGCTGGGAGCGGTCGCCGGCCCTGACCCTGGAGGCGGGCGGCGAGGTCGCCTACAATATGCTGGAGATCGACCAGGCGCTCACCGACGGCGGGGTCGTCATTCCCCTGCCGTCCGACCAGATCATGGTCGAGGAGACGCGGGGCGAGCTGTTCGGCAAGGCGACCTGGCGCGTGCGGCCGGACCTGAACGTCGAGGGCGGGCTGCGGCTCGAGGCCTCGACCATCACCCAGTCCGGCGACGCCGATCAGGAGAAGAGTTTCTACTATGCCAAGCCGCGCGTGCAGCTGACCTGGACGCCACGCCCGCAGAACCAGGTCCGCTTCCGCTTCGAGCGCGACATCGGCCAGCTGGACTTCGGCGACTTCGCCGCCGGCGCGGACCTCGAGGACGAGCAGGTGTTCGGCGGCAATGTGAACCTCGAGCCCGAGGAACGCTGGATCTCCGAACTCACCTATGAGCGCCGGTTCCTGGGCGATGGCATCCTCTCGGTCGGCTACCGCCACGACGAGATCATCGGCGTCATCGACCGCCTGCCCCTGCCGATGGGCCTGTCGGCCGTCGGCAACATCGGCGACGGGACGCTGGATCAGCTGGCCGTCAACTTCGTCCTGCCGCTGGACTGGACCGGGTTCTCGGGCGGGCAGTTCCTGTTCCGGAACACCTGGAACGACACCGCGGTCACCGACCCCACATCGGGCCAGGAGCGGCCGATCTCGGGTGTGCGGCCGTCCCAGCCGATCTTCGCCATCTCCCAGGACATCACCAGCTGGAAGATCAACTGGGCGGTGACCTACATCGAGAGCCTGCGCCAGTTCAACTATGCCCCGGACCAGGTCTCGGGCTTCAGCGGCAGCGACTATTTCGAGGCCAATATCGAATACAAGCCGACGCCGACCCTCGCCATCCGCGCCCAGGTGAACGTCTGGAACGACTTCCAGGTCGAACGGACGGTCTTCGCCGACCGGACGCTGGCGCGCCCCATCGCCTTCACCGAACTGCGCCCGTCGGACCCGCGCACCTTCTGGCAGATCCGGGTGCGCAAGACGTTCTGAGCAAGCGCCTCCGGATCGCCCGAAGTCTGACGGCGATTTAATCCACCTGTCCCGCTTGTAACTGTATGCGCCGCCGCTCGCCGGGCACCGTTCACCCGACAGGGAGAGGGACGTATGACCAAGGCGATCTGGCTGGCCGGCGCGGCCGCATGTGCGTTGTTGGGCAGCCCGGCCTTCGCCCAGACCGCGGCCGGTGCCGGCACGCCGGTCGCCGACGCCGCAAGGCAGGGCGTGCTGGTCTTCGAGCCCGCCTTCTTCGCCGATGCCCGGCCCGACACGGCGCTGGACATGATCGCCCGCCTGCCGGGCTTCGCCTTCGAGTCCGGCGACAGCGGCACGCGCGGACTGGCCGGCACGGCGGGCAACGTCCTGATCGACGGCCGCCGTCCGTCGACCAAGAGCGACAACCTCGACCAGATCCTGCGCCGCATCTCGGCCGCGGGCGTGGCCCGCGTCGAACTGATCCGCGGCGGCGCGTCCGGCATCGACATGCAGGGCCGGTCCGTGGTCGCGAACGTCGTCCTGATCCGCACCGTCACGACCGAGCGGGTGGTCGAGACGAACACCTATGTCTATCCCGACGGCCACCTCGGCCCGGTGCTGTCGGCGCGATATTCGCGGCGCGAGGGCGACGACCAGATCGAGGGGTCGCTCAGCGGCTTCTCGGACCGCACCGACGGCACCGGCGACGGCTTCCGCCGCCGGTACGATCCAGCCGGAAACCTGATCCAGGACGCCGATCTGGTGCTGTGGGACCGCATCCGGAACCTGCGCGCCACCGGGGCTGTCCAGCGCCGGGCGGGCGGCGGGCTGCTGCGCGTCAACGGTCTGCTGGGCTGGTTCGGCAATGAGAACGCCCAGGACCTGCTGATCCGTTCGGGTGCCGGCGTCGACAGCTTCAACGACGAGGAATCGAACGACGTCAACAGCGAGCTGGGCGTCAACTGGACCCGCGACCTCGGCCCCCGGACGGGCCTCGAACTGACCGGTCTGCAGCGCTACTCGAGCGAGGACTACACCGGCGTCTCGGAAAGCAGCGGCGACAGCTCGACCTTCACCGCCGATTCAACCTCGGGCGAATCCATCGGCCGCGCCATCCTGCGCTTCCGCCCCAATGATCGCTGGTCGTTCGAGACCGGCGGCGAGGTCGCCTACAATTTCCTCGACAGCGCCACCGCCTATTCCGAAAACGGCGTGCCGATCCCGCTGCCGTCGTCCGCGGTCAAGGTCGAGGAACTGCGCGGCGAGGTCTTCGGCCAGGCGACCTGGCGGCCCGCGCCGACCCTGACCATCGAGGGCGGGCTGCGCGTCGAGGTGTCGGAGATCAGCCAGTCGGGTGACAGCGACCTGACCAAGTCCTTCGTCTATCCCAAGCCCCGCATCCAGGCGACCTGGACGCCCTGGACCGGCCACCAGTTCCGTTTCCGCGCCGAGCGCGAGGTGGGCCAGCTCGACTTCGGCGACTTCATCGCCTCGGCCGATATCGACATCGGCCAGGTCGAGGGCGGCAACCCCGATCTGGAGCCCGAGAAGTCGACCGTGATCGAGGCCATCTACGAGCGCCGCTTCTGGGGCGAGGGTGTGTTCGACGTCACCGTAAGCCATGCCGAGATCGAGGATGTGGTCGACGTCATCCCGCTCACGGGCGGTTTCGACGGCGTGGGCAATATCGGCGACGGCACAGCGGACTTCTTCCAGCTGCGCCTGACCCTGCCGACCGACCGGCTGGGCATCCCCAACGGGCGGTTCCAGACGCGCGGCAGCTGGTCCTCGACCTCGGTGCTCGATCCGGTCACGGGCGAGGAGCGGCGGTTCCAGGGCAATCAGGCCTTCGGCTGCGGCGTGTCCTTCAACCAGGATCTGGCGGGCGGACGCTGGTCCTGGGGCTTCGACCACGGCTGCAATGTCGACAAGGGCCGCGGCTTCCGGGTGCGCGAGGTGCGGGCCTTCTACGAAGAGCCGGGCGTCGGCGCCTTCGTGCAGTGGAAGCCGCAGGGCGACCTGACCGTCCGCGTCGACCTCGGCAACGCTACGGACCGGGCCCAGGGCTATGACCGCGAGATCTACTCGGGTCCCCGCGACACCGCCCCCCTGGCCTTCCGCGAGGTGCGCCGCACGCGGATGAGCCCCTGGCTGTTCGTCCAGATAAGAAAGACCTTCTGAAGAAGGCGTCCCCAACCCCCCGAAACTGACGGCGCGCCGACCCTCACGCGCCAAAAAGGGCGGAACCTTCCGGTTCCGCCCTTCCTGTATTCAACCCTTGGCCGGATCAGGCCGCGGGGTGGTTGCTGGCGTCATTGGCCCCGTGGGACCAGCCCTTGATCAGGAAGCTGATCAGGATGAAGAACACGCCGATGGCGATGCCGCCGAGGCCCAGCTTCTCGAAGACGTCGAGCGACGTCCGCAAGGCCAGACCGGGGTCCAGCACCTGACCACCCACGGTCTCCGTGCCGGCCAGGCCGGCGATCCAGCCGCCCACGAACTGGGCGATGGAGCTGGCCAGGAACCAGACGGCCATCATGAAGCTGACGACTGCCGGCATGGACAGTTTGGTGAT
Organism: Aquidulcibacter paucihalophilus; assembly: GCA_030285985.1. NCBI lineage: Bacteria > Pseudomonadati > Pseudomonadota > Alphaproteobacteria > Caulobacterales > Caulobacteraceae > Aquidulcibacter > Aquidulcibacter paucihalophilus. The sequence continues at coordinate 2,886,180 of CP127384.1, forward strand.
CTCCGACAGGCCCACCGGCGACAGGAACAGCTCGCCCGTCGTGTGCAGCATGTAGAGCAGGCCCAGCAGGACGATCGGCATCTGGAAGGCCGAGTTGGCCATGCCGGCGCCCCACACCACCACCATGAAGCCGAGGCCGACCTGGAGCAGGCCGAGGCCGAACTTCATGACCGGGTTCGGGTCCATGTTGCGCTTGGCCAGGTACGCCCAGATGGCGGCCATGATCGGCGCGAAGATCAGGATGAAGCCGGCGTTGAACGACTGTGTCTGGGCGGCCGTGATGGTCGCGTCGATCCAGAAGCCGGTGGGCGTGGCGATGCCCGCGGCCTCGAGTTGGGCCGGCGTGCCCACGGTGATTCCGAACAGCTGGAAGGCCGTCGGCGTCAGGCTGAGGTCGACGTTGCGGTCGGCGAACAGGTTCAGCGAGGTGCCGGCCTGTTCGAACAGGGTGAAGAAGACCACCGAGCCGAAGATCAGCACGACGGCCAGCATCATCCGCTCGCGTTGGGCCCGCGTCTGGCAGACCTTGACGATGACGTAGAGGATGAACAGCAGCGACGCGATCGTGGCGGCCGTCAGGACGGTGCCGACCATGGCGTTGCGCTGGACCAGGAACCAGATCAGGCCGACGCCCAGGGTGCCGAGCAGATAGATCGACCATTCGCGGTTCAGCGGGCCGATCATCGGACGCTTGAGCGCCTCGGGGTTCGGCGGCTCGCCCTTGCCCTCGAGCAGGGGCTTGCCGAGCATGAAGACCACCCAGCCCAGCGCCATGCCGACGCCGGCCAGGCCGAAGCCTGCCCACCAGCCGACGGTCTGTCCCAGGTAGCCGCACAGCACCGCGGCCCAGAAGGCACCGAGGTTGATGCCGTAGTAGTAGAGGGTGAAGCCGGAATCCCGCCGCGGGTCACCCTGCGGATAGAGCTGTCCGACGATCGTCGAGATGTTCGGCTTCAGGAAGCCGACGCCCATGATGATCAGCGACACGGCCAGATAGAAGACGTTGACGCCCATCATGTCGCGGGTCTGGGCCATTTCGTAGGACCCTTCCGCCAGGGTGGCGGGCAGGGGCGAATCGGCCGGCATGCCGGCGACGGCGATGCCACCACCCTCGGCCGGGCCGAAGGCGTATTTCTCGCCATTGATGACGATGTTCACGTCGCGCGAGGCACCGCGGCCCTCGGCCGAAATCTCATAGGTCTGACCGCCGTAGGTCAGGGTCTCGGTCGCCGGGCGGCCCTCGAAGGCCATCATCCCGTGACCGGCCACCAGCAGCAGGGCACCGAAGGCGATGGCCTTGCGGGTGCCGATGTAGCGGTCGGCGAGAATGCCGCCGACCAGCGGCAGCAGATAGACCAGCGATGTGTAGGAACCGTAGGTCGACCCCGCCGTGGCGTCGTCGAACAGGAAATGCTGGGTCAGGAAGAAGATCAGGATGCCGCGCATGCCGTAGTAGGAGAAGCGCTCCCACATTTCGGCGAAGAACAGGATGATCAGTCCGCGCGGGTGGTTCTTCAGAATCTGCATCAGCACGGGGATGCCCGTGAGCAGCGTAATGATCAGGCCGGCTATGATGACGATGTTCATACCTGGTCTCCCCGGATGCGTCGGGATTTGAACCCGCCGGGCGTCGAAAGCGCCCCCCCAATGTCCGTTCTACTCAACGGCTCACTCCCATATTGCTGCGCCCCACCTGACGCGCGAGGCCGCATAAGCAGCACGGGGCGCATGACCGGACAAGGGTTAAGGGTAAATTGGCTGTGAGGTGGCGCGCCGACGGGCCAGGCGGCAGGATGGCTGCGAATCAACTCAGGCGCACCAGTATGTTGACGACGCGGCGGTCAGCGCTGATCGGAGCGGGCTCGGCGATGACGCTCGCGGCCTGCAGCCCGACGTCGCCGCGCGCGGCCGGGAATGTGATCGCGGCGGGCCAGCCGGCGGCCCTGCTGATCTGGGCCGTGGCCCGCGACCGGCTGGCGGGGTGGCCGCGCCGGCCGTCGACGGGCGCCTTGGCGGCGCTTCCCGATCTCGCGGCGACCCTGCCCGAACTGGGTGCCCTGGGCGGCGGGGGACAGCCCGCGAATCTCGAGGCCATGGCGGCGCTGCGGGCCCGGCTGGTGATCGACTATGGCGACACCGACGCCGAAGACCACGCGCTCGCCGACCGGATGAAGACCCGGCTGGGCGTCGACTGGCGTCTGATCGACGGCGCCCTGACAAAAATCCCCGAGGCCATCCGCGAAGCGGGCGAACTGCTGGACGTGGGCCGGAGCGCCGCCGGTCTCGCCGACGAGGCCGGCGCGGTGCTCGACCGCTGGCGCCGCGCGCCCGCCGGGTCGACCTTCTATTACGCCCGCGGGGTCGACGGACTGGAGACCGGCTTTCAGGGGTCCCTGGCCACCGAGGCGTTCGAAGGGGCCGGCTGGACCAATGTCGCCGGAGAGTCGCGGGACATCGGTCGGGTGACGCGGGAACAGGTCGCCGCCTGGGACCCCGAGGTCCTCGTCACGATGAGCCCGGCCTTCACGCAGTCGGTCCGCCATGACCCGGTCTGGCGGACCCGCCGCGGCGGTCAGCGTCGACGGCTGTTGCTTCTGCCCGACCATCCCTTCGGCTGGATCGACCGGCCGCCCTCGATCAACCGGCTGCTGGCCTGCGCCTGGCTGGCCGACCCGGAGGGTGCCCCGTTGACGATCGCCGGCCTGACCCGTCGGCTGTACGGCATGGTGCCGGCCGAGGTTCCCATGCCGCAGTGGATCCGGTGAGCCGGCTCCGGGGCTCGCTGCTTCCGGCCCTGCTGGTCCTGCTGACCCTGGCGGGCGCATTTCTGGTGCTCGCGACGGGGCCGCTGGGCGTGGCCCCGGATGCCCTGCTGACCGCCGTGGCCGGACAGGGAGCGCCGGAGGCGGAGCTGGCCCTGGCCCTGCGCGGCCCCCGTCTTCTGGCCGCGCTGACCTGCGGCGCCGCCCTGGCCGGGGCCGGGGCCGGGTTCCAGATCCTGTTCCGCAATCCGCTGGCGGCACCCGACCTGCTGGGTGTGTCGTCGGGGGCCGGGCTGGGTGCAGCCCTGGCCCTGCTGCTCGGCGCGGGCGCGGCGCTGGTGCAGGGCGCGGCCTTTGCGGGCGGCCTCGCCGCCGGTGCCCTCGCGCTCGCCTGCGCCGCCCTGACCCGCAGCGGCGACGCCCGCCTTGCCCTGATCCTGTGCGGCGTCGTCGCCGGCGCCCTCGCCTCGGCCGGGCTCGGTCTCGTCGTGGTCGTGGCGGAGCCCTATTCGCAACTGCCCTCGATCACCTACTGGCTGCTGGGATCATTCACCCGGGCGACCCTGCCGGAGGCGGGCGGTGCCGTCGTACCGGTGGCCCTCGGTGCGGCCGTGCTGATCTGGCTGGGCTTCCGGCTCGACATCCTGTCGCTCGGCGACGAGCAGGCGCGGTCACTGGGCCTGCCCGCGCGGCCCCTGCGCCTGCTGGCCCTCGCCGGCGCCGCCCTGATGACCTCCTCGGCCGTGGCCGTGGCCGGCGTGGTCGGCTGGATCGGCCTGCTGGCACCCCACGCCGCCCGGCTGATCGTCGGCGAGCGGGCCGGGCGGCTGATCCCCGCCGCCATGGCCCTCGGTGCCCTGTTCGCCCTGGTCATAGACCGGCTGTCCACCGCCTTCGGCCCGGCGGAGATCCCGGTCGGCCTGCTGTCCGCCGCCATCGGGGCACCGGCTTTCCTGATCCTGTTCGTCGCCACATCGAGGCGGTCATGAGCGGCCTGCGGCTGGAAGGTGTGGTGGCCGGACGTTTGTCCCGGTCAGGGGGCGGCTTCCGCCTGCCGCCGCTGGACCTGACGATCGAGGCCGGCGAGGTCCTCGCCCTGATCGGCCCCAACGGCGCGGGCAAGACCACCCTGCTGAAGACTCTCGCCGGCCTGCTGCCGCCGCTGGCCGGGGCGATCGTCGACACCGGCGCCCCGGCATATCTGCCGCCGCCGGGTGCCGTGTTCGCCGGCTTCTCCGCCCTGCATCTGACGGCGCTGGGTCGCGCCCGGCTGCGCCGCTGGTCGCCCGGCCTGACCCCGGAGGACCTCGACGCCGCCCGCGGCGCCCTCGACCGGCTGGAGGTGGGCTATCTCGCCGACCGCCCGTTCGACCGCCTGTCCAGCGGCCAGCAGCAGCTGGTCCTGATCGCGCGGCTGTTCGTGCAGGACGCGCCGGTCTGTCTGCTCGACGAGCCGCTGGCCCTGCTCGACCCGGCGCATGCGCAGGCGGTCGAGGCGGCGATCCGCGCCCTGGCCGCGGAGGGCCGGGTGGTCATCGCCTCGACCCACCACCTGCCCTTCGCCGCCCGCGCCGACCGGGTGCTGGCCATCGGACCGGAAGGGATCGACATCGCCGCCCCCGCCGAGGCCCTCGCCCCCGACCGCATCCGCGCCCTGTTCGGGGTGGTGGTCGCCGGCTGCCCCTGCTGCGGTCAGGCCTTGAGTTGAGCCCCCGCTTGCCCGACGCTGGCGCATCGATTTCCGGAAGGCCGACCATGTTCCGTTCCCGCCTCACCCTCGCCGCCGTCGCCCTGGCCCTGTTCGCCCCCCCCGCCGCCGCACAGGAGGCGCCGCGCTGGTCCTTCGCCATCCATGGCGGTGCCGGGGTCATCGAGCGCGCCAGCCTGACGCCCGAACAGGACGCCGCCTACCGCGCCGCCCTGCACCGGGCCCTCGAGGCCGGGTCGGCGGTTCTGGCCGCTGGCGGGTCCTCGCTGGACGCGGTGCAGGCGGCGATCGAGCTGATGGAGGACGACCCGCTGTTCAACGCCGGACGCGGGGCGGTCTTCACCGCCGCCGGGCGCAACGAGCTGGACGCCGCGGTGATGAACGGCTCGGACCTGACCGCCGGGGCCGTCGCCGGCCTGACCACCACCCGCCACCCGATCGCCGCCGCCCGCGCAGTGATGGAGCAGTCGCCGCACGTCATGCTGATCGGCGAGGGCGCGGATACCTTCGCCGCCTCGGTCGGGCTGGAGCAGGTCGACCCGGCCTTCTTCTTCACCGAGCGCCGCTGGCGGGGGCTGGAGGCGGCCCTGCGGGCGCAGAACCTGCCGATCCCGGAACGGCCGGCCGGCGCGCCGGGGCCGATGGCGGAGAGCACCCTGCCCGCCCCGCCGCTCAACGAGCGGAAGTTCGGCACGGTCGGCGCGGTGGCGCTGGACAGCCAGGGCCGGCTCGCGGCGGGCACCTCGACTGGCGGCATGACCGCCAAACGCTGGGGCCGGGTCGGCGACGTGCCGGTGCTGGGTGCCGGGACCTATGCGTCGAACCGCGACGGCTGCGCCGTGTCCGCGACCGGCGACGGGGAGTTCTACATCCGGGCCAGCGTCGCCCGCGACATCTGCGCCCGCATCGCAGGCGGATCGACAACCCAGGCCGCGGCCCAGGCCGAGGTGGACGACGCCCTCTCTTTGGGTGGGTCAGGCGGCGTCATCGTCATGGACAGTCAGGGCCGGCCGAGCTTCGCCATGACCACCTCGGGCATGTACCGGGGCTCGATCTCCAGCGACGTGCAGGCGGGGGTCGCCATCTACGGCGACGAGGCCCTGCGCCCGTGACCCAGGGCGCGACGATCGACCTCGCCGACAAGTTCGCCGCCTTCTCCGACCACTGGCGGCCGCGTGTCGCGGCGCAGCTGAACGGACAGGACGTGCGGCTGGTCAAGGTGCAGGGCGTCTTCCCCTGGCACAGCCATGCCGACGCCGAAGAGATGTTCCTGGTCTGGAAGGGCCGGTTCCGGGTCGAGTTTCGCGACCGCATCGAGACGCTCGAACCCGGCCAGTTCATCGTCGTGCCGCGCGGCGTCGAACACCGTACGGCCGCGGACGCGGAGGCCGAGGTGCTGATCTTCGAGCCATCGGAGGTGATCAACACCGGCGACGCCGCCGTCTCCGACTTCACCGCCCCGCAGGGACAGACGATCTGATGAGCAAGACCGACACGCCCGGCGTCATCGCCCCGCCGCCGCTGATCTATCTCGGCTTCCTGTTCGTCGGCTGGGGTCTGGCGGAACTCGGGGCCCGGCCGGAGGCGGTCGAGGCCGGATACCGCTGGCTGGCGGCTGGTTTCGGGCTGGAGATGGAGGTCCGCCGCGGCCTCGCCCTGGGACTGATCATCGGCGGCCTGTTGCTGGACGGTATGGCGGCGGGCCTGTTCCGTCGCCGAGGCACGGCGGTCGAGCCGTGGAAGCCGTCGACGGTCCTGATCAACGAGGGCCCCTACCGTTTCAGCCGCAACCCGATCTACGTCGGCTTCGCCATCACCTACGCCGGCCTGGCCATCGCCATGGACAGCGCCCTCGCCCTGTTTCTGCTGCTGCCGTGTCTGGCGGTGGTCGACCAGTTCGTGATCCAGCGCGAGGAGCGCTATCTGTCGGCCAAATTCGGGGCGGACTACGACGCCTATCGCCAGAAGGTGCGCCGGTGGCTGTGACGGACGACGAACTCTCGGCCATGGCCATCGAGGAGCTGGACCAGGCCTGCAGCCTGATCTGGCCCGAACTGGTCAAGATCACGCCCTGGGGTGACACCTTCGTGGGCGTCGCCCCGTCCGGCCGCGAGGTCGAGGTCGAGCGCCGCTATCTCTGGGCCCATGAGCCCGAGGGTGCCGTGGCCGTCGAGATCGAGGTCCGCGACATCGGGGCCCGCACCGGGGCCGAGGCCAGGGCGCTGATCACCCCGCCCCGCTGAGCGCCTCAAAAATCACCCCTGACGGGAATCGGTTGCGCCGTTAACCTTTCTCGTTGCCAAGCGGAGCCGTCGGGGCAAGATGCGCCCCGAACGGTTCTGGGTCTTCGAGAGGGAGCAGCATGTCCTACGGCGCAGACTTCGCCAACGCCGACCCGGCCAACGCGCCTCTGGACGGACCGCTGTTCATCGGCGCCGATCCCTTCGTCTGGGGTGCCATCCTGCTGGGACTGGCCGCGGCCCTGCTGCTGGGCTGGTATCTCGGTGCCCGGTCAAACCACAGCCGCGCCGACGCCGCCCAATCGATCTGGAAGGCCATCCATGACGCGACCCGCTCCGCCATGGGGGCCGATGACAACGCCCTGAAGGGGAAGGCCGAAAACCTGTTGAAGGTCGTCGACAGCCGACTCGGCAAGACCCTGGGGCTGGTCGGTGGCATGTCCAAGCAGATCGGCAATCTCAAAAAGGCCGTCAAGGGTGAGGCCCAGGCGGACGCCCACGGCCATGGCGGGGGCCACGGCGGCGGCCATGGCGCGGGACATGGCGGCGGTCACGGCGGCGGCCATGCCCCGGCTCATGACGCCCATGCGTCCCATGAGGTCCATGCCAGCCCTGCGGTCACCATCGTCAACGTCAACGCCGGAGCGACCGCCCTTGCGGCGGCCCAGGCACCGGCCGACCCTCACGCACCGGCCCATGGCGACAAGCCGGAGAAGCGCGACCTGAGCCATCGCGAGCAGACCGACGCCCTGCGTCTGGCCGTCGCCGCCTTCAACCAGCATTGGCGGGAAGAGGCCCTCCGGGTTGGTGAACTCCGCGCCGCCCATGCCGAACTTTCCAATCCCGGCCCGGCGCACAAATCGTCCGGCCACGGCAAGGTCTCTCACGGCGGACACTGAAAACCCGGTTTCGCACATCCGAGAAACCGCCTAAGCCTGAGCCATGAAACTCGCCTCGCTCAAGCACGGCCGTGACGGTCGCCTCGTAATCGTCTCCAGCGACCTCGCCTGGTTCACCGACGCCTTCCTGATCGCCCCGACCCTGCAGGCGGCGCTGGATGACTGGGACCGGCTCGAGCCCGACCTGCGCGCCCTGGCCGAGAGCCTTGAGCACGGCGGCGTGCCGCGCGGCCGCTTCCACGAACGCGAGGCCGCCGCGCCCCTGCCCCGCGCCTATCAGTGGGCCGACGGCTCGGCCTATGTGAACCACGTCGCCCTCGTGCGTCAGGCGCGCGGCGCCGAAATGCCCGACAGCTTCTGGACCGACCCCCTGATGTACCAGGGCGGCTCCGACGGCTTCCTGTCGCCGCGCGATCCGATCCCGCTGGCCGACGAAAGCTGGGGCTGCGACCTCGAGGCCGAGGTGGTGGTCGTCACCGGCGACGTGCCCCAGGGCGTGACCCGCGAAGAGGCCCTGGCCTGCATCCGCCTCGTCGGACTGGTCAATGACGTCTCCCTGCGCAACCTGATCCCGGCCGAGCTCGCCAAGGGCTTCGGCTTCGTCCAGTCCAAGCCCGCCTCGGCCCTGTCGCCGGTCTTCGTCACGCCGCGCGCGCTCGGCGACCGGTGGGTCGACGGCAAGCTGAAGGGCGCATTGAACGTCCAGCTGAACGGCGCCGATTTCGGCAAGGCCGACGCCGGGACCGACATGACCTTCGACTTCGGCACCCTGATCGCCCACCTGGCGAAGACCCGCAGCCTGTGCGCCGGCACCATCATCGGCTCGGGCACGGTCTCGAACCGCGACGCCGACGGCGGCCCGGGCAAGCCGGTCAGCGAGGGCGGCCTCGGCTACTCCTGCATCGCCGAGGTCCGCACCGTCGAGACCATCCTGCGCGGCAAGGCCGAGACGCCCTTCCTCAAGGCCGGCGACACCGTCCGCATCGAGATGCTGGACGACCAGCACCACTCGATCTTCGGGGCCATCGAACAGACGGTCGCAGGGGCATAGGCCTCCCGCGCCAGCACGGCGGCCGGTCCCTGACAGGACAGGACCAGGCCGCTCAGGGCGATCGTCAGCCAACGTCTCATCGCGCGCATCCTCCGGTTTCCCGGACCAGAGGCCGCGCCGCCGCTTTACGGATGCGCGGGACGGATTAAGCTTCGGCCACGTCTGCGGCCCGAGGGGGGCAAGCAGGGCGGTGTCGGGACGTTCAATGCTGGATATGTCGCCTCAGGTTCTCGGACCTCTGATCGGGCTGGCCATCGCCCTGCCCCTGATCTTCCTGCGCAACCGCAAGCCCCGGACCCTGACGCCGCAACGGATGTGGATCATGCCGGCGATCATCGTCCCCATGATGGGCCTCGCCCTCTGGGGAACCAGCATGGACCCGACGATGCCCCACGTGGCCTTCGACGGCCTGGCCTGGGCCATACTGGCGGCCGGTCTGCTCCTCGGCGGCACCTTCGGCTGGTGGCGGGGCAAGATGACCACTATCGAGAAACACGCCGACGGCACGCTGAAGGCGCAGGCCTCGCCCATCGGCCTCATCCTGATCATCGCCGTCATGCTGGGCCGTCGCGCCCTGGGCAGCTTCCTTGAGCCGCACGCCGCGGAATGGGGGCTGAATGCGCTGGCCATCACCGACGCCTTCCTCCTCTTCGTCGTCGGCATGATCGTCATGCAGCGCGTCGAGATGTTCATCCGCGCCCGCCGCATCCAGTCCGGTGCGGGCGACAGCCATGTGGAGATGGTGGCGTGAGGCCCCGTCGCCCGAGCCAACGGCGGGCCGTCCTGAACACCGATCCGCATTGACCTGATCGGACCACGCGAGCTACCAAGCGCGCCTGCCGAAACGAGCAACCGGCCTGTGCGGGCGTGGTGGAACTGGTAGACGCGCCGGACTCAAAATCCGGTTCCGAAAGGAGTGCCGGTTCGACCCCGGCCGCCCGCACCATCTCTTTGTTTGGCCTATCGCGCAGTCGCGCTGCTTGAGGCCGGCTCAGACCACCTGTCCGTCTTCCTTGACGAACCGCTCCGGCGTTCGCTCCAGCAGATCGAACACCTTCTCGGAAGGCCGGCACAGGGCGGTGCCCCTGGGCGTCCGCACGATCGGGCGCTCCACCAGCACCGGATGTTCGACCATGGCCGCAAGGAGGACGGCGTCGGACGCGCCGGGCTCCAGCAGGCCCAGCTCCGCGGCCGGCGTCCCCTTGTCCCGCAGGGCCTCGCGCGGGGTCATCCCGGCATCGGCGAACAGGGCGCCCAGCTGATCCGGGGTCCAGCCGGCTTCCAGATAGTAGACCACCTCGGGCCGGTAGCCGGCGGCCTCGACCATGGCCACGACATTGCGCGAGGTGCCGCAGGCCGGGTTGTGGAAGATGGTGACGGGGAAGTCGGTCATGTCAGCGCTCCTTGTGGGCGTTGCGGCGGACGGCGGTCCCGGCCTCGTACCAGCCCTTCGAACGATTCACGATCCAGACCACCGACAGCATCACCGGCACTTCGATCAGCACGCCGACGACGGTCGCGAGCGCCGCGCCGGAGTTGATCCCGAACAGGCTGATCGCCGCCGCCACGGCCAGTTCGAAGAAGTTGGACGCGCCGATCAGGGCCGACGGCCCGGCCACGCAATGCGCCTCGCCGGTCGCCCGGTTCAGCCAGTAGGCGAGGCCGGAGTTGAAATAGACCTGGATCAGAATCGGCACGGCGAGAATGCCGATGACCAGCGGCTGGGCCAGGATCTGCTCGCCCTGGAAACCGAACAGCAGGATCAGGGTGGCCAGCAGGGCAGTGATCGACATCGGCCCGAGCCTGGCCAGCAACCGCTCCAGCCCCGCCTCGCCCGAGCGTGCCAGCACCATACGCCGCACGATCTGGGCCACGATGACCGGGAGGATGATGTAGAGGCCGACCGAAATCAGCAGGGTCGCCCACGGCACGGTGATGGCCGCCAGCCCCAGCAGCAGGCCCACGATCGGGGCGAAGGCGACGATCATGATGGCGTCGTTGAGCGCCACCTGGCTGAGGGTGAAATTGGGCTCGCCATTCGTCAGCCGGCTCCAGACGAAGACCATGGCCGTGCAGGGCGCGGCGGCGAGGATGATCAGGCCGGCGATATAGCTGTCGATCTGGTCGCCCGGCAGCCAGGGCCGGAACAGGATGGCGATGAACAGCCAGGCCAGCAGGGCCATGGAGAACGGCTTGACCGCCCAGTTGACGAACAGGGTCACGCCGATGCCGCGCCAGAACCGTCCCACCTGCCCGAGGGCGGCGAAGTCGACGCGCAGCAGCATGGGGGTGATCATCAACCAGATCAGGCCGGCGACCGGCAGATTGACCCGGGCGACCTCGGCACGCGCGATCAGGGCGAAGACGTCAGGGAACAGCCAGCCCAGCCCGATGCCGACGACGATGCAGAGAAAGACCCAGAGGCTGAGCCAGCGTTCGAACAGCGACATGGCTCAGGCTCCCGCCGGTGCGCAGCGCGACCGCCCCATGGCGGCCGCGACCGGCGCACAGACCTCCACCGCCCCGCCACAGCAGTCCTCGGCGAGGAAGGTCATCAGCTCGCCCATCCGGTCGAACCGCGCCGAATAGATGATCGATCGGCCGTCGCGACGTGACTGCGCCAGCCCTGCATGGGCCAGAAGCGTGAGATTGGCCGAAAGCGTATTGGGCGGCGTGCCGAGGCGGCGGGCGATCTCACCGGCGGCCAGGCCGTCCGGGCCGGCTGCCACCAGCAGGCGAAAAGCCCTCAGCCGCCCCTCATGGGCGAGGGCGGAGAGGCTCTCGACGGCGGCGGTCATTTCCATATTTCCCGAATATCAGAAATGAATGATCGATCAACCGCCTCCGCCGCACGCCGCGACGACTCACGGCCGCTTGCCCGGTGTGAATTCCCCTTCCCGAGGTTGCGCCTGCCGGCCACGGCCCCATCTGCCCCCGATGACCTCCCCCGCCGCTGATGCCGAGAAGACGACGCTGAAGGGGCCGGGGTTCCCCGAGTTCGTGGCCCTGATCGCCATGATGATGGCGCTGAATGCGCTGGCCATCGATTCCATGCTGCCCGCCCTGCCGGCCATCGGCGACGCGCTGGGCGTCGCGTCGGAGAACAGCCGGCAGTGGATCATCACCGCCTATCTGCTCGGCTTCGGCGTGACCCAGATCATCTACGGTCCGCTGGCCGACCGGTACGGCCGCAAGCCGGTGCTGATGGTCGGCCTCGGTCTCTATGTCCTGTTCAGCGTCCTGGCGGCGTTTTCCCCGACGTTCGAACTGCTGATCGCCGCCCGGGTCGGCACCGGGATCGGCGCGGCGGCCCTGCGGGTGCTGGCCGTGTCGATCGTGCGCGACCGCTACTCAGGACGGACCATGGCACGGGTGATGTCGCTGAGCTTCCTGGTCTTCCTCGGCGTGCCGATCCTCGCGCCGGCGCTGGGCCAGCTGATCCTGACCGTGGCCCCCTGGCCGTGGGTGTTCGGCGTGCTCGCCGTCGGCGGCGCCGCCTTCGCCCTCTGGGCCGCCATCCGCCTGCCCGAGACCCTGCATCCCGAGGACCGGATGCCGATCCAGGTCGGCCGTATCGCCGCCGCCTTCCGCGAGGCCCTGACCAACCGGCGGGCCATGGGCTACACCTTGGCCATCACCGCCATTTCGGGGGCCCTGTTCGGCTTCATCAACTCAAGCCAGCAGATCTTCTTCGACGTCTTCCATGAGCCACAGCTCTTCACCGTGGTGTTCGGCGCGGTCGCCGGCGGCATCGCGGTCGCGTCCCTGCTGAATGCGCGGCTGGTCGAGCGGCTGGGGTCGCGGTTGATCTCCCACACCGCCCTGCTGGGCTTCATCGCCTTCTCGTCCGTCCATGCGGCGGTGGCGATCAGCGGCCATGAGACGATCTGGACCTTCGCCGTCCTGCAAGCCCTGACCATGTTCTGCTTCGGCTTCATCGCCGGCAATTTCGGCGCCATGGCCATGGAGCCGATGGGCCATATCGCGGGCACGGCCTCCTCGGCCCAGGGGTTCATCTCGACCACGGGCGGGGCGTCGCTGGGCTTCCTGATCGGGCAGCAGTTCAACGGATCAACGGTGCCGATGACCGTCGGCTTCGTGGCCCTCGGCCTGACGGCGCTGGGTTCCGTGCTGTTCGCCGAGCGCGGGCGGCTGTTCACGGCGCGGAACCGGCCCGTGGTTCTCGCCACCTCTTGATCTTTTTGCCCCGCCGGGGCGTTGTCCCGGCAGGAAACGCACCCCCCTCGACCGACCGGACAAGGTTGGCGGGACTTTTGGTCAAGGACTCTCGATGATCCGCAAGTTTGGACTGGTCTCCGCGATGGCGCTCGCCACGGCCCTGGGCGGTTGCGCCATGATGCCCGACCTCGGCTTCGGCACTGCGTCGAGCTCCGACATGCCGCCGTTGCCGGCCTCGGCCGCCGCGCCCGCCGTCTATCCGCGCGACACCCACACCTTCGCCCGCCCCGAGATCGCCCATGTGCGCCACGTCGCCCTCGACCTGACCGCTGACTTCGGCGCGCAGACGCTGTCCGGCACGGCGTCGTTGGATATCCAGGGCGCGACCGGCGCGACCGAGGTGGTGCTGGACATCAAGAACCTCGACATCCGCGGCGTCTCCGATGCTTCGGGCGCACCCCTGCAGTATGAGACCGGCGCACTGGATGCCATCAAGGGCCAGCCGCTGACGGTCCGCTTCCCGGCCCTCGCCGCCGGGGAGACGCGCCGCATCGTGGTCGCCTATTCCACCCGCCCGGACGCCGCCGCCCTGCAGTGGCTGACCCCGAGCCAGACGGCCGGCGGCGAACAGCCCTATCTGTTCAGCCAGGGCCAGGCGATCCTGACCCGCACCTGGGTGCCGACCCAGGACAGCCCCGGCATCCGCCAGACCTATGACGCCCGCATCGTCGCCCCCGCCGATCTGCGCGTGGTGATGAGCGCCCAGCAGCTGACGCCCGAGGGCGAGGCCGCCGGTCCCGGCATGAAGGCCTGGCGCTTCCGCATGACCAATCCGGTGCCGCCCTATCTGATCGCCATCGGCGTCGGCGACCTGGCCTTCGCCGCCATCGACGAGCGCACCGGCGTCTTCACCGAGCCCTCGCGTCTGGCCGCCGCCCGCGCGGAACTGATGCCCACGGCCGAGATGGTCGACGCGGCCGAGCGGCTGTACGGCCCCTATCGCTGGGGCCGTTACGACCTGCTGGTCCTGCCGCCCTCCTTCCCGTTCGGCGGGATGGAGAACCCGCGCCTGACCTTCGCCACCCCGACCATCATCGCCGGCGACCAGTCGCTGGTCTCTCTGGTGGCGCACGAGCTGGCGCACAGCTGGTCGGGCAACCTCGTGACCAACGCCACCTGGAACGACATGTGGCTGAACGAGGGGTTCACCGTCTATTTCGAGAGCCGGATCATGGAGGCCCTCTATGGCGAGGACCGGGCCCTGATGCTGCGCGCCCTCGGCTGGGGCGATCTTCAGGCCGGGATGGCGGGCCTGCCGCCGGCCGACACGAAGCTGAAGCTCGACCTGACCGGCCGCGATCCCGACGAGGGCCTGACCGACGTCGCCTATGAGAAGGGCGCTGCCTTCCTGCACACCATCGAGCGGATCGTCGGCCGCGAGCGGTTCGACGCCTGGCTGAAGGGCTATTTCGAGCGCAACGCCTTCCGGCCCATGACCACCGAACTCTTCCTCGAGGACATCCGCACCCATCTGGTCACGACGCGCGCAATGGAAGACCAGCTGATGATGGACGCCTGGATCTACCAGCCGGGCATGCCGTCGAACTGGCGGCCCCCGGTCTCCAATGCCTTCGCCCCCGTCGACGCGGCGGCGGCCGCCTTCGATGCCGGCGGCCCGGCCTCGGCCGTGCCCTGGGCCGGCTGGTCGACCCAGGAGCGGCAGCGCTTCCTCGCCTGGCGCCCGGCCAGCCGCAGCGGCGACGCGGACTGGCTGACCCCGGCCCAGCTGGGCGATCTGGAAGCGACGCTGAAGCTGCGCGAGGAGGGCAATGCCGAGGTGGTCTTCGCCTGGCTGCAGATCGCGGTCCAGCACCGCTACCAGGCCGCCGTGCCGACGCTGGAGCATTTCCTGACCACCATGGGCCGGCGCAAATTCGTGCTGCCGCTGTTCACCAGCCTGTGGGCCGAGGGCGACTGGGGCCGTCCCATCGCCACCCGCATCTACGCCCGCGCCCGCCCCGGCTATCACCCCGTCACCACCGGCTCGGTGGATGCAGTGGTGGGCCGGCCCTGACCGGTGCGCCCTGATCGCCGCAGCCTGATTGCCGCCGCCACGGTCCTGCCCTGGATCGGCGGTGCCGCGCGGGCCGGGACCGGGGCGACGACGCTCGCCGCCCTGGCTGATCCGGCCCGGCCGGACACGGTCATGGGCGTCGGCGTGATCGCCCGCGACGGCACCGGACGGGTGGTGCTGGAAGAGGCGCACGGATCGGGGCGGCTGACGGTCAACGGCGATCTGAGGACCCGCCCCTTCACCCTCGACACACCGATGCGGATCGCCTCGGTCACCAAACTGGTGGCCATGACCGCGCTGATGACCCTGGTCGAAGCCGGCCGCCTGTCGCTCGACGACGACGCCGGAGATCTGGCGGGCTTTCGCCTGCGCCATCCGGACCATCCGGACATCCGCATCACCCCCGCCATGCTGGCCAGCCACACCTCGGGCCTGCGCAACGGCCCCAGCTATCCGGTCCCGCTCGGGCACCATCTGGCCGAGGCCTTCACCACCGGCGGGCGGCATTTCGACGACGCCGGCTGGTTCGCCCCGGCCTCGGAGCCGCCGGGATTCTTCGCCTATGCCGACGTCAATTTCGCCGTCCTCGCCCAGATCGCCGAGCGGGTTTCGGGCGAGCGGTTCGACCGCTTCCTGAAGCGGACGACGCTGGACCCGCTCGGGCTGGACAGCGGGCTGAACTGGAGCGGCGTGCCGGACAACGTCCGTGCCCGCGCCTCCGCCGCCTGCCGGCCGGTCAACGGGGTCTGGGAGCCGCAGGTCGACGCCGAGGTCGCCCCCGCCCCCGCCATTCGCGTCACCACCCCGGCCGAGGCCCCCGGCCTGACCGCCGACGACTATCGGCCCGGCGAGAACGGCTTTGTCTTCTCGCCCCAGGGTGGGCTGCGCGCCTCGGTCCGCGACCTCGACCGTCTGGCGCGGTCGTTTGCCGGTCATGACGGCGTTCCGGGGATGGTCTCGCGCGAGACCATCGAACGCATGGGGTTGCCGCTCTGGACCTGGGATCCCGCAGCCCCGAACGGTGATCCGGACCGGGGCCTGCTCCAGAGCTATGGCCTGTCGGTGCACCTCCTGACCGGGCGGGAGGGCGACACCTTCCTGGGTCCCGATTCGCGGGATTGGCGCGGTCATTTCGGCATCGCCTATGGCCTGCAGTCCGGCCTGTTCTGGAACCGGTGGGACGGCCGCACCCTGACCTATATGATCTCCGGCACGCCCCGCGACGGCGAGGGCCTGTCGGGTGCGCGCTCGGCCGCCGCCCCGTGGGAAGAGGTCATTTTCGACGCAGCCCTGGCCGCCTTTGCCGGGCGCGGGTGACGCTCCCGGTCCTGTGACCACGCCCCGCCTTCCCTTTGGGCACCTCCGCCTCTAGTTTCCGCCCGACAAACGGCGGCCAACGCCGACCCGCGCTTTCAGGAGCCCCCCATGCACGACGCCCCCCAAACCGACGCGGCCGCCCGCCTCGACATGGAAAATCCGCTCGGCGTCGACGGTTTCGAATTCGTCGAATTCACCGGCCCCGATCCGGCGGCCATGGTCGCGCGGCTGGAGCTGATGGGCTTCACCGCCACCCATGTGAACCCGGCCAATGATGTGGTGCGGCTGAAACAGGGCGACATCACCATGCTGGTCCACCGCTCGCCCAAGGGGCAGGCGGCCGCGTTCGCCGGCGAGCATGGCCCCTCGGCCAACGGCATGGCCTTCCGCGTGCGCGACGCCAAGGCGGCCTTCGAGGGCGCCGTGTCGCGCGGTGCCAAGCCGGCCGAAGGTCACGAGGGCGGTGCCCTGGCCGGCGGCTATCCCTATGTGCTGCAGGGCATCGGCGGCTCCCTGCTCTACGTCATCGACGCCTATGGCGAGGCCGGCTCCCTCTATGACAGCTGGGACGAGATCGAGGGCTGGGAGGAGGCCGAGCGCAAGAATTCGGTGAACCTGTTCAGCCTCGACCACCTGACCCACAACGTCCGGCGCGGCCAGATGCGCACCTGGTCCGGCTTCTATGGCGACGTCTTCGCCTTCGAGGAGCAGAAATATTTCAACATCAAGGGCAAGGCGACCGGCCTGCTGTCCCAGGCGATGATCGCCCCCGACCGCGCCATCCGCATCCCCCTGAACGAGAGCCAGGACGAGAACAGCCAGATCGAGGAATTCCTGCGCCGCTACAACGGCGAGGGCATCCAGCACATCGCCCTGGCCACCGACAACATCTTCGAGACGGTGGAAGAGCTGAAGCGTCGCGGCATCCCCTTCCAGGATACGATCGAGACCTATTTCGACCTGATCGACAAACGCCTGCCCAACCATGGCGAGGACGTGGCCCGGATGCGGCTGAACCGCATCCTGATCGACGGCTCGGACGAGGACGGTCTGCTGCTGCAGATCTTCACCCAGGACACCTTCGGTCCGATCTTCTTCGAGATCATCCAGCGCAAGGGCAACCAGGCGTTCGGCGAGGGCAATTTCCAGGCCCTGTTCGACTCCATCGAGCTGGACCAGATCCGGCGCGGCGTCATCAAGGTGGATGCCTAAGCCCCCGTACTGGCTGCCCTGGCTCGGCCCGCTGCTCGCGGCCGGAGTCGGGGCCGCGGTCGGCGAATACGGCCTCGGCGGCGGCTTCTGGACGGTGCTGATCGCGGCGCTGGTCGGCGGTTTCGCGCCGATCGTGGGGTACCGCGTGTGGAAGTGGCGGTTTCAGCGTCGGGGGTAGGCTGAAGTTCAGGGTGCCCCTGTCGGCGTCAGCGGTCCCCAGCATCGCAGTAGCGCCGATACGGCGTCATGCCCCCATCGACTGTAGTCGTTGCCCCCGGCCACTTCGACCGAGGCATAGGAACCGTCAGCGGTCTCGGTTGCGAACGTCAGTCGGGTCGAGAAGCCGTCCTTCCTTGTCGGAGGCATCGGCAGGGCTGCGCCGGGTTCGCCGCCGTGAGCGACGGATGGCATCGGCCGGACCTCTATTGGCGGCAGGGTTGCGAAAGACAGGGCGACCGTGCGCAGCGCGGGGCAGGCGTCGGAATGGATGGTTTCGGTCCCTCTTTCGGAGGTGCGCGTCGCCGTCCATGAGCGACCTTCCAGCTCCGCCCCGGTTCGCGCGTAAACGGGCTGGCCCGCCTCGATGACGATCGAATGTGCGATTGTGTAAGGCCGGTCTTCGGCGACCGTGATGGTCACCAAGCGGTCGAACGGTATCTGGCGATCCTGTGCGCTGGCGATGGCGGGCGTGCTCACAAGGATGGCAATGAGGCCAAGTCGGGCAAAGGTGCGACAGTCCATGATCGGCTCCTCCTCTTGTCCGGGACGATGTCATCATCAGCGTGCGGCCGCCAGTTCTCGTGGAAGGCGATGGAGCCCTTGTCATCCCGGACGCCGCGCAGCGGCGAGCCGGGACGCCCGGACCCACCATCATTTCATCCTCCCGGACGCTGCTTCAGCAGCGAGCCGGGAGACGAGTCAGGCCCGGTGCGACGCCCGGCTTGCTCCCGGCTCAGCCCTGCGGGCTGTCCGGGAGGGACAGATGGAAGGCTGGTCCAGTCCCCGATCTCCGCTTCGCTCCGTCGGGGATGGCAAGGACGCGTCACCCTCAATGAAAATCCCGCGACCCCGGCAGCACCTGCACCTCCCGTGGATGCCGTCCCCGCGCCGGCGCATGGGCTGATCCCGGCGCGCTGTCGGGCGTCAGCTGGCCCAGCATCGGGGTCCAGTCCTCCAGATGGTCGACGACCAGATGGGTCACGCCCTCGGCGGTCTGAACCTTGCCCCGCGCCAGCACCATGCGCGCGCCCATGGCGACCGGCCGGAAGGTCTCGAACACATCCGGCCAGATCACCAGATTGGCCACGCCGGTCTCGTCCTCGATGGTCATGAAACAGACCCCCTTGGCCGTGCCGGGCCGCTGGCGCACCAGCACCACGCCGCCCACCGCAACCCTCCGGCCATTGGGCCGCGCCGGATAGTCTTTCGCCGTCAGGGCCCCGACGCCCGTCAGCCGGTCGCGCAGGAAGCTGACCGGATGGCCCTTCAGCGACAGGCGGAGGGTCTGGTAGTCGCCGACCACCTCCTCCGACGGGGCCAGCAGCGGCAGGGCCTCGGGCGGGCGGCCGTCGGCCTCGTTCAGCCCCATGGCCTCGAACAGGGGCGCGGACGACGCCGGCGCCGCGCCCCTGGCCGCCCACACGCCTTGCCGCCGGGTCAGAGCGAGCGAGCCATAGGCGTCCGCCTCGGCCAGCCGGTCCAGGGCCGGGGGCGTCAGGGCGGCGCGGCGGCGCAGGTCGTCCAGATCGGCGAACGGCCCCTCGGCGCGGGCTTCCATGATCGCCTCCGCCCAGACGCTCTTGAACCCGTCGATGGACCGCATCCCCAGCCGCAGCGCGCGTCGCCGCCGGCGCGGGCGTGGCTCCAGCGTCGCGTCCCAGTCGCTGGCGTTCACATCGGGGTGCCGCACCTCGACCCCGTGCTCGCGCGCATCGCGGACGATCTGGGCCGGAGCGTAGAAGCCCATCGGCTGGCTGTTCAGCAGACAGGCGGCGAACACGTCCGGATACAGCCACTTCACCCAGGCCGAGACATAGACCAGATGGGCGAAGGAGCAGGCGTGGCTCTCCGGGAAGCCGTACTCGCCGAACCCCTTGATCTGGTTGAAACAGTTCTGGGCGAACTCGGCCTCATAGCCGCGCGCGATCATCCGCCCGACCATCTTCTCCTCGAAATTGCCGATGGTGCCATTGTGCCGGAAGGTGGCCATGGCCCGGCGCAGGCCGTTGGCCTCCTCGCCGGTGAACTCGGCCGCGACCATGGCGATCTTCATCGCCTGCTCCTGGAACAGGGGCACGCCCAGGGTCTTGCGCAGCACATTGGCCAGTTCGTCCGGATCGGCGGTCGAACCCGGCATGGAGAAGCGGTAGCTGCCCGCGCCGTGCCGCGCCTCATGGGTCCGCCGCTCCAGCCGCCGCTGCAGATAGGGGTGCACCATCTTGCCCTGGATCGGGCCGGGCCGGACGATGGCGACCTGGACCACCAGATCGTAGAACTCCACCGGCCGCAGGCGGGGCAGCATCGACATCTGCGCCCGGCTCTCGACCTGGAAGACGCCGACGGAATCCGCCTTGCACAGCATGCGATAGACCCCGCGCCGCTCGACGGGCACGGCGGCGGTGTCGGGCAGGGGCCGGCCATAGGTCTCGCCGATCATGCGGAAGGCCCGCTTCATCGCCGTCAGCATGCCCAGCGCCAGCACATCGACCTTCATCAGCTTGAGGAAGTCGATGTCGTCCTTGTCCCATTCGATGAAGGTCCGGTCGGCCATGGCCGCATTGCCGATGGGCACGATCTCGATCAGCGGGGCCTGGCTGAGCACAAAGCCGCCGACGTGCTGGCTGAGATGGCGGGGGAATTGGATCAGCTCGGCCGTCAGTTCGAGCGCCAGCTTCATCCGCACGTCGTCGCGGCTCAGCCCGGCCCGGTCGACATGCTCGTCCTTCACCTCCGAGCCCCAGGACCCCCAGACGGTGTCGGCCATGCGGGCGGTGACGTCCTCGGTCAGGCCCAGCGCCTTGCCCACGTCGCGGATCGCCGAGCGCGGCCGGTAGTGGATGATGGTCGCCACGATCCCCGCCCGGTCGCGGCCGTAGCGCTGATAGACGTACTGCATCACCTGCTCGCGCCGCTCGTGCTCGAAGTCGACGTCGATGTCGGGGGGCTCCGACCGGTTCGAGGAGATGAACCGCTCGATCAGCACCTCCTGCCGGGTGGGGTCGACATTGGTGATGCCCAGACAGAAGCAGATCACCGAATTGGCCGCCGAGCCTCGCCCCTGGCACAGGATCGGATCGGGCCGGGCGCGGGCCCAGGCGACGATGTCGTGGACGGTCAGGAAATAGGGGGCGTATTTCAGCTCCCGGACCAGCCGGAGCTCCTTCAGGATGATCGCCCGGATCGCCTTCGGAACGCCGCCGGGCCAGCGCGATCGGGCCCCCTTCAGCGTCAGCCGGGCCAGCCAGCCCTGGGCGGAATAGCCCGGCGGGACCGGTTCGTCCGGGTACTGATAGCTGAGCTCCCGAAGCGAGAAGGTGCAGGCCCGCGCCACCGCCATGGTCCGCGCCAGCGCCGCCTCATGCCCCCGGAACAGCCGCGCCATCTGGGCCGGCGGCTTCAGATGGCGTTCGGCATTGGCCTGCAGCCGCCGCCCGGCCCCGTCGATGGTCGTCCCCTCGCGAATGCAGGTCAGGACGTCCTGCAGCGTGCGTCGCTCAGGGTGGTGATACAGCACTGCATTGGTCGCGATCATCGGCGCGCCCGTGCGATGCGCCATGGCCGCCAACCGGTTCAGCCGCTTGCGGTCATCCCCACGCCACAGCGGTGCCGCGGCCAGATACAGGTCGTCCGGCCAGCGCCGGCGCCACGCCGCCAGCCGCGTCTCGAACGCCGCATCGGGCCGTTCCGGTGCCGGGGCGAGCGCGATCATGCCTTCGCCCATGGCTGCGGCCTGTTCAAAGGTCAGCCGCGTCTCGGCCTTTTCAATGCGGTCGGCGTCGGGGTCGGCGCCCGCCTGCGGCACCACCTCGCTCTTGCCCAGCGACAGCAGGCGGCACAGCCGCCCATAGGCTGCCCGGTCGCGCGGAAAGACGATCAGCTCCGTCCCGTCGGTGAAGCCCAGCCGCGACCCGACGACCAGGGGCAGGTCGACGTCCTCCGCCCCCATCAGCGCCCGCACCATACCTGCCAGCGTATTGCGGTCGGCCACGCCGACGGCGGCCAGACCCAGGGCCTTCGCCTGCATCATCAGCTCGCCCGGATGCGACGCCCCCTCCAGAAAGCTGAAATTGGTCATGGCCCCGAGCTCGGCATAGTCGCCGTCCCAGCCGTTCACGGCAGCACTCCGTGCATCCACCACGACGGGGCGCGCTCCTCCGGGTCGCCGGAATATTCCCGCCCGTACAGACCCTCGCGGAACAGCCAGTAGCGGCCGCCCGCGTCGTCCTCGACGCGGTAATAGTCGCGGGTGCGCACCTGCCGGTCATCGGGGCGGGGCCGCCACCATTCGGGCGACAGCCGCTCGGGGCCGTCGGCGCGCGTCACCCGCCGCGACAGCCTGCGCCAGGTGAACCGGGCCGGGGCACCGTCGGGCAGTTCGGCGATGGCCACCACCGGCTCGGGCGGGTCCAGCAGCAGGAGGGGCCGGCGTCCCGCATCGCCGCTCGCCGCCGCCGGAGACCGCCCCAGCGCCGGCCGCCACCGCTCGGCCCGTTCCGGAATCCAGCTGTCCACCGGCTCGGGCGTCAGTACCCGGTCCTCGCCCAGCCGCGCCGTCAGCCGGTCGATCAGGGCGGCCAGGCTCTCGGCCTGTTTCGCCTCGGCCTCGCTCTCCAGCACCCCTTGCCGCGCCGTCATGGGCTCGACCGCGTCGGCAGTCAGCATCAGGGCGTCGAGGCCGAAGCCGAGCTCCAGCCGGCCCAGCCCCGCCTCGCGGAACAGCCGCAGCCAGATGCCCGCGTCCCGCCCCGGCCGGCCCATGCGCACAGACAGACCGGTGGTCCCGCCGTCCGAGCGGAAGCCGGTCAGGGTCAGGGCCCTGGCCCCCTGCCCGTCGCGCACCAGGGGCGCGGACAGGTCGGCGGCCAGCTCCGCCAGTCGCGCCGCCACGCCCTCGATATCCTCGACCGGCTCCATCCATGTCCGCCAGGCCCGGTATTTCGGCGGCGGCCGCACCGGCGTCAGGGCTTCGCCGGCGAACCCCAGCGCCTGATCCAGCCGCTGCACCAGACCGACTCCGGCGCCGTCGCGGAAGCGCCGCGCCAGCCCCGCCCGCGGCATGGGATAGAGGTCGCCGATCCGCTTCAGCCCGAACCGCCGCGCCTGCGTCAGGGTCCGGTCGTCGATCCGCAGGGCCTCGACCGGCAGGGGTGCCAGCCGGTCCCGGACGGTGTCCTCGTCCGCGATCACCCCCTCACCCCCCGCCTCGCCCCAGCGGGCCAGCGCCCAGGCCGCACCGGGCGTGGGGGCCACGGCCACGCGCGCCCGTGCGCCGGCCTCGGCCAGCCGGTCGCGGATCTGGGCCAGCAACGCCGCTTCGCCGCCGAACAGATGGGTCGCGCCCGTGACGTCGAGGAACAGGCCCTCCAGCCCCTCCCCCCCAGGACCGTCCCGGCCCGGATCGAGGCTGACCGACGGCGACCAGCGCTCGGCCCAGACGGCCAGCGCCGTCAGGGCGCGGGCGTCCGCCTCGGGGTCGGCGGGCTTGCAGATCAACTGCGGGATCATGGCCCGGGCATCGGCCTGGGTCTGGCCCCGGCGCAGGCCGGCCCGGCGCGCGGCCGGATTGAGGGCGTGCAGGATCGCCGCGCCCCGACTGTTCTTCAGGATCAGGGCGAACGGGTTCTGCGGATCAAGGGCGGAGTCAGGCGGCGAGGCCGGACGGCGCGCCCGCGTGGCCGATCGCCGCCAGACCGTCACCGGCCAGTCGATCAGCCAGACGGAGACGATGCGTCTCATCATCCTGCTCCAGCATCCAGGCACCGGGCCGTTCGCCGCGCCCCCGCACCAGTTCGGCGACCAGACGCGCCGGACCGGGGGCCCGCGGGTCGTCGGGGTCCGTCGCGCTTTCGAAGGTCGAGATGCGCCAGCGCCGCCGCGCCGCGCTCAGCCCGTCCAGCTGGCGGGGCAGGACCAGCCCCACCGCCTCGCCCTGTTTCGCCGCAAAATCCAGCCGCCGCGTCTGGGCCAGGCTCGCGCCATCCACCGCCCCCAGCGCCAGGGCGACCGCCCCGGACCGCAGGGCCTGTTCGAGGGTCCACAGCGCCTCGGCCGCCGTCGTGGTCGGGGCGAGGATCAGCGGAACCCCGGCCGCGCCGGGTCCATACGGCCGTCCATGCTCGGCGAACCAGACCCGCGGCGCGGTTACCAGCACCGGCCGCCGGTCGCCGCCGATCCGCCGCGACAGGGCGAACAGCAGCAGGGCCGCCATGTCACGCGGCCCGGCCGCGCACGCCTCCTCCAGCGGCGCGGGTCGCTCGGGCCAGGGGTCTGAAGAAGGCGGGTGAGCGGGGGTCATGGGAGTCCGGAAAGCAGATTGTTCACTCTTTGTTCCAAAGCGTCCGGGAGTCAAACCTGAATCCTATGGTTACGTCTTTGTGTCTGAATGGCCCGGCTGATGCAGCAGGAGCCTCCATGGGGCGGCGTTCGCTCCATAACGAGACGCCCGCCTGCCATGACCAGCCGTCCAACAACCGAAACGGACTTTCCAGCTCTCCAGGCGTTGCACCGCCATGTGGGCTGGCCCGAACGGTCCCTGGCCGGCTGGCGATGGCTGCACGCCAACCCGGCCCGCCTCAGCGCGGGCGCGCCCGCGGGCTGGGTCGTCGACGGTCCGGACGGCCAGCCGGCCGGACATGTCGGCAATCTGGTCCAGCGGTTCTGGCTGGGCGATCAGCCGCTGCATGGCGCGACGGGCTTTTCGGTCATCGTGACCCCGCCCGTTCGCGGGGCCAGCAAGGCCATGCTCGGCGCCTTCGCCGGCCAGCCCGGCATGTTCGCCGCCTGGGTCTTCAACGCCAACCGCCGGTCCCAGCCCCTCTACGCCCGCCACGGACTGAAGGCCTGGCCGGAGCCGACCCATGCGCTGAAGCTGAGCTGGATCATCAATCCCGTGACCCTGGCCTGCGGCCGGTTTTACCGCCTGGCCCACCGGCTGGCACCGGACCTCGTGTCCCGATGGGGCGAGCGGCTGCTGAACCGCCGCCTGTCGGCAAAGCCCCGGCTGGACCTGCCGCAGGGCGTGACCGTGCTCAGCGATTTCCGTGATCAATCGCGATATGCCGCATTCTGGATGGCCCTGCGCGCCGAAGGCCGGCTGCTGGCCGACCGGAGCCCCGAGGTTCTCCGCTGGCGGCTGGCCGACCCCGACCTGACCGATCCGCCGCTGGTGCTCGCCTTCAACCGGGGAGCCGGGATCACCGGCTACGCCATGGCCATGATGGCCAAGTCCAACATCCTCGAGCCGCCGGTTCTGGAAATCCTCGACCTCGAGGCCCTGGCCGACGACGTCACGGCCATTCCGGCCCTGCTGGACGCCCTGAAGGACAGCGCCCGCCGGATGGGCGCGGCCAAGCTGCGGATCCAGATGGTCAGCCCCCGTCTGCTGGAACGCCTGGGCGACCACGTCCGGGGCACGCGGCGCGAGGGCGGCTGGGGACACTGCCACGCGCGGTTCGCACCCGACGCGCCTGATCCCGCCCTTTGGTCGCCGACCCCCTATGACGGCGACTACGCCATGTGTCTGAGGCCCGTGCCGGCCAGGGCGCAGGCCGCCGTCCGCGCGCCTTCGGAGCCGCACATGGCGGCGACGGCGGCGTGAACAGGCTCTAGGCCCGCGGGCGGGCCTTCAGTTCATCGCGGATCTCGGCCAGAAGGGCCTCGGTCGCGGTCGGGGCCGGCGGTGCCTCAGG
The DNA here is from genome assembly GCA_030285985.1 of Aquidulcibacter paucihalophilus. NCBI lineage: Bacteria > Pseudomonadati > Pseudomonadota > Alphaproteobacteria > Caulobacterales > Caulobacteraceae > Aquidulcibacter > Aquidulcibacter paucihalophilus. The sequence goes on from CP127384.1 coordinate 2,911,529, forward strand.
CTCGGCCGCCTTCTCGCGGCGCAGCTTGTTGATCGCCTTGACCATCAGGAAGATCACGAAGGCGACGATGGCGAATTGAATCAGGGTGTTGATGAAGGCGCCGTACTGGATGGCCACTTCCTCGACCGCCTCGGTCGCCGGATCCTCGGGCGACAGCACCCATTTCAGGTTCGAGAAATCGACCTTGCCCAGCAACAGACCGATCGGCGGCATGACCACCTGTTCGACCAGGCTGGTGACGATCTTGCCGAAGGACGCGCCGATGATGACGCCGACCGCCAGGTCGATGACATTGCCGCGCGAAATGAAGTCCTTGAATTCGGTGAGCATGCCCATGGTGGAGTCAGGCGTCCCCGGCGTTCAGCCGCTCGCGCAGCTCCTTGCCGCTCTTGAAGAACGGCACGGCCTTGGCGGGCACGTCGACGGTCTCGCCGGTCCGCGGATTGCGCCCGGCCCGCGCCGGACGGCCGCGCACCGAAAAGGCGCCGAAGCCGCGAAGCTCGACACGACCACCATCGCCCAGCGAATCCACCATTCGCCCGAGGACGATATTGACCACCCGCTCGACCTCGGCGTGGGTCAGATGGGTGTTCTCGGCTGCGAGCTTTTCGATCAGCTCTGACTTGATCATATGGTCAGGCCCCCGCCCTGTTTCACGCGTTCGTGCCGCATACGGGCGCATCCGAACGCAGGATGCAACCCCACCCTAGCCTTCACCTGTCGGGGGAAAAAGGCCCTGCGGGGCGATTCAGCCCCGAAATGTCAGTTAACGGGTGCACGGGCCGGGTGCACCCGCATTTTTGCAGGCTCAAACGCACGAAAAAGGCGGCCGGATTGCTCCGGCCGCCTCATCCGTTTCACCAGGGTGAAGGAGACTATTCCTTCGTGCCGGCCTTTTCGCGCAGGGCGGCGCCGAGGATGTCGCCCAGCGAGGCGCCCGAGTCCGACGAACCGAACTGTTCGATCGCCGCGGTCTCGTCCTTCATTTCCAGGGCCTTGATCGACACCGAAACGCGGCGCGAGGCCTTGTCGATGCCGGTGACCATGGCGTCGACGCGGTCGCCGACCGAATAGCGCTCGGTGCGCTGGTCGGCGCGGTCGCGCGACAGGTCGGACTTGCGGATGAAGGCGGTCGCCGGAGCGTCCTCTTCACCGAACTTGACCTCGATGCCGCCGGTTTCGATCGACGTCACGGTGACGGTGACCTGCTGGCCCTTCTTGAAGGTGTCGCCTTCCATCGGATCGCCGCCCAGCTGCTTGATGCCGAGCGAGACGCGTTCCTTCTCGACGTCGACGTCCAGCACCTTGGCCTTGACGGTTTCGCCCTTGCGGTAGCGCTGGATGGCTTCTTCGCCGGAGACGTTCCAGTCCAGGTCGGACAGGTGCACCATGCCGTCGATGTCGTTGTCCAGGCCGATGAACAGGCCGAACTCGGTGGCGTTCTTGACTTCGCCCTCGACGGTCGAGCCGATCGGGTTGGCAGCCACGAAGGCATCCCACGGATTGTCCTGGGCCTGCTTGAGGCCCAGCGAGATGCGGCGCTTGGAGGCGTCGACGTCCAGCACGACCACGTCGACTTCCTGCGAGGTCGAGACGATCTTGCCGGGGTGGACGTTCTTCTTGGTCCAGGACATTTCCGAGACGTGCACCAGGCCTTCAACGCCGGCTTCCAGCTCAACAAACGCGCCGTAGTCGGTGATGTTGGTGATGCGGCCGGTCATCTTGGCGCCGACCGGATACTTGGCTTCAACGCCGTCCCACGGATCGGTCTGCAGCTGCTTCATGCCGAGGCTGATGCGCTGGGTGTCCGGGTTGATCTTGACGATCTGGACCTTGACGGTGTCGCCGACGGCGAGGACCTGCGAGGGGTGCGAGACGCGCTTCCACGACATGTCGGTGACGTGCAGCAGGCCGTCGATGCCGCCCAGGTCCACGAACGCGCCGTAGTCGGTGATGTTCTTGACCACGCCTTCGCGGACTTCACCCTCTTGCAGCTGGCCGACCAGCTCGGTGCGCTGTTCGGCGCGGGCTTCTTCCAGGATGGCACGACGCGAGACGACGATGTTGCCGCGCGGGCGGTCCATTTTCAGGATGGCGAAGGGCTGTTCCTTGCCCATCAGCGGGCCGACGTCGCGCACCGGGCGGATGTCGACCTGCGAGCCCGGCAGGAAGGCCGAGGCACCGCCGAGGTCGACCGTGAAGCCGCCCTTGACGCGGCCGACGATGGCGCCGTTGACCGGGTGGCCTTCGGCGAACACGACTTCCAGACGGGTCCAGGCTTCTTCGCGGCGAGCCTTGTCGCGGCTGATGACGGCTTCACCCAGGGCGTTCTCGACGCGCTCGAGGTAGACTTCGACATTGTCGCCGAGCTTCGGAATGACGGCGCCTTCGCCGATGCCGAACTCGCGGGCCGGGATGCGGCCTTCGGTCTTCAGACCGACGTCGATGATCAGGATGTCCTTTTCGATGCCGACGACGCGGCCGTGAACGACCTGGCCTTCGCCGAGGTCACGGCCCTGAAGGGTTTCGTCGAGCAGCGCGGCGAAATCATCGCGCGAGGGGGAGAAGCTGGTGTCAGTCATGCGGTGGTTGGGTTTCTAACGGTTATGGCGCGCGACCGAATGGCCCCGCGCGAGGTGAGTGAAACGTGAGATCAGGTCGTCGGGATGCGAGGCCGGTAAAGGTCAGAACGCCCGCGGAAGCCGAGGATGACGCGCTGGATTTGCCTTTAGGGTCCCTGGAGATCCTGCCGGACACGCGCCGCCTCGACGATACGGCGGGCCGCATCGAAGGCGGTCTCTATATCCATATCGGTCGTATCCAGCAAGACGGCGTCTTGCGCCTGCACCATCGGGGCGGCGCCCCGGCCGGCGTCGCGCTCGTCCCGGCGGATAATGTCGGCCAGCATGTCCTCATAGGCGATGACGTCGCCGCGGCCGGTCAGCTGCTTCCAGCGGCGCTTGGCCCGGACCTCAGGGATCGCGGTGATGAACAGCTTGGCCATGGCGTCCGGGGCGATGACGGTGCCGATGTCGCGCCCGTCCAGCACCGCCCCGCCCGGCTGGGCGGCAAAGGCGCGCTGGAATTCCAGCAGGGCGGCCCGCACGCCCGGATAGCCCGCGACCCGGCTCGCCGCCTCGCCGGCGTCGCCGCTGGTCAACCGGTCGGTGTCCTGCAGGCTCTCGGCCTTCAGCGCCCGCGCCACGGCCTCGGCCGCCACGGCGTCATCCAGCGAACCGCCCGCATCGAGCACACCGACGCCGACGGCGCGGTACAGCAGGCCGGTATCCAGATGCGGCAGGCCGTATAGCGCGGCCAGGCGGGCGGCGATGGTGCCCTTGCCGGAAGCGGCGGGGCCGTCGACGGCGATGATGAGGAAAGACGTCATTGATCCGTTGATGCCTTCTCGGACCCCTTCACCACAAGGGCACCGATACCCAGGGCGATGGTGCCGATTGTGGCCAGGATGGTCAGCATGCCCCAACGCAGCAGAAGCGCCGCCCGGAACCCCGCCGGGTCCTCGAGAAGTCGGTACGTCTGGGTCCTGACCCTCACCACCCCATCGAAGCCATCAAGGATGATGCAGGCCAACAGAACGACCAGCGCGACCGTGCAGGTGAACGCCCCATCCTCGAACTGCTTCGCGGATGGAACGGATTCACGCACTGACATCCGCCCCGAGGCCTCGCATCAGCTCCACAAACCCCGGGAAGCTCGTCGCGATCATGCCGGGCTCGTCCACCGTGACCGCCTCGTCCGCCGCCAGACCCAGCACCAGATGGCTCATGGCGATGCGGTGGTCGCCGTGGGTGGTGACGGTCGCGCACCCGCGCACCGGCCCGCCGAAGACGGTGAAGCCCTCCGGCTCCTCCTCGACCCGGACGCCGCAAGCCTGCAGGCCCGCCGCCATCAGGGCGATGCGATCGCTCTCCTTGACCCGCATCTCGCCGATGCCACGCATCACCGTCGCCCCCTCGGCGAACGCGGCCGTCGCGGCAAGCACCGGATATTCGTCGATCATCGAGGCGGCGCGCTCCGGCGGCACGACCACGCCCCTGAGCGTCGAATGTCGGGCGGTGACGTCGCCGACCTCCTCGCCCCCGGCCATGCGGCGGTTCGAGACGGTCAGGTCCGCCCCCATCTCACGCCAGGTCTCGAACAGGCCGGTGCGCAGCGGGTTCAGCATCACACCCTCGACCGTCACCTCGGAGCCGGGAACGATCAGTCCGGCCGCCAGCGGGAAGGCGGCAGAAGACGGATCGCCGGGCACGGCGACGACGGTTCCGGCCAGGGCCTGGCCGCCCTGCAGGCTGACGCGCCAGCCGTCACCGACCGGCAGGACGCCGACCTCGACGCCGAAGGCCTTCAGCATCCGTTCGGTGTGGTCGCGGCTAGGCTCGGCCTCGGTCACCGTGGTGACGCCCCGGGCATTGAGCCCGGCCAGCAGGATGGCCGACTTGATCTGGGCCGAGGCGACCGTCTGGACATAGTCGATGGCCGACAGCCCCCCGCCGGCGACCGCGACCGGCAAACGGTCCTCGGCGTCCTGCCAGTCGAACCGCGCGCCCATGTCGGCGAGCGGCCCCGTCACCCGCTTCATCGGCCGTTTGCGCAGCGAGGCGTCGCCGTCGAAGGTCGTGGTGACCGGATAGCCCGCCGCCGCTCCCATAAGCAGGCGCACGCCCGTCCCGGCGTTGCCGCAGTCGATGACACCCGTCGGCTGTGTGAGCCCGCCCTGCCCCGTCACCCGCCAACGGCCGACACCCAGCCGCTCGACGGTCGCGCCGAACGCCTCGACCGCCCGGGCCGTGGCCAGGATGTCGTCACCTTCCAGCAGGCCTTCGATGTCTGTGACGCCGGTCGCCATGCCGCCCAGGATAAGGGCGCGGTGCGAGATGGACTTGTCGCCGGGTGCCCGCACCCGGCCGGACAGCGCGGGGCTGCGGCGGGCGGTCAGATAGTCGGGAATCGACACCCGGTGCTCTCCGGAAAGGGTCAGCGGGCCCGAAGTCCGGGGCGGCCGCGCGGAGATGGCTTTTGACAGCGGCGTCAGGGGGTGGCAAGGGAGCCGCCCCATTTCCCCACTCCCGCCAAAGGTCTTCAACCGTGGCCAAACCCGAACTGGGCCAGAAGCAGGTCTGCCCGAACTGCCAGGCCAAATTCTACGACCTGGGCCGTCGCCCCGCCCACTGCCCCAAATGCGGCACCGACTTCGATCCGGAGGAGGCGCTGAAGCTGCGCAACCGCCGCGGCCGTCCGGCCGGCTACCCGGCCGATGACGCTGATGAGGATCAGGTCAAGGACAAGAAGGTCGACGGCGACGAGGACGACGAAGAAGAAGCGGTCGCAACGCCCGAGATCGACCAGGAAGGCCACGAGCCCATCCTGACGCCGGACGACGACGACGACGCCCCCGTCGATCCGACCGAAGAACCCGGCATGGGTGAAGCGGTCGAGGACGACGACGTCCTGGCCGACGACGACGACGATTCCGTCCCCTTCATCGAGGACGAGGACGACGATGGCTTCGAAGACGAAATCATCACGCCCAAGGAAGACGAGTAAGGATTTTCGCCCTGTTCCCGGACCGGTTTTCGCTGGTTCGGGAACGACGAAAATAAATGGTTGAACCGGGCTTGATCACGATCAGACCCTGACATAGGTTCCGCCGCCTCGCAGCAGGGCCTCCCGGCCCCCAAGCGATCCGACTGAAAGGCCCAGTGCCTGAGGTTCGGGGCTTTAGCTCAGCTGGTAGAGCGCTTGCATGGCATGCAAGAGGTCAGCGGTTCGACTCCGCTAAGCTCCACCATCGAAGGCCCTGCGGGAAACCGCGGGGCCTTCGTCCATTTCGGCTCCCGTTGATCTCTGCGCCATCCCGCCCCATCTAGGGTCCTGGCCGACGCCTTGCCGATCACGGGGGGCGCAGACGGCCTGAGGCCTGCTTCGGGGGCGAGAGACGATGACGACGCGCACCATCCTGTTCGACAGCCCCTTCCTGCTCGGTTTCGACCATACCCGGGCCCTGATCGACCGCGCCGCCCGCGCCGCGGCGGACAGCTATCCCCCCTACAATGTTGAACAGCGCGGCGAGCGGTCGGTGCGCATCTCCCTGGCCGTCGCCGGTTTCGGGCCCGATGACCTGATGATCACCCTGGAAGGCCGCCAGCTGACCATCGCCGGCAAGCGCGAACCGGCCCCCGAACAGGCCGAACAGGCCTTCCTGCACCGCGGCATCGCCGGGCGCGGCTTCGTCCGCAGCTTCGTCCTCGCCGACGGTCTGGACGTCGATGCGGCGCACCTTGAGCACGGCCTGCTGCACGTCGACATGAGCCGGCCCGAGGATCTGCCCGCCGTCCGCCGGATCCCGATCACAACGGGCTGACCGGCGGCGGATGTCCGGTCGCCGCGTCCGGGGCCGGACCCCAAAGCCCGTTCCGGGCGTTAGTTGAGTACAAGGAGGCGGTCCTGATGACGCCAACCACGATCATGACCAAGGAAGATTTCAGGGGGCTCGGCGCGCCGGACCTCGTCTATGTGCGCGAGATCCGCGCCTCGGACGTGATGGCGGACGTCGCCGCGACCGAGGCGAAGGGCCTGTCGATCGATCCCGAAGCCACCCTCTATGCCGTTCACGGCGCCGACGGCGAACGTCTGGCCGTCATGACGGACCGCGAGGCCGCCTTCGCCGCCGCCGTGGCCCACGAACTGGAGCCGGTGTCGGTTCACTGATCGAGTGGCTGTTCGGTTCATCACAACGGGCACAACGGGATCACAACGAACACGACGGGATCGAACTCCGGTCACGGTCGGACCCCTGCCGCGCGCCTCACAAGATCGCGGCGTACGCCGCATTGATCGAGCTCGGTGCCAGCATGACGGACACGGCCCTGTCAGCCAAAACGGACCCGTGGTGTCCGTTGTGAATCCGTTGTGCCCGTTGTGATGAAACGGTCTCGCCCTCAGGCAAGTCCCGGTACGAGGTTCTAGGCCGCCGTGGCCGGAAGGCTGTCGCGGACGAACAGGGCGCGGATCGCGTCGGTCGTACGGGCCTGGCGCAGTTGCTCACGCATCTCTGACGAGCGCAGCGCCCGGGACACCGCGGCCAGGGCGCGCAGGTGGTCCGCGCCGTCGCAGGGCGGGGCGAACAGGGCGAGCAGGAGGTCCACGGGCCGGTCATCGACAGCGCCGTAGGCGACCGGGGTCTCCAGGCGCACGAACACCGCCGTCACCCGCGAAATGCCCTCAAGCCGGGCGTGCGGCACCGCAACGCCCGAGCCAAGGCCGGTCGAGCCGAGAGCCTCCCGCTCGAGCAGGGCCTCCATGATCCGGTTTTCCGGCAGTCCGAGGGCCTGGGCGGCAGCTTCCGCGACCGTGTGCAAGGCCTGACGCTTTGACGAGGCGCCGCTGCGCAGGACGACAGCGCCGTCCGCCAGCAATTCACCGATGTCCATGAGGAGTTCCCGACTCTGCCCATACATCCCGAATGGGCGGGGGCCCTTTAGACCACCCGCCTCGATTGGGGAAGACTATACGCCGCTACCGTTTACCGAACCGTGTCCATTGATGGACTTCACCGTACGCTCGGGATCGATCCAGCCCACATTGCCGTCGGGACGGCGATAGACAACCGAGATGCCGCCGTGCGCCGCATTGCGGAACAGCACGACCGGATAGCCGGTCATATCCAGCTCCAGCACGGCCCGCCCCACGGTGATGGTGCGGATTTCAGCGACGGTCTCTGCGATGACCATGCCGACCGGCGGCGGCTCGTCCGGCGCGCCCGCATCCCCGAAGGCGTCATCCTCGACGGCGTCGGGGCTGCGCAGAACCATGCTGCGCGCCACGTCACGGGCGGCGTTCTCGGTCTTCTCGGGCGACAGGCCGCGCGGTCCGGCGTGGTGGTTCTTGAGCCGGCGCTTGTAGCGACGCACGCGCTTCTCGAGCTTCTCGAGAGAATCGGAGAAAGCACCGTGGGCGTCGCCGCCCAGGCCGCTCGTGACGATGGCCTCACCCGAAGCGAGGCGGACCCAGCAGTCGACCTTGAAGCCGTGCCCGTCCTTGGACACCACGACCTCGGCCTCCTGCGCCCCTCGCTCGAAATATTTGCCGATCCCGTCTTCGAGTTCCTGGGAGATGCGCGAGCCTAACGCGTCGCCGACATCCACGTGCTTGCCACTGACTTGAACTTGCATGGTGATAGAACGCGACCGTTCCCGGATGGTGTCAACGCCGATCACCGAAATGTGGTGAAGCCTGTTTGTTGGGCCGCGGTCACAAGGCTCTGCCTTGTCGACCCGGAGCCTGTCCTTGGGCCGACCGAAGGTCGGACCCGACGCGGCCTGGCGCTTCTCAGTCTTGAGGGGCCGCGGTCACAAGGCTCCGCCTTGTCGACCCGACGCGGCCTGGCGCTTCGCGCAAGCCTCGCGCTCAAGCAGCGAGCGACCGCGTCGCGAGCGTTAGCGCCCGACTAACCGGTCTTCAGCATCCGCTTGCGTTCCACCGACGAAGGGATCCGCAACGCCTCGCGGTATTTCGCCACAGTGCGGCGGGCGATGTCGATGCCCGTCTCCTTGAGGATCTCCACGATCCGGTCGTCGCTGAGCACGTCGCCGTCGCGGCCCTCGCCGTCGATCATGGCCTTGATCCGGTGGCGGACGGCCTCGGCCGAGTGGGTCGCGCCGCCGTCGGAGGACTGGATCGCCGCCGTGAAGAAGAATTTGAGCTCGAACACCCCGCGCGGGGTCGAGACGTATTTGTTCGAGGTCACCCGGCTGACCGTCGATTCATGCATGCCGATGGCGTCGGCCACCGTCTTCAGATTCAGCGGCCGCAGGAACTCGACGCCGAACGCCAGGAAGGCATCCTGCTGGCGCACGATCTCGGACGAGACCTTCAGTATGGTCTTGGCGCGCTGGTCCAGCGACTTGACCAGCCAGCTGGCCTGGGCGGCGCAGTCGGCGACGAAGGTTTTTTCCACATCCGAGCGCGAACCCGCCGCCACCACCCCGTGATAGCGCTTGTCCATGATCAGTCGCGGCAGGGTGTCAGCGTTCAGCTCGACCTTCCAGCCGCCGGCCGGATCGGACCGCACATGCACGTCGGGGATCACCGTCTGGGCCGGCTCGCCGCCGAAGCCGGCACCGGGCCGGGGCGTCAGCGCCTTCAGTTCGGCGATCATCTCGGCCATGTCCTCGGCGTCGACGCCGCAGACCCGGCGCAGCCCCGACAGGTCCCGCTTGGCCAGCAGGTCCAGATTGTCGAGCAGACAGCCCATGGCGGGGTCGAACCGGTTGCGTTCGATCAGCTGCAGCTTCAAGCATTCGGGCACGGACCGGGCCATGACGCCCGTCGGTTCAAACCCGTGGCAAACGGCCAGAACACCCTCGATCCGTTCGAGCGGCACGCCCAGCCGGTCGGCGATCTCGGCCAGTTCGCCGCGCAGATAGCCGCCCTCGTCGACGCTATCGATCAGGGTCAGGGCGATGGCGTGATCGGAGGACGAGAAGGCTGCCTGCGACGCCTGCGCCTGCAGATGCTCCCACAGGGTCATCTCGCGGCTGTCGGGCTGCTCACGGCCCTCGCCGTCGGGCAGACCGCCGCCCGAGCCGGCGCGCGACCAGTCGTTCAGCCCGACCTGGGCCTCGCCGACGCCAACGTCCTCCATCCGGTCCGAGGTGCGTTCGCCAGGGCTGGCATCGCCATAGACATCGTCGGAGCGGGCATCGAGCGTGCGATCCGCATCCGTCACCCGACCCTCGTCAAAACTCATCTCGGCGGCGTCATGGCTCTCCACGGCCACCGGGGCGTCGATCTCGCCACCGGGCTCGGCGTCCTCGCGCTGCAGCAGCGGATTCTTCTCCAGCTCGGCCTCGACGAAGGCCTCCAGCTCGAGGTTGGACAGTTGCAGCAGCTTGATCGCCTGCTGCAGCTGGGGCGTGATGACCAGACCCTGGCCCTGCCGAATCTCCAGCCTTTGTCCGAGCAACGTTCTTTTTCCCCTGCGCCCAGGGCCGACGCAGCGCGTGGCCCGAAACTTGCTGCGGCCACCTTGTGGCCTGACGGGTTAACGGCGTTCTAAACCGCTGGACCTGCCGCGCGCGCTTTGCTCCCCTGTCCGGACCGTCCGTCACGAGCGAGAGCCCCGATGCGCCCCATCCTTGCCGCCCTGCTGCTCATGGCCCTGCCCGGTGCCGCCTTCGCCCAGTCGACCTTCGCGCCGGTCGTCGACCCGTCCGAACAGACGATGATGCAGACGGTGGCCGCCGAGCATGACCGCCACATCGCCCTGCTGGAGCGGATGGTGAACCAGAACAGCGGCACCCTGAACCTGCCCGGCGTGCGGATCGTCGGCGACATGGTCCGGGCCGAGCTGGAGCCGCTGGGCTTCACCGTCCGCTGGGTCGACATGGCTGACACCGGCCGCGCCGGACACCTGATCGCCACGCATGAAGGCCCGGGCCGCAATGTCCTGCTGATCGGCCACCTCGACACCGTCTTCGAAGCCGACAACCCCTTCCAGCGGTTCGAGCGCGACGGGGCCCGCGCGACCGGGCCGGGGATCGGCGACGACAAGGGCGGCATCGCCGTCATCATCGCCGCCCTGCGGGCCATGCAGGCGGCGGGCACTTTGGAAGATGCAAGCATCACCGTCTTCCTGACCGGCGACGAGGAGCGGATCGGCGCGCCGGCGTCGATCGCCCGCCGCGACCTGGTCGAGGCCGGTCGCGCCGCCGCCTTCGCCCTGGAGTTCGAGAACCTGGCCATCGAGGACGGGACCGACTTCGGCACCATCGCGCGGCGCAGCTCTTCCAACTGGACCCTGACCGCGACCGGCCGCACCGGCCATTCCAGCGGGGTGTTCAACGATGCCCTCGGCTACGGCGCCATCTATGAGCTGGCCCGCATCCTCGACGGCTTCCGCCGCGACCTGCCCGAGCCGAACCTGACCTACAATGTCGGCGTCGTCGCCGGCGGCACGCCCGCCGCCATCGATGCGGAGGGCTTCAGCGTCACCGCCTCGGGCAAGACCAATATCGTCGCCTCGACCGCCATCGCCCACGGCGACCTGCGCACCCTGACCCGCGAGCAGGACGAGCGCGTTCGCGGCCGGATGCAGGCCATTGTCGAGGATCACCTGCCCCGCACCGGGGCGGAACTGGTCTTCGCCGAGGGCGGCTATCCGCCCATGGCCCCGAGCGAGGGCAACCGCGCGCTTCTGGCCCGCCTGAACGCGGTCAACCGCGACCTCGGCCTGCCCGAGATGTCCGAATACGACCCCGCCCGCCGCGGCGCCGCCGACAGCGGCTTCGTCGCCGCCGATGTGGATACGCTGGGCGGCCTCGGCATCGCCGGCGGCAATGCGCATGCGGACGGCGAATGGGTCGATCTGGACAGCCTGGTCCGTCAGGCCCAGCGGGCGGCGGTGTTGATCTCGAGGCTGAGCGTGGGCGGGGAGTAAAATCTTGTCATCCCGGAAGCGCCGCAGGCGCTATCCGGGACGGTGATGCGAGAACGGTCACAAGGCCCGGTCGGCGTCTGCCGAACCGGGCCTAGGCTCCCCTCGCCCGCAGGTCCCCGTACAGATCGGCCCAGCGAGGATTGAACGCCTCGACCAGCGAGAATTTCCATTCCCTGCGCCAGCGCTTGATCCGCTTCTCCCGCAAGATGGCCTGATCGATGTATTGGTGGGTCTCATACCAGACCAGCCGATCGATACCTCGCTCGGCCGTATAGCCCGGGATCAGGCCCTGCTTGTGCTCCGCAACTCGTCGTATGAGATCGTTGGTGACGCCGACGTACAGCCAGCCGCACGGCCCGCTTGCAAGCAGATAGACATAGAAGCGGTTCGGCATCGCCCTGTCTCCCGGCTCGACCCTGACGGGTCGACCGGGATGCGTCAAGGTTGCAAAAGCCGTCCCGGATCGCCGCTTCGCGACGTCCGGGATGACAAGGGAAGAGCAAGCCCTCCCGCAAATTACCCGTACATGTCGCCCAGATAGACCCGGCGCACTTCCGGATCGCGGATCACGTCCTCGGCCTTGCCCTCGAACAGCACGGCCCCGCCCGAGATGATCGAGGCGTGGTCGATGATTTCCAGCGTCTCGCGGACATTGTGGTCGGTGATCAGCACGCCGATGCCCTGGCCGGCCAGATAGCGGATGACCTGGCGGATATCAGCGATGGCCAGGGGGTCGATGCCGGCGAAGGGTTCGTCCAGCAGCATGAAGGACGGCTTGCCGGCCAAGGCCCGCGCGATCTCGCAGCGCCGCCGCTCGCCGCCCGAGAGGCCCGAGGCCGGGGCGTGGCGCAGATGGTCGATACGCAGCTCTTCCAGCAGGCGGCTGGTCTCCTCGGCGATGGCGGCGTGACCCGTATGGTGCAGCTCGACCACCGCGCGGACGTTCTGCTCGACCGTCATGCCGCGGAAGATCGAGGCCTCCTGCGCCAGATAACCCAGACCCATGCGGGCGCGCTGGTACATCGGCTGGGCCGTGATGTCCTCGCCGTCCAGCCAGATGGTGCCGCTGTCAGGCGGGATCAGGCCGGTGATCATGTAGAAACAGGTGGTCTTGCCGGCCCCGTTGGGGCCCAGCAGGCCCGCGACCTGGCCCCGCTCGACATGCAGGGAGACGTCGCGCACCACCTGCCGCTGGCCGAAGGAGCGCGCGATGTGATCGACCCGCAGGCCCGTCGGACGCGCCTCTCCGGCGACCTCCGGGGTGGCGGGGGCCTCGATCACATTGAGGGCTGAGAGTTCCTTGCGCGCCAATGTCAGTCAGAGCCGGGGCTCAGTTCCCGCTGCTATCGGGATAGAAGACACCGCGGATGCGGCCGCCGTTCGAACCGGACCCGCCCGCCATGGTGACCGCCCGCGTCGCCGTATTGTAGGTCAGCCGCCCGCCCGTCATCACATTCTCACCCTGGGTGACGATGACATCTCCCGTCACGACCACTTCATTGTCCGACAGTGTAAAGACGGCCCGGTCCCCGCGGATGGTCTGTTCCGGCGTGACGAAATAGACGTTGCCGCTGGCCTCGATGCGGTCGATTTCACTGTTGACGCCCGAGCCGCTGATGACGTCAGCGCGAAGGCGGTTCTGTCCCTGCACGACTTCAGCCCGGCCGCGCAGCGACAGGCTGTTCGGCGTCGCCTCACCGGCATCTGCGCCATAGGAGATGGCTCCCTGGCCCAGCCGGGGCGCGGTCTGTGGCGTCGTCTGGGCGTCACCCATCGTCGGCAGGGCCAGAAGCGCCAGCGCCGTCGCCGCGATGGTCAGGGTTCTGGTCTTGCTCATTGGGTCGGCCCTCCGGCGCTGATCGTGCCGCGTATCTTGTTTTCGCCGGAGCCTCGAAACTCGACGCGCCCGCCCTGTTCCCGGATGACATAGGACGAAGCGCTGATGGTTCCAAGCGGGCCGGAGCCCTCGACGCCCTTGTTCCCGGTCACAATGCCGGTCGCGGTGTCGACCACCGCCTCGGGCGTGACCAGCGTAAAGCCCGAGCCGCCGTCGGAAATCCGCACGTTCGGGCCGATGGTCACGGTCTTGCCGGCCTCGTCGTAGACGCCGCCGTCGGCGGTCAGGGTGGTCACCTTGCGACCCCCGAGGTTCAGACGCAGGGCCGGGCCGATCAGACGATAGCGGCCCGTATCCGGATCGCGCACGGCCCCTTCGGCCCCGATGACAAAGCTGCGACCGGCGGCGTCCTGGCCGTGGAACCGCAGGGCGTCGAGCCGGATCTCGCGGCTGGTTCCGGCCTTGCGCTCGACGTCGGACATGACGCTGCGCAGGACGATCCAGCTGACCGTGCCGCCGGCCAGGACGATGATCGCCACCGGCAGGACCCGGCGCAGCAGCTGGACCCGGCGCGAGCGCGCGCGGAAGGCCTTGGCCGTCGCGACGACGCGGGCCTCGTCTTCATGCGCGTGGGTGTCGGCGGGATCGGTCATCAGGTGTGCGCGAACACGTCCATCTCGTCCCAGCCGGCCAGATCGAGCGCCGACCGGGTGGGCAGGAAGTCGAAACATTTGCGGGCCAGTTCGGACCGGCCCTCGCGCGCCAGCATCTCGTCCAGCCGGACCCTGGCGGCGTGCAGATACAGAACGTCCGACGCGGCGTATTCCAGCTGGGCGGGCGACAGTTCGGCCGCGCCCCAGTCGCTGGACTGCTGGGCCTTGGACAGGTCAACGCCGACCAGTTCGCGCACAACGTCCTTCAAGCCATGACGGTCGGTATAGGTGCGGGCCAGTTTGGAAGCGATCTTGGTGCAATAGACCGGGCGGGTCTCGACCCCCAGGTGCAGCTGGAACATGCCGATGTCGAACCGGCCGAAGTGGAACAGCTTCAGCACGTTCGGATCGGTCAGCAGGCGCTTCAGGTTCGGGCAGTCATAGCCCGGGCGGTTCATGCGCACGACATGGGCGTCCCCGTCTCCGGCCGACAGCTGCACCACGCACAGCGGATCGCGTCGGAAGCGCAGCCCCATGGTCTCGGAATCGATGGCCACCTCGGGCCCCAGATCGAGGCCGTCGGGCAGGTCGCCTTCGTGGAGGAACACCGTCATTCTTGAAACCCTTTCAGGCCCTCAACTAGCGTGTGGCGGCGGGGATGTCTCCCTCCGGCTTCGCAGGTGGTTGGTGGTTGGTGATTGGTGGCTGGTGGGCGTCTTCAGGACGGGGGTCCGGTGCAGTTGCGGCCCGGCTTCGGGCCAATCACCAATCACCAATCACCCCGCCACAGCCCCAAAACACAAACGGCGCCGCACCGAAGTGCGACGCCGTCTGAATAATTGGTGCCCAGGAGAGGACTCGAACCTCCACGACATTTCTATCACTGGCACCTGAAGCCAGCGCGTCTACCAATTCCGCCACCTGGGCCCAGACGCTTCGCGCTTGCACACGTATTCGTCCGGAAGGCGCGGACCCTTAAGGCAGGGTCCGGGGCCGGTCAACAGGGATTTGCGGCCTTTGCGTTGCGAGCGCCGCGGCCATCGTCTAATCCCCGGCGCGTCGAGGCTTTTCCGGCCTCGCGCCGTCGCCCATCGGAGCCTGTCATGAACGAAGTCGCCCCCGGCCTTGTCACCGTCTTCGGCGGTTCGGGTTTCGTCGGCAGCCAGGTCGTCCAGGCGCTGGCCAAGCGCGGCTGGCGGGTGCGTATCGCCTGCCGCCGTCCTGACCGCGCCTACAAGCTCCAGACCTCGGGTTCGGTCGGCCAGTTCCAGTCGGTGCGCTGCGATGTGACCCGGCCCGAGGACGTCGCCGCGGCCCTGCGCGGGGCCACCGCCGCGATCAATCTGGTCGGCATCCTCTACGAATCAGGTCGCCGCACCTTCCACAGCCTGCACGTCGACGCCTCACGCAACATCGCCGAAGCCTGCGCCGCCGGCGGCGTCGGCCGCCTGGTCCAGGTCTCGGCCATCGGCGCCAGCCCGGAAAGCCGCTCCGACTACGCCCTGTCCAAGGGCGCGGCCGAGATGGCCGTGCGCGAGGTCAAGCCGGACGCCGTGGTCATCCGCCCGTCGATCGTCTTCGGCGCCGGAGACGACTTCCTCAACCGCTTCGCCGCCCTGGCCTCCATGGCCCCGGCCCTGCCGCTGATCGGCGGCGGCCAGACGAAATTCCAGCCGGTCTATGTCGCCGACGTGGCCGAGGCCATCGCCCGCGCGACCGTCTCCCCCGAGGCGGCGGGCCGCACCTTCGAGCTGGGCGGGCCGGCGGTGATGACCTTCGAGGACGTGCTGAAACTGATCCGGCGCGAGACCTATCGCAACTTCGGCCTCATCCCCCTGCCCTTCTTCGTGGCCCGCGCCATCGGCTCCATGGCCCAGCTGACCGCCATGGTCGGCATCGCCCCGGTCCTGACCCGCGATCAGGTCGTGCTGCTGGAGAGCGACAATGTCGTCGCCGACGGCGCCGAGGGTCTGGCCGCCCTGGGCATCGAGCCCACCGGCATCGAGGCCATCGCCCCGTCCTATCTGTGGCGCTACCGGCGCGGCGGACAGTTCGCGGAAGCGCCGGCGGCCTGAGGCCTCAGCCGAGCCAGATCGCCAGCAGGCCGACGGTCCCGACAAGGATGCGCCAGGCCGAGAACGGCGCGAAGCCGTAACGGCCGACGAAATCGACGAGGAAGCGGACCACGAACAGGCCGCTGATGAAGGACACCACAAAGCCGATCGCGATCAGGCTCGCGACGTCATTGGTGATCAGCTCGCGGCTCTCCCAGAAATCCAGGCCGAACGCGCCGACCATGGTCGGAATGGCGAGGAAGAACGAGAACTCGGCCGCCGCCTTCTTGTCGACGCCCAGGAGCAGGCCGCCGACGATCGTCGCACCGCTCCGGGACACGCCCGGGATGATCGACAGGCACTGCCACAGGCCGATCCCCAGCGCCGTCTTCCAAGACAGCTTCATGGCGTCTTCGGCGATCTCACGCTGTTCGAGGGTCTCGACGCCGTCCCGAACCACGCGCCGCAGGCCCATGGTACCGGCGTCAGACCAGCGCTCCAGCACGATCAGGGCGATGCCGCCTACGATCAGGGTGACGCAGACGATGGTGGTGTCGAACAGCACGTCCTTGATGAAGTCGTGGAACAGCAGCCCCAGCACCGCAGAGGGGAAGAAGGCCAACAGTACGGAGATGGCGAACCGCCGGGCCGCGGGATCCTTGCCCGGCAGGCCCAGCAACACCTTCCACAGCCGGGCGAAATAGACAGCCACGACCGCCAGGATGGCGCCCAGCTGGATCATCACGATGAAGGTGTCCCAGGGCGTGTTGGACAGGCCGAGGGCTTCCTTGGCCAGCAGCAGGTGGCCTGTGGAGGAGACCGGAATGAACTCGGTCAGCCCTTCGACCAGCCCGAGAATGATCGCTGCAATCCAGTCGGCCACGCACGCACCCCATGACTAAGGGCCGTCAATGCGCGCCCGGTTCAGGTCCCACATAGCGCAGCCGCGCCCGGATAGGCGAGCCATTCGTCGACTGATCCAGCGCATGACCCAGCAGTCCGGCCAGACGGCCCAGCAGCAGCAGGTCGCCCGCGGCGTCGCGCGGCAGCTCCAGCCGCCGGGCAACGAGCGCCAGCGCCAGGCTGAAATTCGCCGGCCGCCCGGTCGCCGCCTCGCCTTCCTGCAAGGCCCGGGAAAGGTCCGCCGGCAGGTCCGCCGCACCCATCAGGGCCGCCGCTCGCGGATCGCCCGCCGGATAGTCCGCGCTGCCGAAGCCCGCCAGGCCGCTCGCGCCATGAGCCCTGCGCGCCGCGTCCGTGGCCTGTCGGCGGACCGCCACGACCCAGTCCGAGGCCCGCGTCAGCTCGGCCATCATCCCGGACCCGGTCAGGGTCAGCAGCCCGGCGAAGGCCGCCGCCGCCGGGGCCGCACCCCCGTCCGCGGCCGCCCGCGTGGCCAGCACCGCCGCATTCATCTCATTGTCCGCCGAAAGCACCAGGGCACGGCGTATCAGGTGGGCGTCGCGGTCGGGTGTCTTCCAGGATCGCGCCAGTCGTTGGTGCAGGAACAGGCGCGGGCCCGATCCGGCGGCGGCATCCACTGCCTCGTCCAGAACCCGCGCGCACTCCAGCCGCAGGGATTCGACCGTGCGCGCCTTGGGGTCGGCATCCTCCTCGGCCCGCCGGGCGAGGGCTGTGAACAGCCGGGCCCGGATGGATCCACCCGGAACGGCACCGACGCGGGGGCGAATCTCGGCGAATGGATTGACCGACCGGGCGTCCCACAGGCGGCGGGCGACGTCTTCCAGCGTCGCCGTCTCGGACAGCTGGGCGGCATCCAGTCCGCGGTAGAAGAGCCGTCCGCCCGCGATCACGGACAGGGACGACGAAACCTCGGCCTCGCCCCGGCTGGCCACGCGCGGGATACGGCGCTGGGCGGCCGTCTCGTCGTCATCGACCGTCTCGCCGCTCAGCCGGGCGATATCCTGAACGGCATAGAGGCTGCGGCGCGGGTCGGACGGGTCCGGACGGGCGGCAATGCGGCCGCGGCTGACATAGGCGTAGAGGGTCTGGGTCTTGACCCCCAGTCGGGCCAGGGCCTCGCCACGTCCGATCCAGCGGACGGCTTCCGGGGTGGGGTCTGCAGGTTCCAGGTCGCAACCTCCGCAGGGAGCAGCAGGCTCCTGCCCCCATCGGGCGCGTACCTTGGGGCGCTTTCATGACGATCCCGCTAACGGACGGATCGGACTGGCCTTGGCAGGGAGCGGGCTTTCCGCGACAAGGCGTCAATGACGTCCGCTGCCGCCGCCACCGATATCCACGCCGACGGCCATGCCGCGACCCGCGCCGTGACCCGACTGTCGGTCGGGGTCGCGGTGGTGCTGATCGCGCTCAAGGCCTTTGCCCTCGGTGCCTCCGGCTCGGTATCGATCCTCGCCTCGCTGGCGGATTCGGCGCTCGATCTGGTGGCGTCGCTGGGCGTCTTCTTCGCTGTGCGCTGGGCAGCTTTGCCGGCCGACGAGGACCACCGTTACGGTCACGGCAAGGGCGAGGCCCTGGCGGCGCTCGTCCAGGCCGGTCTCGTCTTCGCCTCGGCCCTGTTCATCGGCTGGGAAGCCGTTCAGCGCATCTTCGACCCCCGGCCCGTCGCCTCGGGCTACTGGGGCGTGGTGGTCATCCTGATCTCGATCGCCCTGACCGGCTGGCTGGTCTGGATGCAGGGCCGCGCCATGGCCCGGAGCGGTTCCCTCGCCGTCGCAGCCGATCGCGCCCATTACGCCGGCGACCTGGCGGCCAATGGCGTCGTCCTGATCGGGGTGATTTCAGGGAGCTTCCTGGCCGCCCCGGGACTGGACGCCGCGGCCGGCCTGATCGTCGCGGTCTGGCTGTTCTGGGGCGCGGTGGGGGTGCTGAAGGCCGCCGCCGACCACCTGGTCGACAAGGCCGTGCCCGACGCCGAGCGCGTGGCGATCACGACCGCCGTCCTCGCCGATCCGCGCATTTCCGGCGTGCACCAGCTTCGCACCCGCATGGCCGGCAATTCGATGATGATCCAGATGCACGTCGACCTCGATCCGGCCCTGACCCTAGACGCCGCCCACGCCATCGTCGTGGAGGCCGAAAACCGGCTGCTGGCGGCCTTCCCCCGCGCCGACATCCTGATCCACCCCGACCCCCGTGGCCGCGCCGAAGCCCACGGCGGCGCGTTCGGGGAAACGGCACAGCCCGACCTCGGCTAGCGGCCCGGCAGGCCAGGCAAGACAGCTAACGCGGGATTAACGCCCGCTGGTGCATGCAACGGCCATGTCGGACTATGTCCTCTACCATTTCGCCTTCGATCCCGGCTCGCGTGCCGTGCGGCTGGCGCTGGGCGAAGCGCGACTGGAGTTCTCCGAGACCCCCGTCCGTCCCTGGGAGGACGGCTGCCCGGTCGCGACGCTCAACCCGTCGGGCATGCCGCCCGTCCTCCAGGTCACCGAAGGCGGCGGACGGCCGCTGACCCTCTGTGAACCGGCCGCCATTCTCGGCTGGCTGGAAGAGCGGACCAAGGAGCCCTTCCTGCTGCCCGCCGACCCGGCAGAGCGGGCCGAGGTGCGTCGTCTGCTGGCCTGGTTCGACCGGCGCTTCACCGACGAGGTCAACGCCGTCCTGCTCCACGAGCGGATGGAAAAGCCCCTGCTCCGTCTCGGCCCGCCCGAAGCCCGCGCCCTGCGGGCCGGACGCGAGTCGCTGAAGTCCCATCTGGTGATGATGGAAGGCCTGCTGGCCGAACGCGACGCCCTGGCCGGTCGCCGCATCAGCCAGGCCGACTTCGTTGCCGCTGCCCACCTGTCGGTGCTGGACTATTTCGGCGAGGTCTCCTGGGCGGCGTATCCGGGCCTCAAGACCTGGTACATGAAGCTCAAGTCGCGACCCTGCTTCCGCCCGCTGCTGGCCGATCGCTTCCCCGGCGTGCAGGCCTCCGCCTGGTACGCAGATCTGGATTTCTGATTTCGCCGGAAGGAGCGTTGTGGGAGAGAAGGCCATGCTGGCCGACCCCCGCGACACCATCCGTCAGAGCGCCGCGGCCCTCGGCTTCGACGTGTGCCGCTTCGCCTCGGCCTCGGAGCCATGGAGCGCCGGCGAACGGCTGGCGCATTTCGTCGAGGCCGGGCGGCACGGCGAGATGGGCTGGATGGAGACGACGCTTGAGCGCCGCGCCCATCCCACGGCCATGTGGGACGGGGCCCGGACCGCGGTGGTTCTCGGACTCAACTACGGCCCCGAACACGATCCCCTGCCTGAAATGGAAGACCGCTCGGCCGGCTACATCTCGGTCTATGCGCGCGGCGACGACTATCATGAGGTCATCAAGGGCCGGCTGAAGACGCTGGCGGGCCAGATCGCCGCCCGCACCGGCGAGGACGTCAAGGTGTTCGTGGACACCGCCCCGCTGATGGAAAAGCCGCTGGCCCAGCGCGCCGGCCTGGGCTGGCAGGGCAAGCACACCAATCTGCTCAGCCGCACCCACGGCAACTGGCTGTTCCTCGGCGTCATCCTCAGCGCCAAGGAATTCGAGCCCGACCCGCCCGAGGGTGAGCATTGCGGCACCTGCACCGCCTGCCTCGACGTCTGCCCGACCCGGGCCTTTCCGGCTCCGTTCCAGCTCGATGCGCGCCGTTGCCTGTCCTATCTGACCATCGAGTTCGCCGGGCCATGGCCCGAGGAATTCCGCACGGCGACGGGCAGCCGCATCTATGGCTGCGACGACTGTCTGGCCGTCTGTCCCTGGAACAAGTTCGCGGCGGCCTCGCAGGAGGCGCGGGTGCAGGCGCGTGAAGCCCTGGTCTCGCCCCGGCTCGCCGACCTCGTCGCCCTGGACGACGCCGCCTTCCGCGCCCTGTTCTCGAAGAGCCCGGTCAAACGGATCGGCCGCAACCGGTTCATCCGCAACGTCCTGTACGCCATCGGCAACAGCGGCGATGCCGGGCTGCTCCCGTCCGCCGAACGGCTGCTGGGCGACCCGGACGCCGTGGTGCGCGACGCCGCGGAATGGGCGGTGGAACGGCTGAGGAGAGCGTAGGCTGCCCTAACCCTGCGCCACGGCCCCGCCGCGCTCGCCGCCCGGGGCCCGCGCGATGTCCAGCAGCTTCAGCCGGAACACCATCACGGCATTCGGCGGAATGCCCGGCCGGCCCTCTTCGCCATAGCCCAGCGCGGGCGGCAGATAGACCACCCACTCATCCCCGACCCGCATCTGCTGCAGGATCTCGGTCCAGCCGGGCACCACATCGCTGACGGTGAACACGGCCGGCTGGCCGGCCTGGAAGGAGCTGTCGAACACCGTCCCGTCGGTCAGGGTGCCCTCATAGTCGACGCGGACCAGATCGTTGCGGTCCGGATGCTCGCCGCCCGGCGGGCCCGAGCGCACCACCTTGTACTGGACGCCTGACGGCAGGGTCTGCACGCCCTCGACGCGGGCGTTGGAGGTCAGGAAGAACTCGGCCGCGCGCAGGTTCTGCGCCGCCGTCTCGTCGGGCGCCGCCGGTGCGCGATCGCAGGCGGCCAGCGGCCCGGCGAGGACCGCAATCATCGCCAGCGCCGATGCGCCTCTAGCCCATCCGTAAGTCATATCCCGCCTCTTCCAGTCCAAGTCTGATTTCGTTGGCGTGCGCCTCGCCGCGGGTCTCGACCATGATGTCGAACTCCGCGCCCTTGGCCGGCACGTCCAGCGCCAGCCGGTTGTGCACCACGTCGATGATATTGCCGCCCAGTCCGCCGATCACGGCGCTCATCTTGGACAGCATGCCGGGCCGGTCGTCGCCCAGAATCCGGTACACGATCATCTTCTTCTCGCGCACCAGCTCGCGGTTCAACACCACGGCCAGCATGCGGGCGTCGATGTTGCCGCCGCACAGCACCAGCCCGACCTTCATCCCCCTGAACCTGTCCGGATACGCCAGCAGGGCGGCGAGACCGCCCGCGCCGGCGCCCTCGGCCACCGTCTTTTCGAGCGTGGCGTAGTAGGACACGGCGGTTTCGAAGTCGGCTTCCTGGCAGACGAGGATGTCCTCGATCAGCGGGTCGGCGATGGCGAAGGGGATGTCGCCCACGGCCTTGATGGCGATGCCTTCGGCGATGGTCTGGCCACCGCATTTCGGCGTCTCGCCCCGACGTTTTGCGCTGAACGACGGATACATGGCCGCCTCGACGCCGAAGATCCGGATGTCCGGCTTCATCGCCTTCGCCGCCACCGAACAGCCGGCGATCAGGCCGCCGCCGCCGATGGGGATGATCAGGGCGTCCAGATCCGGCGCATCTTCAAGAAACTCTACCGCGCAGACGCCCTGCCCCGTGACGATCCCCTCGTCATCGAAGGCCGAGACGAAGACGAAGCCCTTCTCATCGCGCAGCCGGTGGGCCTCTTCGGTCGAGCCGCTGAAGTCGAGCCCCTTGATGACCACCGTGGCACCGTGCGCCCGGGTGCCGTCGGCCTTCACGAAGGGTGTGCCCTCGGGCATCACAATCGTCACCGGCACGCCCAGCCGGGCACCGTGATAGGCGAGGGCCTGGGCATGGTTGCCGGCGCTGGCCGCGACCACGCCGCGTTTGCGCTCGTCCGGCGTCAGTTGCAGCAGCCGGTTCAGCGCGCCGCGCTCCTTGAAACTGCCGGTGAAATGCAGGTTGTCGAACTTGACCCAGACCTCGGCCCCGGTGAGCTGCGACAGCCGCCGCGAATAGCGCACCGGCGTGCGGTCGACCTGGCCGGCGATGCGGTCGCGGGCTGCCAGAATGTCGTCAAATGTGACTGTCATGGACGCTCCCTATACCCGGTCTGCGCCGGGTTGATGCGCGCTTTTGGCCCACGGCCCGACGCGCCGCAACCTTGACCTTATGCCGGCGTTGAGCGTCTGATCGGGACGTTCGACCCGCACCCCTGACGGAGAGAGCCTGCATGTCCGCCCGCCACCTGATCGCCGTCGTCGCCGTGGCCGCCTCCTTGGCCGCCTGCGAAACCGTCCCCATGGGCGACCCGCGCCCCACGTCCGCCGCCTTCAGCGCCGAAGACTTCGCCTGGTCGGCGGGGACGGGCCGCGGCTCGATCGACGGGCGCGTCGCCTTCAGCCGCGAAGGCCAGACCTTCGCCTGTACCGGCTCGGTCGCCCTGACGCCCGACACCCCCTACACCCGCGCCCGGTTCCAGACCCTGTACGGCTCGATCGACCGTGCGGCCATTCCGGAGGCCGTGGTGCGCGCCCGCACCGTCGAGAACCCCAGCGCCGACTATCGCTCCTTCGTCCGCTCGGCCACCTGCCAGAACGGCCGGTTCGAATTTTCGGGACTTCCGGACGGGGAGTGGTTCATCATCGCCCCGGTCAGCGCCGGTGGCGACCGCATCGTTCTCATGCGGCACATCGGAACCCGCGGCGGGCGCGTGTCCGTCACCCTGTAAGCGTTTCGCCTGCCTGTACCCGTTGTCTTTGGGGCCGCGTATCTGGCCGCTTCGGAGAGTTAACCATGTTCCGTCTCGCCCTGATCGCCGCCGCCGGCCTGAGCCTGTCCGCGCTTCCCGCCGCCGCCCAGTCGTGGAGCGGAACCTATGATGCCGGCTACCGGACCGGCGACGGCTACAGCTCGTATGACGCCGGCTATGGCGAACGGCCTTACCAGGGCGGGTATGAGCCGCGGTCGTACAACGACGGCTACCGGGCGCGCCGCTCCAACGCCGTGCCGTCGAATTTCGACTGGCGCAGCCAGCTGGACCGGCCGGGTGATTTCCGCTGCGACCAGTTCTGGGACGCCAACCGCGACGACTGCGGTGACCGCTGGCGCGACCAGCGCCGCCAGGCCAGTCCGCAGGCCCGCCGCGACTATCGCGAACTGGCCGGTTACGACCGCGACGGTTATGGCCACGGACGGTACGGCTCCGGCTATCGTCGCGGCTACGGCTCGGCCAACAACTATGGCCACGCCCAGGGCTCGACGACCTATCACGGGGCCTATGGCCGTCCCGACCACGTCTATCCGGGCGGCGGCGTCAGCTATGGCGGCGGATACAACGCCGGCTACGGATCGCGCTCCGACTGGTGCCGGGCAACCTACCGCTCCTACGACCCCCGCACCGGCTACTACCGCGCCTACAGCGGCCGGCTGGTCTACTGCGGCTAGGAGCGCGAGGCCCGCGCTCAAGCAGCGAGACGCCGCGCGTCGAGCGATAGCGCCCAACAAACAACGCTCATCCGATCACGGATCAGTGGATAACCGCCGTTCGCCATTGTTTGGCCTTGTCTGACCCGCTTCGGTGCCCGTTACCCGCAAGGGGCGGTGGATCAGGGAGCGCGTACATGTCCCAGCACAATATTTCCGGTTCGGAAGTCTTCGGACCCAAGCCCGGCGTCATGCTGCGGTCGGTCAAGACCAGCGGCCTGCGGCGCCAGCGCGCCGCTCGCACCTGGGCGGCCTTCATCGCCGGCGCGATCGTCGCTGTCGCCGGCGGGGCCATCGCCCTGGCCGCGGTTTTCGGGCCCACCCTCTTCGGCTAGGCAGACCTCGCCCGGTTCCAGCTGACGCCAGGTCCGTCGCGGCCTGCGGATGGACAACGCCGTTCTTCGATGATTGAGTCTTCCGGTGAGCGGGGGCTACATCGAATGATCTCTCTGGAATCTGCGGCTGCGCGCCCGGTGCGCGACAGGGTCTTTTTCACGACCATGGCGGCGGTCATCCTGGTGGTGATCTTCATCGGCTTCGCCCCCAGCTACTATCTGCGCGGCGTCCTGCCGGCCCCCCATCCGTATGAGCCCATCAGCCCTGTGGTCATGCTGCACGGCCTGGTCTTTTCGGCCTGGGTGATCCTGTTCGGCATTCAGGCCAGCCTGGTGGCGACCAACCGGGTCGCCGTGCATCGGCAGCTCGGCAAGGTCGGCATGGTCCTGATCGCGATCATGATTCCCCTGGCGATCCTCACGGCGCTCCAGGGCGTCGACCGGCCATTTTCAAGGCCGCCGGGTATCCCGGGACTGACCTGGCTGGCCGTGCCCCTGCTGGACGTGCCAGTCTTCGGCGGCCTGATCATTGCGGCCCTGGCTTTCCGCAGGACCCCGGCCATCCACAAGCGCCTGATGCTGATCGCCATGATCGACCTGCTGCAGCCCGCGCTCGGACGTATCCCGGACCCCGCGTGGCTGCCGGTGGCGCTCTCGCCCCTTCAGACGCTGGTGTTCCTGCTGCCCCTGTTCGTCTGGGACCTGTTCACCCTGAAACGCATCCACCCCGCGACCCTTGCGGGAAGCGCCGTCCTCGCCGTGGTGATGTTCACGGTGCCGCTGATCTGGACCTCTCCGGGGTGGCTGGCCTTTGCCGGCTGGGCCCACGGACTGATCGGCTGATCAGGCCAGCCACACCATCCGGCGCGTGGCAGCCTCGGCCCCCCGCGCGCGGCTGAAACCCTTGCGGACCTCGCCCGTGTAGAGGAAGCCGGCCTTCTCCAGCACCCGGCCCGACGCCGGATTGTCGCTGAAATGCCCCGCCATCAGGGCGCGGCGCCGCCAGGCCTTCGACGCCCAGGCCGTCGCCCCTTGCAGGGCCTCGGTCGCAAAGCCTCGGCCCCAGAAGGGGCGCGCGATCCAGTAGCCGACCTCGGGTGCGGGATCCGCGTCCTCGAACAGGCCGATGACCCCGACCGGACCGTGGTCCTCGTGTTCGATCAGGAAGGTGCGGGCCCGCGCCGGATCCTGGACCGCCACCGTCAGCACGAAATTCTCGGCGTCCGCGATCCCGTAGGGATGCGGCATGCGCAGCGTCATGCGCGCGATCTCCGGATCATTGGCGAAGGCCGCCAGCCGGGGAATGTCCTGGGCCCCCGGCGAACGCAGGACCAGACGTCGCGTCTCGACGACGGGAGAGGGTTCGATCACGCACATCACGCAGGCCTCGTTCGATCTGCCGCCTCCTTGGAGGGCTCGGGCGGCGTCGAGGCGGGGAAACGCAAACGGGGAGCCTGGTGATCCAGACTCCCCGCGGAAACTTGTCCCTGGTCCGGATCGCGGCTCTCGAGCCTTGCGCGATCCGGGTGTCAGTCGGTCTGCGCTACTCGGCGGCCATGGCCTGTTCGGTGGCCGGAAGAATCGACACGTAACAACGGCCGTTCGCCTTCTTGGTGAACTTCACGGCGCCGTGGGCGGTCGCAAACAGGGTGTGGTCGCGGCCGAGGCCGACGTTGTCGCCCGGGTGGAAGGTGGTGCCGCGCTGGCGCACGAGGATGTTGCCGGCGAGGACGTTCTCGCCGCCGAACTTCTTCACGCCGAGGCGCTTGGAATGAGAGTCGCGACCGTTACGCGACGAACCACCGGATTTCTTGTGAGCCATAGGTCTGCTCCCTGTCTCTAACTGTTCTTACGCTTCGTCGGTGGAGGCGGGCTTGGCCTTGGGCGCAGCCTTCTTGGCCGGAGCCTTCTTGGCGGTGGCTTCAGCCTTCGGAGCGGCGGCGGCCTTGGCGGCCTTGGCCGGCTTGGCTTCGGTCGCCTCGACGCGCGGGGCCAGGCCGCGGGCGCGCAGGTTCATTTCGGCCTTGGTCATCAGCGAGGTTTCGCCGTCCCACTTGGCCTTCTCGCCGGCACCGTCGATGCCGGTGATGCGCAGGACCGATTCCATCTGGCGATGGCCGTTGGTCCGGCGATAGCCCTGACGACGGGTCTTCTTGAAGATCTTGATCTTCTCGCCCTTGCGGGTCTCGACCAGGGTCGCGGCGACCGCGGCACCCGCGATCAGCGGAGCGCCCAGGGTCACGCCCTTTTCGCCGCCCAGCATCAGGACGTCACCGAACGAAACGTTCGAGCCGGCCTCGCCGTCGAGCTTCTCGACCACAATGACGTCGCCCGGTTGAACCCGGTACTGCTTGCCGCCGGTCTTGATCACCGCGTACATGTTGAAGCCTCAGCGAAACGCAAAAAGAATAGCCCGACGGGGGACCCCCTCGGGCGAAGAGCGGCGACATAGACGCAGAGGGGTGTCGGAGTCAACGCGGACGGGCGAAAAAACGGGGGTGGGTTGATCGCGCCGCCGGGACGCTGTGTCGCTCTGGACTGTTATAAGATAACATTCTAAGAGGGCCAACGATGAGCCCCTCCGACCTCCAGCAACCTGTACTGCTGTCCCTGCTGGGCGCGGGCTTCGTCACGGCCTTCCTGCACGCCGCCCTGCCGACCCACTGGCTGCCCTTCGTACTGGTCGGACGCGGCCAGCGCTGGACCCTGCCGCAGGTTCTGACAGCCGTCGCCACGGCCGGCCTTGCCCACATCCTCACCACCGCCGTCGTCGGCGGCCTGATCGTGGCGGCCGGCATCGCCATGGACCAGTGGATCTCCGGCCTGTTGCCCGGCCTCTCCGCCGGCCTCCTGTTCCTCTTCGGCGCCTTCTATCTCGGCAAGGCCCTGCTGCGCCCGGCGATCATGGCCGGCGGGCCGTCGCTGGCCCTGTCCGAGCCGACCGTCTCGCACACCGCCGCCTTCTGGGGCCTGGTCGCGATGATGGCGATCTCGCCCGGCGAGGTGCTGCTGCCCATCTATCTGTCGCAGGCGACGCAAGGGCCCCTGGTGCTGGCCGCCCTGACCCTGGCCTTCGCCGCCGGCACCGTGCTGGGCATGACCCTGTTCACCGTCCTGGCCCGCGCGGGCTGGTCGGTCCTGCGGCTGGAGCGCTGGGCCCGCTATGAAGGCGTCATCCTCGGACTCGCCCTGATCCTGATCGGCCTTCTCGTCTTCCTGCGCCAGCACTAAGGATAGCGGCATGGCGCACGCTCACGGCTCCCACGATCACGACCACAGCCACGCGCACGCCCACGCCCACGATCATGGGCACGACCATGGGCACGCCCACGGTCCCGGCGGTCACCACCACGGCCCGGTCGACACCGGCGACTGGCGCTACGCCGTCGGCCTGATCGTCAATCTCGCCTTCGTCGGCATCGAGTTCGGGGCGGGTATCTTCAGCGGCTCCACCGCCCTGATGGCGGATGCGGGGCACAATCTGTCAGACGTCCTGGGTCTGGCCATGGCCGGTGGTGCCGCCTGGCTGGCGCGGCGGGCCAGCGGATCGCAGAACACCTACGGCTACGGCAAGGCCACCGTGCTGGCGGCCCTCGCCAACGCCCTGCTGCTGATCTTCGCCTGCGGGGCCATCGCCTTCGAAGCCGTCCGCCGTCTGGCCGAGCCCGCGCCGGTGATGAGCAGCCTGATCATGGGCGTCGCGGCCATCGGTTTCGTGATCAACCTCGGCACCGCCCTGCTGTTCATGCGCGACCAGCACAGCGATCTGAACGCCCGCGGCGCCTATCTGCACATGATGGCCGATGCCGCCGTCTCGATCGGCGTGGTCATCGCCGGGGCGGTGATCATGGTCTCCGGCTGGTCGATCATCGATCCGCTGGTCAGCATCGTGATCGTCGTCGTCATCCTTCTGGGGACCTGGGGCCTGCTGAAGGACTCGGTCAATCTGGCGCTGGACGCGGCCCCGCGCGGCGTCGACGTCGAAGCGATCCGCGCCGCCTTCCTGTCCCTGCCCGGCGTCACCGCCGTGCATGACCTCCACGTCTGGGGTCTGTCGACCACCGAGACCGCCCTGACCGCCCACCTCTGCCACGACCGCCCCGACGCCGACGCGCTTCTGGTCGAGGCGCAGGCGCTGGCGCGTGGAAAATTCCGCATCGGCCACACCACCCTGCAGCTGGAAGCTGAGCCGCTGGCCGACTGTCCGACCTGCTGATCTTGCTTTCGTCATTCTCCGGCAAGGAGCGAAGCGACGCCGACCGGGGGACCCAGCGGCGCCGAAGGCGACCTGTTCAGGCAGGCTGTCGCAAACAGCGGCGCTCCCGACAGTGTCGCGCTGACGCGCGCCGCTGGGTCCCCCGGTCTCGCTTCGCTCGCCGGAGGATGACGAAAGCGGGAGTAGTCAGCCTTTCGTTGCCGCCTCTCACCCCCTAGATGAGCGCCATGACCGACAAGATCCCCGTCACCGTCCTCACCGGCTACCTCGGCGCCGGCAAGACCACCCTGCTGAACCGCATCCTCACCGAGGACCACGGCAAGCGTTACGCCGTCATCGTCAATGAGTTCGGCGAGATCGGCATCGATAACGACCTCGTCGTCGGTGCCGACGAGGACGTCTTCGAGATGAACAACGGCTGCGTCTGCTGCACCGTGCGCGGCGACCTGATCCGCGTTGTCGCCGGCCTGATGAAGCGCCAGCGTCCCGGCAAGCCCGCGTTCGACGCCATCATCGTCGAGACCACCGGCCTCGCCGACCCCGGCCCGGTGGCCCAGACCTTCTTCGTGGACGAGGACGTCAAGGCCAAGACCCAGCTCGACAGCGTCACCGCCCTGGTCGACGCCAAACACGTCATGGCCCGGCTGGACGACTCGAAGGAGGCGCGCGAACAGGTCGCCTTCGCCGACCGCATCATCCTCAACAAGACCGACCTGGTGACCGAGGCCGAGCTGGTCGAGGTCGAACAGCGCCTGCGCCGTCTGAACCCGCTCGCACCCATCACCCGCGCCGAGCGCGCCAATGTCCCGCTGGACCAGGTGCTGGGCCTCGGTGGCTTCGACCTCGGCCGCATCCTCGACATCAACCCCGAGTTCGCCAATCCCGCCCATGGCGAGGCCGGCCACGTCCACGACGAACACTGCGGCCACGACCACCACGACCATGGGCACGACCACGAGGGTCACCACCACGCCCATGATCACGACCATCACCACGGCGCGCGCGGCCATGCGCACGAGGACGACATCAAGGGCATTTCCCTGTCGCTTGACCGGCCAATGGACGGGACCAAATTCACCGCCTGGCTCGACCGCCTGCTCGGCGAGCAGGGTCAGAACATCCTGCGCGCCAAGGGCATCATTGACGTCAGCGGCGAGGACCGCCGCCTGGTGTTCCAGGCCGTGCACATGATCCTGGAGGGCGATCTCCAGCGTGAATGGGGCGCCACCGAGCGCCGCTGGTCGCGCGCCGTCTTCATCGGCCGCGAGCTGGACGAGGCCGCGCTGAAGGCCGGGTTCGAGGCCTGCGCCGCGTGAAGACGACGTTCGACGCCCAGATTACCGCCATCGTCTTCGACGCCGAAGGCGCGGTCTTCGCACTCGGCGACGGCTCGGTGCGGTTCGAGGACGGGGCGTTCAGCGCCGCCCATGACGGTGCCATCCTGTGCGCCGTCGTCCACCCCTCCGGCGAAGGCGTGATCACGGGCGGCGACGACGGCCGCCTGATCTGGCACCGCCGCGCCGACGCCGGCGTGCTGGCCACCAGCGCCAGGGGCCAGTGGATCGACGCCGTCGACGCCTCGGCCGAAAGCGGCCTGATCGCCTTCTCCGCCGGCAAGACCCTGACCGTTCTGGATGCGAAGGACGCCGGCTTCCGCCGCGACTTCCAGCACGAGCGCACCGTCTCGGGCGTGGCTTTCGAGCCCAAGGGCCGACGGATCGCGGCCTCGACCTATGGCGGCGCCGCCCTGTGGTTCGCCCGCATCGCCGAACAGAAGCCGACCTTCCTCAAATGGGCGGGCTCGCACACCGCCGTGACCTTCTCGCCCGACGGCGCCTTCGTGGTCACCGCCATGCAGGACTCCCAGCTGCACGGCTGGCGCCTGAAGGATCAGAAGAACATGCGGATGGGCGGCTATCCGTCCAAGGTCCGGGCCTTCAGCTTCCTGTCCAACGGCCAGCTGCTGGCCACCTCGGGTGCGCAGGGTGCCGTGCTCTGGCCCTTCGTCGGGGCCAACGGCCCCATGGGTCGCGAGGCCACCGAGATCGGCTTCGACGAGGGCAGCCTCGTCGCCCTTGTCACCTCGCAACCGAAGCATGGACTGCTCGCCGCCGGTCTCAGTGACGGCCGCGTCTGGCTGGCCGATCCTGCGGGCCAGGGGCTGAATTTCCTGAAGGCCGACCGGGGTGCCCCGATCACCGCCCTGGCCATGAGTGCCGACGCCACCCGGGTCGCCTGGGCCGACGAGGACGGCAATGCGGGCGTGGCCGAAGCGGGCTAGCGCTGTCCCGCGGCAAGCGTCACAGTAAGCGGACAGGGGGAAGTACGATGAACGCAACGCTTGAAAGCCTCTCGAGGCGGTCTCTTGTCCAGTGGGCCATTGCGGCACCGGTCGCCGCCCTGGCGGCTCCGGCCCTCGCCGGCACCGATCCTCACGCCGGCCAAGGCGGTCTGACGCCCGATGAGGCGCTGGAGCGACTGCGCCAGGGCAACCAGGCCTTCGCATCGGATCACCCGCTTCCCGTGAGCCTGGATGAAGCGCGCCGGCACGCGCTCGCCACAGGCCAGGCACCCTTCGCCGTGCTGGTGTCCTGTTCGGACAGCCGCGTTCCCCCCGAGATGGTGTTTGGCCGGGGACTGGGCGAGCTGTTCACGGTCCGCGTCGCCGGCAACACGGTAGACACTACGGCCCTGGGGTCGATCGAGTACGCCGTCGAGCATCTGGGTGTGCCGCTTGTCGTGGTCATGGGCCATGAACGCTGCGGTGCCGTCTCGGCGGCCGCCGATGTGGTGCAACGGAACACCCATTTCTCCGGTGCCGTCGGGGCGATGCTGCAACCGATCATCCCCGCCGTCCTCGCGGCCCGGGCGGCCCATCCCGAGGGCGATCTCGTGGATCAGTCCGTGCGCGAAAATGTCCGCCAGGTGATCCAGCACCTGCGCGAAACCGCCTCGTCCGCCTTGCTGGAGCGGCAGGCCCGCGGTGAGCTGCGCATTGTCGGAGCCCGCTACGACCTGGACGACGGCGTCGTCGACTTCTTCGACACCGACGAGGGCTGACACTTGCCCGCGGCGAACGTCCCCGGCCGCCGGAGACGCCGGCCTCTGCTGACCCTGTTCCTGCTGCTGATCCTGCTGGGGGCCGGTAGCGTGGTCATCCAGCGCTGGATCGCTCCGCCGCCCACCTTCCTGATGATCAGCCGTTCGGTCGAGGGCGAGGGCCTGTCCTACCGCTGGCGGTCGCTGGACGACATCTCGCCGAGGCTGGTCCAGGCCGTCATCGCCTCCGAGGACTCGACCTTCTGTTCCCACAACGGCTTCGACATGAAGGCCATCGAACGCGCGCTCAAGGCCAATGCCCGGGCTGAGAAGCGCGGCTCGGGCCGCATCCGTGGCGGTTCGACCATCAGCCAGCAGACCGCCAAGAACGCCTTCCTCTGGCCGGGCCGGGACTGGATCCGCAAGGGGCTGGAGGCCGGCTACACGGTTGCCATCGAGACCGTCTGGGGCAAGCGGCGGATCATGGAGGTCTATCTCAACATCGCCGAATGGGCACCCGGGGTCTATGGTGCCGAGGCCGCCTCACAGCACTGGTTCGGCAAGTCCGCGGATCAGCTGACCGCGCGCGAGGCCGCCCGGCTGGCCGCCATCCTGCCCTCCCCGCGGCGCTACAACGCCGCCTCGCCCGGCCCCTACATCCGCCGCCGCACCCCGCGCATCCAGGCCGCCATGGGCACGGTACGGGAGCAGGGTCTGGCCGCCTGCGTGGCGGGTTGAACGGCGCCGCTTGACGGAGGCCTCCGGCTCGCTTCACCTGCCCGCCCAGCGACGCGGCGTCAGACCGCGCAAGGAGGATCGCCCCATGAAACGCACCCTGATGACGGCCGCCGCCGCCTGTGCCCTGACCCTCGGCATGGCCGGTTGCGCCAGCCTCGGCATGACCGACGAAGCGATGGTGCCTGCCTCGGTCGATGAAGGCGCGGTCACCGCCGCCATCCCGACCGCCGCGGACGCGACCACCTTCGTCGCCACCGCCGAAACCCGCCTCGCCGCCCTCAGCGAGGAGGCCGCCCGCATCCAGTGGACCCGCGCCACCAATATCACCCACGACACCATGTGGCTGGAGAGCCGCGTCAACGCCGAATACACCGAGCTACAGGTCGAACTGGCCAATGGTGCCGCCCGGTTCAACGACGTGGAGGTGCCCGCCGACGTGCGGCGCAAGCTGAACCTTCTGCGCCTCGGCATCGTGCTGCCGGCCCCCAACCGCCCCGGTGCCGCCGGCGAGCTGGCCGAGATCACGACCCGGCTGGACTCGACATACGCCACCGGAAAGTTCGAATACCAGGGCCGTCAGATCACCCTCGAGGAAGCCTCCGCCCTTCTCGCCACGACCCGCGATCCGGCCGAGGCACGCGCCCTGTATGAAGGCTGGCGCACCATCTCGCCGGTCATGGCACCCGACTACGCCCGCATGGTCGCCATCGCCAACGAGGGCGCCGCAGAACTGGGCTTCGCCGATACCGGTGCCATGTGGCGCGCCGGCTACGACATGGAGCCTGACGCCTTCGCCGCCGAGACCGACCGTCTGTGGGAACAGGTCAAACCCTTCTACGAAAACCTGCACTGCTATGTCCGCAGCCGGCTGAACGAGCGCTACGGAGACGCCGTCCAGCCCGACAATGGCCCGATCCGCGCTGACCTGGTGGGCAATATGTGGTCGCAGCAGTGGGGCAATATCTATGACGTCGTGGCTCCGGCCACGGGCGGTGCCTCCAGCTATGACCTGACCGAGCGGCTGGTCGCCTCGGGCTACGACGCCCGCAAGATGGTCGAGACGGGCGAGGGCTTCTACGTCTCCATGGGCCTGGCCGAGCTGCCGGACACCTTCTGGGAACGCAGCCAGATCACCCGCCCCCGCGACCGCGAAGTGGTCTGCCACGCCTCGGCCTGGGACCTCGACAACCTCGAGGACATCCGCATCAAGATGTGCACCGAGGTGAATGGCGAGGACTTCTATACGGTCCACCACGAGCTCGGGCACAACTACTACCAGCGCGCCTACAAGGATCAGCCCTTCCTGTTCAAGAACGGGGCGAACGACGGTTTCCACGAGGCCATCGGCGACTTTGTCGGCCTGTCCGCCCTGACCCCGACCTATCTGAACCAGATCGGCCTGCTGCAGACCACGCCGGGGGCGGAAGAGGACATTCCCTTCCTGCTCAAGATGGCCCTCGACAAGATCGCCTTCCTGCCGTTCGGCCTGATGGTCGACCGCTGGCGCTGGGGCGTGTTCTCGGGCGAGACCAGCCCGGCCGAATACAATGACGCCTGGTCGGCCAACATGCTGCGCTACCAGGGTCTGGTGCCGCCCGGACCCCGCCCGGCGAACGCCTTCGACGCGGGCGCCAAATACCATATCCCGGGCAACACGCCTTACACCCGCTACTTCCTGGCCCACATCTACCAGTTCCAGTTCCACAAGGCGGCCTGCGCACAGGCCGGCTGGACCGGCCCCCTGCACCGCTGCTCCGTCTACGGAAACGCAGAGGTCGGCGCGCGCTTCAACGCCATGATGGAGATGGGCCAGTCCCGCCCATGGCCCGAGGCGATGGAGGCCTTCACCGGCCAGCGCGAGAATGACGCCTCGGCCGTGGCCGACTATTTCGCCCCGCTGAACACCTGGCTGACGGCCCAGAACCGCGGCAAGGACTGCGGCTGGGAAGCCTGACGCGGTCGCCGAACAGCGATCTCGTTAACCCTTGGCGTTGGGCCTTCTCTTAACCGGGTTGGTTCATTTTCGACCGGATGAGCGTGGGCGGATTGCGCCTGCGGCTGATGGCGGACGCGGCGATGGGGCTGAAAACCTGGATTGATGGCATCGGCAAAGGCCTGCGGGCCTTCACGCGCCGCATGGCCGATGATGCGCGCGGCAATGTGGCCATGCTGTTCGGCCTCAGCCTGCCTGTGCTGATCCTGATGACGGTCGGCGGCGTCGATATCCACCGCGCCTCGACCGTCCGGGTGAACCTGCAGGATGCGCTGGACGCCGCCGCCCTCGCCGCCGCCCGATCGCCCTACACCACCAACGCCGAGCTCCAGACTGTGGGCATGGCCTCGCTGCGGGCCAACCTCAAGGCCTATCCAGAGATCACCCTGCGCGAGGCCGACACCAGCTTCGTCCTGAACAGCGACGACGTCGTGATCGCCAACTCCATGGTCGATGTGAAGACCCTGGTCGCCAACATCTTCCTGCCACCCTACGGCAAGTTCATGGACGACTATCTGCCGGTCGGCGCCCATTCGGAGGTCGACCGGTCGTCGCGCAACATCGAGGTTGCCATGGTTCTCGACCTGTCCGGCTCCATGGGCGGGCAGAAGCTTCAGGACCTGAAAGATGCGGCCAAGGATCTCGTCGACCTGATCGTCCAGCCGGTGCAGACCCCCTACTATTCCAAGGTCGCGCTGGTGCCCTGGTCCTATTCGGTCAATCCGGGCAGCTATCTGAACTCGGTGCGCGGTTCCGTCACCGGATCGACCGCCATCACCGGCGCGGTCATCAACCTGACCGGCACCCAGAGGACCATCACGGCGGCGACCAAGGCCCGGCCGGTCGTGATCACCTCGAACGCGCACGGGTTTTCCAACAACGATGTGGTCTGGGTTTCCGGTGTTTCCGGGATGACCCAGCTCAACAACAAGGCCTACCTGGTCAAGAACAAGACCGCCAACACCTTCGAGCTCTATACGCTGGGGGGCAGCCGAGTGGACGGCCGGAGCTACAGCAATCACTCGGGCAGTTCGGGCCGCGTCCAGAAATGCCAGGACAACGACTGCTCCATCACCATCACATCGGCCAATCACGGACTGGCCAACAATGACTACGTCTACATCACCGGCGTGGGAGGCATGACCCAGATCAACGACCAGACCCATCTGGTCGGAAACGCCACGACCAACACCTTCACCATCGATCTGACGGCATCGTCGCTCTCGCCCTACAGCTCTGGCGGCCTGTCCTGGTGCGCCCGACCGGGCTGCACCTACTACGCCTTCGAGAACGAGGACGGGAATCTGGCGACGCACATGATCAGCGACTGCGTCACCGAACGGACCGGCGACGAGGCCTACACCGATGCGGCCCCGACCAGTGGCGCGCGGGTGGGCCGCCACTATCCGAACATGAGCGGCAGCTGCCTGAGCAGCACGATCGAACCGCTGTCCAGCAGCATCAACGGCATCAAGGCGGACATCGACTCCTTCTCGGTCAGCGGATCGACCGCCGGCCAGATCGGCATCGGCTGGGGCTGGTATATGGTTTCCCCGAACTTCGCCTCCCTGTGGCCGTCATCAGGTGCCGCCGCCTACAACACCGCGGAAACCCTGAAGGCCGTGATCATCATGACCGATGGCGAGTTCAACGCTCCCTACTGCAACGGGGTGACGGCGCGGGGCTATAACGCGGCCAGCGCGGCCAGCAACAACTGCGACCCGGACAATGGCGAGCCCTATGGTCAGAGCCGGGCCCTGTGCGACGCGATGAAGGCGCGGGGGATCATGGTCTATACGGTCGGCTTCCAGATTCCCGCCGGCGGCGGGGCGGAGGACCTTCTGGAATACTGCGCCACGACCGCCAGCGGCTTCTACAACGCCGGCAGTGGCGACGAGCTGTCGGAGGCCTTCAATGCCATCGGCCGGGACATCACCCAGCTAAGAATTTCCCGCTAACCCACCACGCTCAAGCAGCCCGCGACCGCGTCGCGGGCGTTAGCGCCGTCAAATGAGCCGGATTTCCTTCAGCCGTTCGGTCAGGAAATCCTCGGCCATGATCGCCTTGCCGGCGTAGCGGTCGGGGTTTTCCGGCGAGACCATGCTGGGCAGGGTCTCGATCACGAAGTCCGGGTTGAAGTGCAGGAAGAAGGGCGTCGAATAGCGGGCGAAGCTGGCCCGATCCGGTGCCGGATTGATCACCCGGTGGCTGGTCGACGGCAGGACATGGTTGGTCAGTCGTTGCAGCATGTCGCCGATATTGACCACCAGCGCGCCCGGCGGCGGTGCGATGTCCAGCCATTCACCGTCGGCGTCCTTGAGCTGCAGGCCGGCCTCCTCGGCGCCCAGCAGCAGGGTGATGACATTGATGTCCTCGTGCGCCCCGGCCCGCACCCCTGAGGCACCCGCAGGCACCGGCGGATAGTGCAGCATCCGCAGGATCGAGTTGCCCATCTCGACCTTGTCCTCGAAATAGTCGTCCCCGAGCTCCAGATAGCGGGCGATGGCACGCAGGATCTTGGCACCGAGCCCGTCCATGGCGGCGAACATGCCGTAGACATGCTCCCGGAAACCCTCGACCTCGGCCGGCCAGACGTTGTCGCGCATGTATTTCCGGTAGGGGTGGCCTTCCGGCAGTTCCCGCCCGACGTGCCAGAATTCCTTCAGATCGACGGTGGCCGCGCCCTTGGCCGCCTCCACGCCGAACGGCGTCAGGCCGCGCGCGCCGCCGGTGCCCGGCTGGTGGTATTGGCGCTTGGTCTCTTCCGGCAGGGCGAAGAAGGTCTTGGTGTCGGCCACGGCGGCATTGATCACCGCCTCATCAAGGCCGTGGTCCGCGATGACCGCGAAGCCGTAGCGTTTGAACGAGGTTCCCAGCTTGTCGGCGAAGGCCTGGAAGTCCGCATCATGCAGCTTCATCGAGACCGGCTCGATCGACTTGCGGGCGGTGGCGGCGGTCTCGGGGTTCAGGGTCTCGCTCACGTCAGGGCCTCATCGTTCTTCTACTGGCGGTTCCATACGCCCTAAGCCGCGAACTTGGCAAAGACGGGACGGTATCGCGCCGCCGGATTGTTCGTTCAGCCCCGGTACAGGTCGGAACCTTCACCGTAAGCTCGCGTTTCGGCGCCAGACAGGTTTTCACAGACAGGACTCCCCACCATGCGCAGCAAGCTTCTCCTCACCGGCGCCAGCGTCGCCATCCTCCTCGGCGGCGCGGCCTGCACGACCATGGATCCGTACAGCTCTGCACCGCGCCGCAACAACACCGGCACGGGCGTGATCGCCGGTGCCCTGGGCGGGGCTCTGCTGGGCTATCTGACCAACACCTCGAACTCCGAGGAAGGCCGCAAGAACGCGCTGATCGGTGCCGGCATCGGCGCCCTGGGCGGCGCCGCCGTCGGCCAGTACATGGACCGCCAGCAACGTGAGCTGGAAGCCGAGCTCTCGGGCTCGGGCGTCGGTGTGGCCCGTCAGGGCGACAATCTCGTCCTGCGCATGCCGTCGGACGTGACCTTCGCCTCCAACCAGTCGTCGATCAACCCGCGCTTCAACGCGACGCTGGACGACGTGGCCGGCGTGCTGAACCGCTATGACCAGTCGATCGTCGACATCGTCGGCCACGCCGACTCGGACGGCGCGGACGAGTACAACCTCAACCTCTCGCGTCAGCGCGCCTCGTCGGTGGCCCAGTATCTGGTCAGCCGCAATGTACTGGCCGACCGCCTGTACGTCGACGGGCGCGGCGAAAGCGCCCCGATCGCCTCGAACGACACCGCGGCGGGCAAGGCGCAGAACCG
The DNA here is from genome assembly GCA_030285985.1 of Aquidulcibacter paucihalophilus. Taxonomy (NCBI): domain Bacteria; kingdom Pseudomonadati; phylum Pseudomonadota; class Alphaproteobacteria; order Caulobacterales; family Caulobacteraceae; genus Aquidulcibacter; species Aquidulcibacter paucihalophilus. The sequence continues at coordinate 2,949,775 of CP127384.1, forward strand.
CCGGGTCGAGATCCTGATCCGTCCGTTCCGCGGCTAGGCGCTCAAATCACGCGGCCCCATCGCGAGCATTGGCGCACCACTCGCGCTCAAGCAGCGAGCGACCGCGTCGCGAGCGTTAGCGCACACAATGAAGGGCGGAGCTTCGCGGCTCCGCCCTTTTTTGTCGTCGGACACCGTTCCGTGACTTGCGGCGCAACGCTTCCGGTGCTGGATACGGACCGCGCACGTTGCGGGGGAATCGTTTGCGACCGGACCATCAGGAATTCGCCGACGGGGTGAAATTGGCCGCTATCGCCGCGGTCTCGGCCGTGCTGACAGCGACGGTCGTGATCGGTGCCGGCCGGGCGCTTCTGCCCCGGGGCGAGGCCCCGGTCGTCGCCGCCGAGCTGACCCCTGTGGTCCTGCGGCGCTAGGCCCGGCCGATCGAGGCGTAGCGGAAGCCGCGAATCCGCATTTCGTCGGGCCGGTAGACGTTTCTCAGATCGACCATGACGGGCTGCTGCATGAGCAGCTTGATGCGATCGAGATCGAGTGCCCGGAACTGGTCCCATTCGGTCACGATCACCACCACATCGGCACCCGTCACGGCCTCATAGGGACCGTCCTTGAACTGGACGCCTTCGAGCATCCGGGCCGCCTCATGCATCCCTTCCGGATCGAACGCCTGGACGGTCGCGCCCATGGCGATCAGGGCCGGCGCGATATCCAGCGACGGGGCGTCGCGCATGTCGTCGGTATTCGGCTTGAACGTCAGGCCCAGCAAGGCCACCGTCTTGCCTTTCATCTCGCCGTCCAGCGACGCCGCGACCTTGCCGGCCATGGCCTTCTTGCGCGCATCGTTGATGGCCACCGTCGTCTCGATCAGGCGGACCGGTGAGCCCGCGTCAGTCGCGGTACGCACCAGGGCCAGGGTGTCCTTGGGAAAACACGAGCCGCCGTAACCGGGCCCGGCGTGCAGGAATTTGGCGCCGATCCGCTTGTCCAGGCCAATGCCCCGCGCGACCTGCTGCACATCGGCCCCGACGGCCTCACACAGGTCGGCCATCTCGTTGATGAAGGTGATCTTCATCGCCAGGAAGGCGTTGGCGGCATATTTGATCAGTTCCGAGGTGCGCCGGCCGGTGAACAGGATAGGCGTCTCGTTGAGGTTCAGCGGCCGATAGAGTTCGCGCATCACCGCCTGGGCCCGCGCATCGTCAGTGCCCACGACCACCCGGTCGGGTCGTTTGAAGTCCTCGATCGCGGCGCCCTCGCGCAGGAACTCCGGGTTCGAAACCACGGCGAAGTCGGCGTCAGGCCGGCGCTCGCGAATGATCCGCTCGATTTCGTCGCCCGTTCCGACGGGGACGGTGGACTTGGTCACCACGACGGTGAACCCCTCGATCCGGTCGGCGATCTCCGCAGCGGCGGCATGGACGTAGGACAGATCGGCGTGACCATCCCCACGCCGTGACGGCGTGCCCACGGCGATGAACACCGCATCCGCTGCCCGGATCGCCTCGCCCCCGTCCAGGGCGAAGCTCAGCCGGCCGCCGCGCACATTGGCCGCCACCAGATCATCCAGACCCGGTTCAAAGATCGGAATCTCGCCCCGCTCCAGTCGCTCGATCTTGGAGGGGTCCGTGTCCACGCAGGTCACGTCATGGCCGAAGTCGGCGAAACACGCCCCCGAAACCAGGCCCACATAGCCCGTGCCAATCATCGCTACGCGCATTGAAACCTGCCCTTCGTCCGTCGGGCGGAGATAGCGAGCGGCAGGGGTTTTGACCACCCCGCGCACCGCATTCCGATCCGACAAAGCAAAACCGCCGGCCCCCTTTCGGGGACCGGCGGCTCTGTGTTGCTGGCCTTCGGCCTTCCGGGTTTAGCGGAAGTTGATGCCGATGGTGGCGCGACGGTTGAGCGGCTCACGCACGCCGTCGGCGGTTGCGCGGGCCAGGGCGGTTTCGCCCTTGCCGTCCAGCGAGATCACGCCGCCGTTGACGCCCTGGGCGACCAGGGCATCAGCCACGGTGCGCGAACGGCGGTTCGACAGGCCGACGTTGTACGCCGCGGAACCCGAGGTGTCGGCGTGACCGACGACCAGGATGCGCGTCGGACGACCCGACTTGGCGTAGTTGGCGGCTTGCGTCACCACCGACGAGGCTTCGGCCGTCAGGTCCGAACGATCCCAGTCGAAATACACCACGAACTCACGCGCGGCCGGAACCGGAGGCGGCGGGGGCGGGGGAGGCGGCGGGGGCGGCGGGGGCGGGGGCGGCGGGGGCGGCGGGGGCGGGGGAGGCGGCACATAGTCCGGCTCGTCCGCACCGAACGCATAGCGCAGGCCCAGCGTCAGGGTGTGGCTGTTGTCATAACGGCCCGCGAGCGGACCGATAGCCGACGGGGCCGACGACACGAAGGTCGCGGTCTCGAAGTTCGACATCAGATAGCGATAGGTCAGGTCCAGATGGGCCCGGTCGCTGATCGCGAAGGCCAGACCGGCAATGGCTTGCGCCGCCAGTTCGGTCGAGCTGTCGTCAGCGCCGACGCCCACGCCGCGCAGGGTGGTCGAGCCACCCAGCGTGCCGAGGAACTCGGTGTTGACCCGGTTCATGCCGGCGCCCAGACCGATGAACGGACGCAGGGCATCGCCCTCGCTGCCGAAATCATAGATCACATTCATCATCAGCGACGCGGCGCTGATCTCGCCGTCCGGCCCGACGCAGGGGCTGGCAACGGGACCGATGGCGCAGACGCCCGACGGAAGGCCAGCGCTCGGGCTGGTGATCGTCTCGATGTCGTTCGAGCGATAGCCGCCCTCGAGCTCGACACGCCAGTTCTGGTCGAACCGGTAGCCCAGACGGGCGAAGGCCGCCCAATCGTCCTGGGCTTCAAAGTCGAACTGGCGACCCGTGGTCTGCGACCGCGACTCGATGGTGTCGATCGTGTGGTAGCCCGCGTCCACCGCGCCGTACCAGCCGTTCGGCTCGGCGTTGGCGACGCCGGCTGCGAACAGCCCTGCCATCGCGACGCCGGCGAGAAGTTTCACCTTCATCATATCCCTCATATTCAGTTGTTGCCCGAAAGACCCCGTTTATACGGGGCGCTCGCAAGGCCGAACGACAATGTAGGTCGCCGGTTCCTCATTTTGGCTACGAATGCGGCGACTGTGGCGCCGTTTCAACACATTGGGCCGCTTTTTCCCCGATCAGAACGCCTGCTAGGAAGCGGGGACAGAATATGGAGCAGACGAGATGGCGATGAGATTCGACGGACGTGTGGCGATCGTGACGGGCGCGGGAGGCGGCCTTGGCCGGGAACACGCCCTCGCCCTCGCGAAACGCGGCGCAAAGGTGGTCGTCAACGACCTCGGCGGCGCGCGCGATGGCTCCGGCGGATCCGCCACGGCCGCCGAATCGGTCGTGGCCGAGATTGTCGCCGCGGGCGGCGAGGCCATGGCCAACGCCGCCTCCGTCACCGACCATCCTGCCGTCGAGGCCATGGTCGCGGACGCCATGGCGAAATGGGGCCGGGTCGACATCCTCGTCAACAACGCCGGCGTCCTGAGAGACAAGACCTTCGCCAAGATGGAGATGGACGATTTCCGCTTCGTCATGGACGTCCACCTGATGGGTGCCGTCCATTGCACCAAGGCGGTCTGGGACATCATGCGCGAGGCCAACTACGGCCGCATCGTCATGACCACCTCGTCCTCGGGCCTCTACGGCAATTTTGGTCAGTCCAACTACGGCGCCGCCAAGATGGCCCTTGTCGGCCTGATGCAGACCCTGTCGATCGAGGGGGTGAAGAACGACATCCGCGTCAACTGCCTGGCCCCGACCGCCCATACGCGCATGACGGAAGACCTCGGTGCCCGGCTGCCCCTCGAGCTGCTGGGCCCGGACACCGTCTCCCCCGGCCTGCTGCATCTGGTCAGTGAGGACGCGCCCAGTCGCTGTATCCTGACCGCCGGCGCCGGCGGTTTCGAACGGGCCTATGTCACCTTGACCCAGGGCATCCGCGCCGTAGGCGACGACGCTCCCGAGCAGGTGGCGGCCCGCTTTGCCGAAATCTCCGACCGCACCGGCGAGATCGTGCCCGAGATGGGCGCCGCCCAGGGCATGATCGAACTGACCAAGGCGCAGGCCGCCCACAAGGGATGAAGCCTTGCGTTGACGTGACGGCAGGCGGCTAAACCCCAGTTCCAAGAGATGGAGAACTCCCATGCGTGAAGCGGTGATTGTTTCGACGGCCCGGACCCCGATCGGCCGGGCCTATCGCGGGGCGTTCAACGACACCCAGGCCCAGCAGCTGGGCGGTCACGCCATCCGCCATGCCGTCGCCCGCGCCGGCATCGATCCGGCCGAGGTCGAGGATGTGGTCATGGGCGCGGCCCTGCAGCAGGGCTCGACCGGGACCAATGTGGCACGGCAGGCGGCGCTTGCCGCCGGCCTCCCGGTCACAACGGCGGGCATGAGCCTGGACCGCCAGTGCGCCTCGGGCCTGATGGCCATCGCCACGGCGGCGAAGCAGGTGATCTTCGACCAGCAGAAGGTCGTCGTCGGCGGCGGGCTGGAGTCCATCTCCCTGGTCCAGAACCAGAACATGAACTTCCACCGCGCCAGGGACGAGGACCTGCTGAAGCTGGCGCCGCACATCTATATGTCGATGCTGGAAACCGCCGAGATCGTCTCCCGCCGCTACGGCATCAGTCGCGACGTCCAGGACGAATACGCGCTCCGCTCCCAGCAGCGCACCGCCCAGGCCCAGGCCGATGGCCGGCTCGATGCCGAGATCGCGCCCATGACCACCACCATGCTGGTGATGGACAAGGCCACGGGCGAGACCTCCCGGAAAGAGGTCACCCTGTCGAAGGACGAGGGCAATCGCGCGGACACCACGCTCGAAGGTCTGAATTCCCTGAAACCGGTCTTCGGCTCCGGCGAGACGATCGAACAGGGCCAGTTCATCACCGCCGGCAACGCCAGCCAGCTTTCGGACGGGGCCTCGGCCAGCGTCATCATGGAGGCCGGTGAAGCGGTGCGGCACGGGCTTCAGCCGCTCGGCGCCTATCGCGGCATGGCGGTGGTCGGCTGCGAGCCGGACGAGATGGGAATCGGCCCGGTCTTCGCCGTGCCCAAACTGCTCAAGCGCCACGGCCTGACCATCGACGACATCGGCATCTGGGAGCTGAACGAGGCCTTCGCCGTGCAGGTGCTCTACTGCCGCGACCGGCTGGGCATTCCCGAAGACCGGCTCAACGTCTCGGGCGGCGCGATCTCCATCGGCCACCCCTACGGCATGTCGGGTGCCCGGATGACCGGCCACGTCCTGATCGAAGGCAAGCGGCGCGGTGCCAAATACGGCGTGGTCACCATGTGCATCGGCGGTGGCATGGGCGCGGCGGGCCTGTTCGAAATCTACTGAGGCAGTCAGCCGCGCCCATCACCGGGAAGGGCTGAAACCGCTGCGCGGTTTCAGCGGCGCGGCGGGCCTGTTCGAAATCTACTGAGGCATCGGCCGGCCCGCCGCCTCCCAGGCGGCCCGTTCGGCTTCAACCCTGGCATACCAACGGGCCCGCAGGACGGCGGGTCGCCCGGGATACCGGTCGTCCAGAAACTCGGCGTCGACCACGCGGTCGGCGCGGAAGGTGCGGAAGTCGTCGCGGCTTTCGCACCAGCCGACCAGCAGCCGCTTGGTCTCGCGATAACCGACCAGACACGGCCAGATGACCCGCAGGGTCTCGTTCCCCTGCTCGTCCGCATAGTGCAGCCGCAGCTTGCGCCCCGCGTGGATCCAGGCGCGGACCCTGGACATGTCCAGCGTCTCGACCTCGTGCCCCCACGCCGGGGCGCTGGCGACCGCGGGCTCAAGCAGCACGGGCCGCAGCTTTTCCGGCACCGTGGCCGCGATCTTGGCGATCAGGTCGCGGGCGGCGCGGGCGAGGGCCGGATCGCCGCGTCCGGCCACCCATTGCGCGCCCAGCACCGCCGCCTCGACCTCGTCCGAGGTGAGCATCAGCGGCGGCATGTCGAAGCCGCCGTCCAGCACATAGCCGATCCCCGCCTCCCCCCGGATCGGCACCCGCTGGGCCATGAGGGTGGCGACGTCGCGGTAGATGGAACGTTTCGACGTCTCCAGCTCGACCGCCATGGCATCGGCCGTGACCGGTTTCGACGACCGGCGCAGCACCTGGATGATCTGGAAAAGGCGGTCCGCGCGTCTCACTGGCCCACTCTCGATGACGACTGCTGACAGCATGCTGGCAGCAGGGTGGCAGTAGTCAATCCCGGTCGGCGGCAAAGGGTCGCCGGCGCGCTCAGGCAGCGAGGCGCCATGCGCCGGGCGGCAGCGCGACCCTGAAGGAGACTGCCATGCTGACCCTCTTCCACGCGCCCCGGTCGCGTTCGAGCCGCATCGTCTGGCTGCTGGAGGAGATCGGCGTCGACTATGACCTTCGCTACGTCGACATCTTCCGCAACCTGACGGGCACAGGCGCGCGCGATGCCGCAAACCCGCATCCCGACGGCAAGGTCCCTGCCCTTGCTCACAAGGACGCACTGGTGACCGAGTCGGCGGCGGTGGCCCTGTATTTGACAGACCTGTTTCCCGAAGCCGGGTTGGGCGCATCGGTCGGATCGCCTGAACGCGCCGCCTATGTCACCTGGCTGGCCTGGACGGCGGGCGAGATGGAGCCGGCCTACTGGGGCAAGATCACCGGCCAGACCAACGCAGATCCTCTGGTCCAGGCCCGTTACGACGCCGTCATCGCCCGCCTGTTCGGTGCCCTGGAGCGGGGCCCATATCTCATGGGCGAGCGGTTCACCGCAGTCGATGTGATGGTCGGCAGCGCCCTGTCCTGGGGCCGCGAATACTCGCCGGACAGTCCCCTGCTGGACTCCTATCTGGCGCGGATCATGGACAGGCCGGCCAATGCCGCGGCGACCGCGAAGGACGGTGAACTGACCGAACCGCAGGGTGCCTAGGCCGCGCGGACGGGAGCGGCGTCGCTGGTCCCGTCTCCAGGCCGCTCAACGGCTCGCAGCATCGAGACGAAGTCGTCACGCCAGATGCCGACGTCCGTGTCGCGCACCACCTGCATCAGACAGGCCCATTTCCGCTTCCGCTCTTCCAGCGGCATGGTCAGGGCGCGCTGAATGGCGTCGGACAGTTCCTCGCGGCTGAACGGATTGACCAGCAGTGCCTCGCCCATCTGCTCGGCGGCCCCGGCGAAGCGCGACAGCACCAGCACACCGGGATCGTCCGGGTTCTGGGCCGCGACATATTCCTTGGCCACCAGGTTCATGCCGTCGCGCAGCGGCGTCACCAGCCCGACCCGCGCGGCGCGATAGATGCCCGCCAGCTGGTCGCGGCGGTAGGTGCGGTTCAGGTAGCGGATCGGCTGCCAGTCCATCTCGGCATAGGCGCCGTTGATGCGCCCCGCGAGCGCATCCAGCCGCCCCCGGATGTCCTGATAGCTGTCGACCTCATCGCGGGAGATGGGCGTGACCTGCAGCAGCAGGACCTCGGACCGCATGTCCGGATGGGTCTCGAGGAACTGCTCATAGCCGAGCAGCCGTTCCTCCAGTCCCTTGGAATAGTCCAGCCGGTCGACGCCGACCATCAGGGTCCGGAACGCCGCCGAGGCGGCCATCCGGTCATAGGTCCGGTTGCCGAGCGGCGAGTTCCGCGCCGCGATGAAGCCCTCGACGTCTATGCCGATCGGGAAGACGCCGGTCTCAACGGACTTGCCGAAGGCCTCGAGCGCGTCGTTCGGCAGCAGTCTGCCGTTCACGCTCGGCTCGGACGCCACATAGTCGCGGAACAGGTCCAGCCATTCCCGCGTCTGGAAGCCGATCAGGTCATAGTCGAACATCGCCTCCACCAGCCGGCGGTGATGCGGCAGGGTCACGAGCAGCTGTCGCACCGGCCAGGGCGTATGCAGGAAGAAGCCGATGCGGTTCTTCACACCCAGCCGGCGCAGATCCCGGGCCATGGGGATCATGTGGTAGTCATGGATCCAGATGATGTCGTCCGCCTGGATCAGCGGCGCCAGCACCTCGGCGAACCGGGCATTGGTCCGCTCATATCCCTCGCCATAGGACCGCTCATAGGCGGTCAGGTCGACCCGGTGGTGGAACAGCGGCCACAGCGTCTTGTTGGCATAGCCGTTGTAGTATTCGTCGACGTCCTGGGCCTCCAGATCGACGAGGGCGACGGTGACCCCGGCCCGATCCTCGAACTTGGCCTCCCCCGTGAAATGCCCGACCGTCTCCCCGGACCAGCCGAACCACAGGCCGTCGTATTTCCGCAGGGCAGCCGACAGCGCCATGGCCAGACCACCGGCCGAGCCGGCCGCGGGGTCCTTCGGCGCGGATACACGGTTGGATACGACGATCAGGCGGCTCATCGCGCATCCGTCCAGGAACGGCTGAGCAGGACGGCGCAGTTGATGATGCCGACCAGGGAGTAGGTTTGCGGATAGTTGCCCCAGAGCTCCTTGTCCTCCAGGGAAAGATCTTCCGACAACAGGCCCGCATGCGTCCGCCGGCTGAGCATCTCCTCGAAGATTTCACGCGCCTCGGCGTCGCGGCCGTTCTGGTGCAGGGCCTCGATGAACCAGAAGGTGCAGAAGTTGAACGCCGTCTCCGGCTCGCCGAAGTCGTCCGGCTCGACATACCGGAACAGATAGGGGCCCTTCTTCAGGTCCCGTTCGATGGCATCGAACGTCGCGACCTGCCGCGGATCGCGGGCGTCAAGGAAGCCGAGGTCCGTCATCTGCAGCAGGGAAGCGTCCAGCTCCCGATTGCCGAAGCTGGCGGCGAAGCGGCCCTCGTCGGGCAGGAAGGCCTCGCGTTCGATCCGCTCCCGGATGATGGCCGCCCGGTCGGTCCAGAACACCGCCCGCCCGGACAGGCCCATGTGGCCGGCCGCCTTGGCGAGGCGGTCGCAGGCCGCCCAGCACATCACCGAGGAATAGGTATGCACCCGGGCAATGGTGCGGAATTCCCACAGGCCCGCGTCGACCTGGTCGTGCATGGCGAAGGCGCGATCGCCGACCTTCTCGAGGGCATGGAAGTCCTCGATCGTACCGGGCCGCAGCAGGCGCTGGTCATAGAAGGCCTGCACCAGCGGCAGGACGATCTGGCCATAGACATCGTGCTGCAGGTGTTCGCCCGCCTGGTTGCCGATGCGCACCGGCTTCATGCCGCGATAGCCGGCGACGGTTTCAGTGATCCGTTCGTCGATGTTCTCTTCAAGCCCGACGCCATAGACCGGCTGGACGTGACCGCCGGCGGAGGCGTCGACGAGGTTGCGCAGATAGCCGAGGTAGTTTTCCAGCAGGTCGACGGCGCCGAGCCGGTTCAGGGCCCGCACCACATAGTAGGCGTCGCGGATCCAGCAGTAGCGATAGTCCCAGTTCCGCCCGCTCTCCGGAAACTCGGGCACCGAGGTGGTCATGGCCGCGACGATCGCGCCCGTCTCCTCATAGGCGCAGAGCTTGAGCGTGATGGCCGCGCGGATCACCGCCTCCTGCCAGTCCAGCGGCAGGTAGAGGGTGCGGACCCAGTCCTGCCAGTAGGCGACGGTGCGGTCGAGAGCCGCCGAAACGCCCGGCCCGACATCCTGGTCGTAGCCCTCGTCAGGCCCGAAGAAGAAGGCCTGCGGCCGCTCCAGCCGGAAGGTCCGCTCCTTCAATATGTGGGATACGGGGCAGTCGGTCGTCAGCCGGAAGGTCACGTCCGTGCACAGATAGCGGATGTGGTTCGAGCCGTTCGTCGCCTCCGCCCGCCGGGCACCCCAGTCGGCGGAGGGACGCAGGCGCATCCGGATGCGCGGCGAACCACTGAGAGGCCGGACGATCCGGCCGAAGGCGAGTGGACGATAGGTGCGGCTGTGTTTCGGATGGCGCGGGGCGAAATCGATCACTTCGACCGATGCGCCATCCTTCGCCGTCAGAACGGTCCGGAGCACGGGCGTATTGCGGATATAGGCCTGCTCGACCGTCGCCAGCCCCTCCAGTTCGATGTCCCAGAAGCCGTGGTCGGGGTCGGACCCGTCCATCAGGGCCGAGAAGACCGGGTCGCCGTCCACCCTCGGGGCGCAGGCCCAGACGTAGCGACCGTCCCGGTCGATCAGGGCGCTGATCGAACAGTTGCCGATGGGGGCGAGGTCGAGGTTCGGGGTCACGGTTGCGGCTCCATGGCATCAAGCCAGTCGAGCACAGCGTCCACATCGGGCAGGGCGAAGGTCGCGGCGGTCGGACGCGGCGGACCGACCAGCACGCCGAAGCCGCCGAGACCGGCGGCGGCCCGGAAACCGTCCTCATCGGTCAGGTCGTCGCCCAGCATGACGGGAATGGCGCCGGCGAAGGGCGGCTCGGCCATGAAGGCTTTCAGCGCCGTTCCCTTGTCCGTTCCGGGCGTCTTCAACTCCACCACCTGGTTGCCGGCCTGCAGCGCCAGTCCGGTCTCGGCGGCCAGCGAACGGGCGAGGGCCTCGGCGGCGGCGGCCTCGGTCGGAGCCCCCCGAAAATGAAGGCCCGCCGACACGGCCTTGTCCTCGACGATCATGCCGGGACGCAGGCTCGCGAACCGCTCGAAGGCCGCGACCGCGTCGCGGACGCCGGCCGCCGCTGGCGCATGGTCCAGCGAGCCATCCGCGCGCCGGCGCTCCAGTCCGTGCACCCCGGAGGCGGGAGCGGCAGCGCGCTCGGCGATCCGGTCGATCTCGGCGATCGTCCGGCCACTGAGTATGGCGACCCGGCCGTCCAGCCGCTCGGCCAGCCGGCGCAGCACCGCCGTGCGGCGCGGATCGGGCACGACCGCATCCGGCGTGGCGGCCAGCGGCGCGAGCACGCCGTCCATGTCGAGGAACAGGGCGGGCCGCTGCAGGCGGGCGGGCGGTGGCGGCAAATGCGACAGCGCCCCGGCCGGCGCGGGCGCGCGGTCGGTGTTCAGGTTTGAGGTCCGCATGGCTGTTCCAACGCACCCGTGCGGCAAAGGTTGACCCCCGACCTCACTTTTCTCGCATCGCAGCATTCGGCCAGGGCAGGCTGACGATTGTGAAACCGCGCGGGATGGGCCAATTCCGCAGCATGACCGACGCCGCCGCACCCGCCCTCTCCGCCGATCCCGCCGCCATGACCGCGCGGGCCCGGGAGGTGATCCAGCTGAACATCGCCGCGCTTCAGGCGCTGGAGTCCGGCCTCGACGACAGTATCGCCCGCGCCTGCGACATCATCCTGTCCCGCCCCGGCTATCTGGTCGTCACCGGCATGGGCAAGTCGGGCCATATCGGCGGGAAGATCGCCGCCACCCTCGCTTCCACGGGCACCAACGCCTTCTTCGTCCACCCGGCCGAGATGAGCCACGGCGACCTCGGCATGCTGCGCAAGGACGTCACCCTGCTGGCCATCTCCAACTCGGGCGAGAGCCGCGAATTGCGCGATCCGCTGATCTACTGCCAGCGCGAGGGCATTCCGGTGATCGGCCTGACCCAGCGCCCGGGCAGCTTCCTCGGTCGCTCATCCGCCGTCTGCCTGACCATGCCGCAGGTCGCCGAGGCCTGCCCGAACGGACTGGCCCCCACGACCTCGACCCTGATGACCCTCGCCCTCGGCGACGCCCTGGCCATGGTGCTGATGGACCGCCGCGGCTTCACCGCCGAGGCGTTCGGACTACATCATCCGGGCGGCAAGCTGGGCATGAGCCTGCAGAGTGTGCGCGACTGGATGGGCGACCGTCCGCCCGCTCCGGCGACCGTTCCCCTGACCGCGACCTTCGCCGAGGTTGTTTCCGCGATCACGGAAGGCCGGAAGGGTGCCGTCGCCGTGCTGGACGGCGACGGACGTCTGGCCGGGATCGTCACCGACGGCGACGTGCGCCGGGCCTTCTCCCGCGACCTCAACGGCCTGACCGCCGCCGAGGTCATGAGCCCTTCGCCCAAGGTCATCGCCCCGGATGCGCGCATGAGCGACGCCGTCGACCTGATGACCCAAAACCGGATCGCCACCCTGCTGGTGGTCGAGGACGGGCGGCCCGTCGCCATCGTCCACATCGCCGAACTGATGCAGGCCGGCTACGTCGGCTAGGCTTGGTCAGAACGCCCGGCGCCCATCGACATTACCGGGCGGCGAATAGCGGCAGGCCAGCACCGACCGGTCGCCGCGTGTGGCAATGGCGCAGCCGACATGGGTCGTGCCGCGCCAGACCATCTGGGTGTAGTGGCCGACGGCGGTCCAGTCGCCGGTCCGGCTGACATTCGGAAAGACGCCGCGGACGTAGTCCCGTTTCTCGGCCGTCCACTCGCCGACCATTTCCTCAGGCGTCCAGGAGCGGCCGCCCCAGCCGGTCCACAGATTCTCGCCGTGTCCGTGACCGCTGAGATCGTGCTCGAACCGCCCACTGGCCAGCAGTTGCCGCGCCCAAGCATCGGCCTCCGCCGCAAGGGAGTCGTCCCATGTGAGGGCCGGTGTCCCGACCCGCGCGCGCTCCACGTTGTGAGCGGCGAGCAGCCGGGCCTCGACGGCACTGGATGGCCGTGAGTCCTGCGCCAGCGGAATCGGTACGATCGGCTGGGCCTGACGCGGCGCGGGCTCCACCCTCGGCGGGCCCGCCTGGAGCGGACCGGCCGGCATCGGAAAGTCGGTCGCGCAGGCCGCGCTGGCGACGGTCAGACCGGCCAGGGCGGCGAGCAAGAGGGAACGGCGCATTAAGCCTCCTTGGGAGCGCGCTCAATAGCGTACCCGCAGCCGGACTGTTCCCTCAAACCGCCCGATCCGGTTGCTTCTTCGCGACGAAATACTTGACGTTGACGTAAACGTAGGGTTTGTGGCCCGCAAGTTTCGATTCCGCACTCGCCCTCAAGCCGCGAGCCACTGCGTGGCGAGCGTAGGGCGCTCAAATGTGAGACGCACACCCATGGCCGAAGCCTATATCTACGACGCGGTCCGCACCCCGCGCGGCAAGGGCAAGAAGGACGGCTCCCTTCACGAGATCACCGGCCTCAGCCTCGCCACCCAGGTTCTGGAGGCGCTGCGCGACCGCAACGACCTCGACACCTCGAAAGTCGATGACGTCATCCTCGGCTGCGTGTCGCCGGTGGGCGAACAGGGCGCGGACATCGCCCGCACCGCCGTCCTCTCGGCCGGCTGGGCCCAGACCGTGGCCGGCGTCCAGATCAACCGCTTCTGCGCCTCCGGCCTCGAGGCGGTGAACATGGCCGCGGCCAAGGTGAAATCCGGCGAGGCCGATTTCGCCGTCGGCGGCGGCGTCGAGGCCATGAGCCGGGTGCCGATGGGCTCGGACGGCGGTGCCTGGCCCGTCGATCCGTCCAGCGCCTTCCCGACCTATTTCGTGCCCCAGGGCGTCTCGGCCGACATGATCGCCACGAAATACGGCTTCAGCCGCGATGACGTCGACGCCTACTCCATGGAAAGCCACAAGCGCGCCGCCGCCGCCTGGGCCGACGGCCGGTTCTCGAAATCGGTCATCGCCGTGAAGAACCAGCTCGGCCTGGTCCAGCTGGACCGCGACGAGACCATACGCCCCAACACCGACATGCAGTCGCTGGGCGGCCTGAACCCGTCCTTCGCCATGATGGGCGAAATGGCCTTCGACGCCGTGATCAACCAGCGCTACCCCGAGGTCGAGCGCGTCAATCACGTCCACACCCCCGGCAACTCCTCGGGCATCGTCGACGGCTCCGCCGGCGTCCTGATCGGCACCCTTGAAGCCGGCCAGGCCCTCGGCCTCAAGCCCCGCGCCCGCATCGTCGGTGCCGCCTCGATCGGCTCCGAGCCCTCGATCATGCTGACCGGCCCCGAGTTCGTGACGAAGAAGCTGCTCGCCAAACTCGGCATGACCACCGCCGACATCGACGTCTGGGAGCTGAACGAAGCCTTCGCCGCCGTGGTGCTCCGCTACATGCAGGCGCTCGACATCCCGCACGACAAGATGAACGTGAACGGCGGCGGCATCTCCATGGGCCACCCGCTGGGCGCCACCGGCGCCATGATCACCGGCATCGCGCTCGACGAGCTGGAGCGCTCCGACAAGTCGACCGCCCTGATCACCCTGTGCATCGGCGGCGGCATGGGCACCGCCACCGTCATCGAACGCGTCTGAGGATTTTGACCATGGAAAACTTCAAGATCGACGTCGACGCCGACGGCATCGCCCTGATCACCTTCGACGTCCCCGGACGGTCGATGAACACCCTGACCTCCGGCGTCATGGCCGAGATCCCGCAGTGGGTCGAACGGGTAAAGACCGACGACGCCATCAAGGGCGCGGTCCTGACCTCGGGCAAGGCGAGCGGCTTCTGCGCCGGTGCCGACCTCGGCGACATGGCCGGCGGCATGCTGGCCGGCGGTTCGCTGCAGGACGCCTATGATGCGGGCTGGAAGCTGAACGGTGCCCTGCGGGCGCTGGAGACCTGCGGCAAGCCGGTGGCGGCCGCGATCAACGGCCTGGCCCTCGGCGGCGGTCTCGAGCTGACGCTGGCCTGCCACTACCGCGTCGTCGCCGACGACTCGAAGATCCAGCTCGGCCTGCCCGAGATCAAGGTCGGCCTGTTCCCCGGCGGCGGCGGCACCCAGCGGCTGACCCGCCTGATCGGCGTGCAGGCGGCGATGACGGCGATGAGCGCCGGCTCGTCCTGGCGTCCGAAGGATGCCAAGGGCGCGGGTGTGGTCCATGAGGTCGTGGCCCGGGGCTCGGAAGTCGAGGCCGCGAAGGCCTGGATCAAGGGCGGCGGCAAGGCCGTGCAGCCGTGGGACGACAAGGGCTTCAAACAGCCCGGCGGCGGCCCCTACCACCCGGCCGGCATCCAGAGCTTCCTCGTCGGCAACGCCATGCTGCGCAAGCAGTCCTACGGCAACTATCCGGCCGTTCTGAACCTGATGAAGGCCGTCTACGAAGGCATCCAGGTCCCGATGGACGCGGCCCTGCGCATCGAGACCCGCTACTTCATCAAGACCCTGATGACGCCGCAGGCCCAGGCCATGATCCGCTCGCTGTTCCTGTCCAAGCAGGAGCTCGACAAGGGCGCTGTCCGCCCGGCGGGCGTGCCGAAGTCGGATCCGAAGAAGGTCACCGTCATCGGTGCCGGCATGATGGGCGCGGGTATCGCCTATGTGCAGGCGCTGGCCGGCATCGAGACCATCCTGATCGACCGCACCCAGGAGGACGCCGACAAGGGCAAGGCCCACGTCGCCGACCTGCTGAAGAAGCGCCTCTCGCGCGGCCAGATCACGCAGGAGAAGTTTGACGCCCTGCTCGGCTCGGTCACCGCGACGACCGACTACGACCTGATCAAGGGCTCGGACCTGGTCATCGAGGCCGTGTTCGAGAACCGCGAGATCAAGGCCGATGTGACGAAGCGCGCCGAGGCCCAGCTGGCCCCGGGTGCCGTGTTCGGCTCCAACACCTCGACCCTGCCGATCACCGGCCTGGCCGAAGCGTCCGTCCGGCCCGAGGACTTCATCGGCATCCACTTCTTCTCGCCCGTCGACAAGATGATGCTGGTCGAGGTCATTCTCGGCGAGAAGACCGGCGAGGCGGCGATCGCGAAGTCGCTGGACTACATCATGAAGATCAAGAAGACCCCGATCGTCGTCAACGACGGCCGCGGCTTCTACACCTCGCGCTGCTTCGGCACCTATGTGGCCGAAGGCATGGCCATGCTGGAAGAGGGCTATGCCCCCGCCCTGATCGACAACATCGGCCGCATGACCGGCATGCCCCGTGGCCCGCTGGAAATGCACGACGACGTGGCCCTCGACCTGTCGGTCAAGATCGCCAAACAGACGGCGCTCGACCTCGGCGACAAATACCAGCCCCTGCCCGGCTCCCACATCGTCCAGAAGATGGTCGAGGAGCTCGGCCGCTACGGCCGCAAGAACGGCATGGGCTTCTATGACTACGACCAGAAGCCCAAGAAGATCTGGGCCGGTCTGGCCGGCCTGGCACCGGTGAAGATCAACGACTCCACGCCGGAGCTGGTCGAGGACCAGAAGCAGCGCCTGCTGTATCGCCAGGCCGTCGAGGTCGCGCGTTGCTGGGAAGAGGGCGTCATCGACGACCCGCGCGAGGCCGATGTCGGCGCCATCCTGGCCTGGGGCTTCGCGCCCTGGACCGGCGGCCCGATCACCATGATCGACCAGACGGGCCTCAAGGCCTTTGTGGCCCAGGCGGACGATTACGCCGACCGCTACGGCGACCGCTTCAAGGTCCCGCAGCTGCTGCGCGACATGGCCGCCAAGGGCGAAACCTTCTACGGAAACTTCGCCGGGAAGCAGAAGGCCGCGGCCTGATTTTGGCACCTCCCTCCCCGTCACGGGGAGGGAGGGCCGCTCACCACCCGCTTGACGTTCGCGGCTTTCGGCTCCACCGGTCGCTCCTGAAACCGGGAGCCTCCGCATGATCCGCACCCTCGCTCTTGCCCTGCTGCTCGGCGGTGTCGCCTCGACGGCCGAGGCCCAGAATCTGATCATCCACGGCGGTCCGATCTACACCGGCGTCGACGGCGCACCGCCCGCCCAACAGGTGACCGTGGTCGACGGACGCATCACCTATGTCGGGCCGATGCGGCTCGAGCAGTCTCCGCCCGACGAGTACATCGACCTCAAGGGCGCCGCCCTGTTCCCCGGCTTCACCGACGGCCACGCCCACCTCGACGGTGTCGGCTGGCGCGAGTTGACGCTGAACCTCGAGGGCTCGACCTCGGTCGCCGAGGCGATGGCGCGCCTGACCGCCTGGGCCGAGGCTCATCCGGAGGGCCCCATTGTCGGACGGGGCTGGATCGAGACCCGTTGGCCGGAAGCCCGCTTCCTGACCGCCGCTGATCTGGACGTGGCCGCGCCGGGGCGGATCGTCCTGCTGAGCCGGGCCGACGGCCACGCTGTGGCCGCCTCCTCCGCCGCCCTCGCCGCGGCGGGCATTGACGTGTCGACCGTGGCCCCATCGGGCGGGGAAATCCTCAAGGGCCCGGACGGCCGGCCGACCGGTCTGCTGGTGGACGCGGCCGAACAGCTGGTCGCCGGGCTGATGCCGCAAGCTGATCCGGAAGCCCTGCGTGATGCCTATCGCGCCGGCTTCCGCGTCGAGGCCGCCTATGGCTGGACCGGGGTCCATTTCATGAGCGCGCCGTGGCGGGACATTCCCCTGCTGGAGGCCATGGCCGAAGCGGGCGAGGCACCCCTGCGCATCTACAACAGCGTCACCCCGGACGGTGCCGCTGCCCTGATCGCGGGCGGCCCGCGCAGCGTCGCCGACGGCCGCATCATCACCCGGGCGATCAAATACTATGCCGACGGTGCCCTTGGTTCGCGTGGCGCGGCCCTGTTCGAACCCTATGCCGATCGTCCCGACACCACCGGTCTGATGCAGATCACCGGCGAGGAGATCGTCCCCCTGTACGAGGCGGCGCTGCGCGGCGGCATACAGATCGCCACCCATGCCATCGGCGATCGCGGCAATGCTTCGGTAGCGGAGTGGTACAAGCAGGCGCTCGGTGCCGTGCCCGCCGCCGACCGGCCCCACGGTGCCGACGTGCGCTGGCGCATCGAGCACGCCCAGATTCTGCGCCCGTCGGACTATCACTGGTTCAGGGACCTGCCGATCATCGCCTCGATGCAGCCCAGTCACGCCATCGGCGACTTCCACTTCGCCCCTGCCCGCCTCGGCGACGTCCGGCTGGACGGGGCCTATGCCTGGCACAGCCTGGTCGACATGGGCGTGGTCGTGGTCGGGGGGTCCGACGCCCCGGTGGAGCGCGGCGACCCCCTGATCGAATTCTACGCCGCCGTCGCCCGCGCCGATCTGGAAGGATTCCAGGGCCCCGACTGGCGACCCGGCGAGGCCGTCGACCGGACCACGGCCCTGAAGATGTTCACTCTCTGGCCGGCGTACGCCAGCTTCCGCGAGGCCGAGCTGGGCACGATCGAGGTCGGCAAGCGGGCGGACTTCACCGCCTTTTCGGTTGATCTGATGACGGCACCCGTCGCCGACATTCTCAATGGCCGGGCGGTCCTGACGGTGGTGGACGGCGTGGTGGTCCACCGGGCGGAGAGCCCCGTGCGCATCGCGCCTTGATGCGCCGCGGCGTTCCGCCTAAGGCTGCGTCCGGCTCCGCGGGCGTGATGTAGTGGTAGCCTGAAAGCTTCCCAAGCTTTTCGTGCGGGTTCGATTCCCGCCGCCCGCTCCAGCCGTCAGGCCACAGATCGCCGCCGGTTGCCGTCCCAGCCATTGACCAGCAGGGCCGCCATCCCGACCCAGAACAGGATGTCCTGGACGCCCTCCTGAGGGGCGCGGGCGACGAACTCCAGCCAGGCCCACAGCAGGAAGGCGACGACGAAGACGATCGTGCTCACCTGTCTCATGCCTTCCTCCGGCGACTGAGGTCGATCCCCAGATCGACCGCGGAAAGGCAGAGGGTGGAGATCAGGGCCGTGAACCCGGCCTCGACCCATGACTCACCCCTGACGATGGCGATGACTGCGGCCAGCCAGACGAGGCCGATCAGGGCGATGACCGTGATCCTGACCCAGCGCGGATTGGTCGGGGCGGCCGGGGGCGCGGATCCGACCGTCACGGCGCGACCTCGACGTTGACGCCGCGGTCCTCAAGAATGTCCTGCACGCTGTCGTCTCCGGCCAGGTGGGCGGCACCCACGGCGATAAACGTCGTGCCCGAGCCTGCCAGCAGGGTCTGGATCTGGCCCGCCCAGTTGGCGTTCCGCTGCACCAGCAGGGCTTCGTACATGGCCTGGCTCTGGCCCTGCATCTCCGTGACCGCGAGGCGCTCGACGCTCGCGACATCGCCCGCGGCCCAGGCGTTGACCAGGGCATCCAGTTCGGTGGTCGCTTCGTCGAACGAGTCGAGGGTGGAGCGCAGGAAGGCCAGTTGCTCATCCTCCGGCATGCTGGCCAGAATGCGGATCTGTTCGTCCAGGGTCTCGAGCCCCTTGACCGGCTTTCCGGCGGCCTGGGCGCGGGCGCGCAGGGTCAGTTCAACGCCAGAGTTCGGGTCGTAGCCGGCCTTGGCCAGCGGAGCGAGGGCCAGGCTGAGCCCGGCGAACCAAGGACGGAAAATGTCGATCTGGGCCCCGGAGGCGCCGATGGTTTGGGCGGCGGCGTCGAGTTTGGCGAACTCCTCCGCGGTCAGCAGGCTGGACAGGGGCCGGGCCGGCGAGATGCCGTATTGCTGAACGAGCGGCATGACGGCGGCCTGATCGTCTGGGTTGGTGATCTCGAACCAGATTTCGGACGCGCTGTCGAAGGCGGCGTCGACGCGGGGCGAGCCCCATGCGGTTGTCGGGCGCAGGACGTGAACCGTGCCGAACAGATAGATGGTCGAATCCGCGTCCCGGACCACCCAGAGAGCGGGGCCGGCCCCCTCGGCCCGGGGCACGGCACGGGTGGCGGCCGGAGCGGGGGCGGCCTCGACGGCCTGGGCGAAGGCCCGGGCGGGCTGGAAGGCGACCGCGCCCGCCAGACCAAGGCCGAGCACGACGCCGAGGGCGGTGCGGGAGACGGATTTCAGGCGTGTGTTCAGGGTCATGAGATCAATCCTGGGGAGGGTTGGAAGTCGGGGAACGGCGGCCTAGTGCAGGCCGCGTCGGGCCGCCGCCACGGCGGAGGCGATGAAATAGACGCCCATCAGGATGCCCATCAGGCCCCAGGCGGTGATGGTCCCGACCAGCCCCAGCCGCTCGGCGGCGGCGTAGATGAACAGGGCCAGCTGGAGGGACCAGAAGGCGAGCGCGCTGGTCTCGAGCATGACCCGGCGGAGCATTTCGTCAGCCGTCCGCCAGAGCATCAGATTGGCGGCGCTCTGGACCACGACCAGCAGGAGCACGGCCGCGAACACCATTTCGGGCGACGCCAGGGCGGGGCCGAAAACCGGCAGCAGGAACATCGCGGCGGCCAGCAGCATGACAATCACCTGCAGGATGCCGCAGCCCTTCGGGATATCGGCCGGGCGCCGTGCCACCATGAAGGCGGTGATCAGGCCGACGCCGGTCATGGCGGCCGCCATGACCACGGCGAGTTCGTCCTCCCAGCTCGACAGGGAGCCGTCGGTCAGGGTGGCGGCGCCGTAGCCGAAGACTCCGCCGAGGCCGGCAAGGACGACGAGCAGGCCCGCCTTGCGCAGGAACGAGGGCCGGGGGGCATCGAGACTGGCGTTCATGATCAGTCCTCCGTGAAGATGGCTTCGATGGGCTGCCCGAAGACCCGGGCGATCTTGAAGGCGAGCGGCAGGGAGGGGTCGTAGCGACCGGTCTCCAGCGCATTGACGGTCTGGCGCGAGACTCCGAGGGCGAGGGCGAGGTCGGCCTGGCTCCAGTCGCGTTCCGCGCGCAGCACCTTGAGGCGGTTGTTCATGCGGTCGCTCCTAGCGGTGCTTGAGCCACCAGCCGGCCCAGGCCAGGGTATAGCCGGCCAGCTGGAACAGCAGGATGCACATCATGCCCGACACGAAGATGTCGGCCGGGTTAGAGCCGAATTTGGCGGGTAGCGCCTGTTCCTCGGCCCGCAGCATCAGGGTCAGCAACAGCACCGAGCCGACGGCCATGCCGCCCGAACCACCCCACCACCAGGCCCATTTGTGGGCCTCGCGCGCGGCCTCGTCGATGCCCCGCCACCACCAGACGCAGACGGTGAAGCCCACGGCCATCGCAGCCGTTACCAGCGCCGCGGTCACGGCGGTGCCGACCGGCCCCGGCTGATCGCCGAGGAAGGCGCTGGCCGCGCCCGCCAGGCCACCGAGGACCAGGGAGACACCCAGCACCAGCATATATGCACCCGGTCCGTGCGGACGCCTGGGCCTGGATTGGTCGTTCATGACAAGCCTCCCTGTCGATTTGACAAGGGTGTTTTACATCATACAGCCGCGCTGTCAAGCGTCCTTGTCCAAAGCCCGATCAGGCCTTGGGAAGGGCCGCCGGCCGGGTTTCAACGGCGACCAGTTCCGGCCGGCTCAGGGCGCGTGGCGCGGATTCGATCGGGGTCAGTTCCCCCAGATCCTTGCCCTCATGGTCGACCTGCAGGTCCTCGAACCGGCGGGCCGAGACCATGACCTGGCTCTCCAGCGAGCCGACAAACTGGTTGTATTTGCCGACGGCCGTCTCCAGCGCGCGGCCGACGGCTCCGGCATGCGTCCCCATGACCGAGAGGCGTTTGTAGAGCTCCTTGCCCAGCTTCGCGACGTCCTCGGCATTCTTGGCCTGCTCTTCCGCGCGCCAGCCGTAGGCCACCGCCTTGCACAGGGCGAACAGGGTCGTCGGGGTGACGATGACGACGCGCGAGGCCATGGCCGTGGTCATCAGATCGGGCTCGTGGTCGAGGGCCGCGGCGAGGAAGGCGTCGCCGGGCACGAACATGGCCACGAAGTCGGGGCTGGGCTTGAACTGGTCCTGATAGGCTTTGGACGACAGCTGGCGTACGTGGGTCTTCATACTGGTCGCGGTGCGCAGGGAAGCCGCCCTGGCCTGGGCCTCCTCGTCGCCATCGGCCTCGTCGCCGAAGGCCAGCGAGACCTTGGCGTCGATCACGAACATGCCGCCGCCCGGCAGGCGGACGACGAAGTCGGGGCGCTGCTGACGGCCGGCGTCGTCGGCGGTCGAGGACTGCTCCTCGAAGTCGAACCGCCCGGCCATACCCGCGGCCTCGAGCACATTGCGGCAGGTCTGTTCGCCCCAGCGGCCGCGGCGGCCGGTGTTGCCGCGCAGGGCCTCTGTCAGACGCCGGGCCTCGTCGCGGGTGGCGGTCGAGGCGGTCATCAGCAGGGCCAGCTGTTCCTTCAGACCGCCAGTCTCCTCGTTGCGGGCTTTCTCAAGCGCGGCGACATGCTCCTGGAAGAGTTTGAGCGTGTCGGCCACCGGCTTGAGCTGGGCCTCCATCCGCTGTTGCGACATCAGCTCACGGTTACGGAAGGTCTCGTCGGTGCGTTTGAGCAGTTCCTCGGCGACAGTCCCGGCGGACTGTGCAGCCTGGACGCGCAGGAATTCGGCGTTAGCCGCCGCCTGGTCCTCGAACAGGCGCATCCGGGCCTCGGTCTCGGCGTAGCGCTCGCGCAGCTCCCACGCCCGCGTATCGGCGGCGGAGGCGCGGCGGCGCTCCATCAGGGCCCAGACGAGGGCGATGACGGCGACCACCGAGGCGGCGAAAAAGGCAACGAGTGAAGGGGACATGACCCGTCTCTATCGCGAGTCTGCCCAGGCCGTAACCGGTCAGCCCGGGGCCTGCGACCGTTCCTGACGCATCAGGTCGGGCGGCGCTGCCTCATCGCCTGGATAATCGTTCCGTCATCCAGCCAGTCGAGCTCACCGCCGACCGGGACGCCGCGGGCCAGGGAGGTGATCTCGACGCCCGTGCCGGCGAGGCGTTCGGCGATGTAGTGGGCGGTGGTCTGGCCGTCGACGGTGGCCGGCAGGGCCAGGACGACCTCCTTGGCCTCGCCGCCGCGCACGCGCCCGACCAGTTCGGCGACGCGCAACGCATCGGGGCCGACGCCATCCAGCGCCGAGAGCAGCCCGCCCAGCACATGGTATTTGCCCCGGAAGGCCCCGGAGCGTTCCATCGCCCACAGGGCACCGGCCTCCTCGACCACGCAGATCAGGGCGTTGTCGCGGGCGCTGTTGGAACAGATCGAACAGGGATCGCGGGTGTCCGGCGCGCCGCAGACGCTGCAGGAGGTGACCTTGGCCGCCGTCTCGGCCAGCGAGGCCGCCAGCGGGACCAGCAACTGTTCGCGCTTCTTCAGCAGGGCCAGGGCCGCGCGGCGGGCCGAGCGGGGACCGAGGCCGGGCAGCTTGGCGAGGAGGCTGATCAGCCGTTCGATTTCGGGTCCGGCGGAGGCAGCCATACGGGTCCCGGCCTCAGAACAGCTTGGGCATGCCGGGGATGTTCATTCCGGCCATCGGGCCGGCGGCCTCGCGCATCAGGGCGCCGTTGGCCTCGTCCAGCTTGCGCTTGGCGTCGGCGTGGGCGGCGACGATCAGGTCGGCGAGGATCTCGCCTTCGCCGGAGACCAGCAGGCTGTCGTCGATGGTCACGCCGGTGATTTCGCCGGCACCCCGCAGGGCCACGGTCACGAGGCCGCCGCCGGAGGTACCGGACGCCGTGGTTTCGGCCATTTTCGCCTGGGCGTCCTGCAGCTTCTGCTGCATCGCCTGGGCCTGTTTCATGAGGGCATTGAGGTCTGTCATGGCCTCAAGATAGGCGCTGACCCCGGCTTCGGACAGGGCTGAAAAACAGCAACAGAATTTGTTCCCGTTCCCCTTGAACCAATCCCGGGCAACGCCATTTAGCAGCCATCACTGTTGCTAATCAGGACATCCGTCATGGCCTTCGATTCCGTTCCCGCCCGCGACCTGCCCCTGCCGGAGACGGCGCTGAACCAGCTGTTCACTGACGCCCGCACGCGCAACGCCTGGAGCGACCGGCCGGTGTCGGACGACCTGCTGCGCAAGCTGTACGACCTGACCAAATTCGGCCCGACGGCGGTGAACGCCACGCCGGCACGGTTCGTCTTCATCACCTCGCCCGAGGCCAAGGCGCGGCTTTCGCCCCTGATGTCCGAGGCCAACCGCGCCAAGACGCTGCAGGCGCCGGTCAATGTGATCATCGCCCAGGACCTGGCCTTCGCCGAGACCCTGCCCGTGCTCTTCCCCCATGCGCCGGGCGCGAAGGACTGGTTCGCCGATCCGGCCGCGGCGCGTGAAACCGCCTTCCGCAACGCATCGCTGCAGGGTGGCTATTTCCTGCTGGCGGCGCGGGCGCTGGGCCTCGACGTCGGGCCGATGTCGGGCTTCGACGCCGCAGGGGTGAAGGCCGAGTTCTTCGCCGGCACGACGGTCGAGCCGAATTTCATCGTCAACCTGGGCTACGGCACGGACGAGAACCTGTTCCCCCGCTCGCCCCGCCTGTCGTTCGAGGAAGCGGCGTCGATCCTCTAGTCCGTGCCGCCCGGTACGGCCCTGACGGCGGACTCCACCGCGAGATCGGCCAGCTCGACGGCCAGGCCGATATTGGTGTCGACCACCGGTTCGAACAGGGCGCGGGCGGCGTCCGGATCATTCTCCACCGAGGCCGCCGCAGCGTAGCTGGCGGACATATGGCGGTCGGTGCCTTCGGCATAGGTCTCCGAGATCAGGATTCCCATGGAGCCGTCATAGGTGCGCATGATGCACTGGTGCCCGACGAGGCCGTCCCGGTGGATGCGGCGGAAATGCACGACCGGGCCGGCCAGCGGATAAAGGGCGGCGCAGGCCTGGGCGTCCGTGAGGACGGTCTGGCGGCCCTCGGTCGGGGATCCGCTGTCAGTGACCGAATTGTCGTTCTGGAACTGGAAGCTGTAGGCCCAGTGCGCATCCCCTTCCGGCGGGGTCGGGAAGGCCGCGCGCATCATCGGCTCCATCTCGCGCATCAGGTCGGAAATATCGACGCCGACCGACTCGGCCAGCGGCCGGAGTTTGTCTGTCATCTGGGCGATCAGCGCCGGCATGCTTTCGAGGGCCTCGCGGACCTCCCCGGCAGCGTCCTGCGCCCTCGCCTGTGAGGCGGCCGACAGGGCCAGGACCGCGCAGGCGGCGGCGAGCGTGGTGTGGATCTTGATCATGACGTTCCCCCGAAGGACGCCATCAGTCCCCAACCGGGTCGTGAAGGCGAGAGCCGGGCCCCGCCGTGACAGGTTCCGTCAGGATCAGTCGTCGAGGTCCGGGGACTCGTCCGGGATGGCCGGCAGTTCGACCGCCGGTGCCAGGGTCTTGATCTCGCCAATGACGGCACCGGGGAAGGCCTGCATCACCGCGACGACGAAGGGGTCGGCCTCGATTTCGGCCCTTTGCTCGGAGCGTTTGCGCCGGTCGACCTCGATCATGGTCTCGCCGCCACCCTGGCCGTTGGCGGCGATCAGCCAGGTGCGGCCGGTCCAGTCCTTGAGCCGCGCCGCCAGCTTGCGCGCCAGATCGATCGGCGCACCGTCGAGGCTTTCATAGGTGATGGCGCCGGGCTTGAAGGCGACGGGGCGGACGAAGCGCTGCACATCCATCTGCAGGCCCACCTCGCGCTTCTCTCCGATCAGGGCCACCACCTGTTCGAACGACTGGGGGTCGGGAAGCGAAGGCGCGGCGACTGGAAGCGCAGCCAGCTGGGCAGAGGCCCCGCCGCCGCCCCCGCCACCGGAAGGACCGCGTGAGCCGCCACCGCCGGGCATGGGCTCGCCGTCGCGCAGGGCCTTGAGCGCCTCTTCCGGACCCGGCAGGTCAGCGGCGTAGGCGAGGCGGACGATGGCCATTTCGACGGCGTCGGCGGGGTTGGGCGCGCGCCGGACCTCGTCCAGCGCCCGCAGCAGCATTTGCCAGACCCGGGCCAGGGTGCCGGCCGAGATCACCGCGCCCAGCGCGGTCAGCTTCTGGGCCTGGTCATTGGGCAGGCGGGTCGCCTGTGGCCCCAGCATCTTGGCCACCGAGGCGGCGTGGCAGTGTTCCAGCAGGTCGTTGGTCACCTGCACCGGATCGGCACCATAGCCGTAGAGGGTGCGGAACAGCTCCAGCGCTTCGGGCGTGCGGCCGGCCATGATCGATTCGAACAGGGCGATGGTCTGGCTGCGGTCGGCGAGGCCGAGCATGTCGCGCACGACCTCGGTCTTCACCGTCTCGCCGCGGTCGCCCTGGACCAGCGCCTGATCCAGCAGGGACAAGCCGTCGCGGACCGATCCCTCGGCGGCACGAGCGATCAGGGCCAGGGCGTCCTGCTCGATCTTCATCCCCTCGCGGTCGGCGATGCGGGCGAGGTGTTCGACGAGGATTTCCGGCTCGACGCGGCGCAGGTCGAAACGCTGGCAGCGGCTCAGGATGGTCACCGGCACCTTGCGGATCTCGGTGGTGGCGAAGATGAATTTGGCGTGGGGCGGGGGCTCTTCCAGCGTCTTCAGCAGGGCGTTGAAGGCCTGGTTCGACAGCATGTGGACTTCGTCGAGAACGTAGACCTTGTAGCGGGCCTCGACCGGGGCGTAGCGGACGCTCTCGATGATGTCGCGGATGCCGTCGATGCCCGTGTGGGAGGCGGCATCCATCTCGACCACGTCCATATGCTGGCCGGCCATGATGGAGGCGTCGTGGCGGCCCTGGTCGGTCAGGGCGAGCGACGGGCGGTCGATGACGTCGGTCTCGTTATTCAGCGCGCGGGCCAGCAGGCGGGCGGTGGTCGTCTTGCCGACCCCCCGGACGCCGGTGAGCATGAAGGCGTGGGCGATGCGGCCGGTGGCGAAGGCATTGGTCAGGGTGCGGACCATGGCCTCCTGGCCGATCAGGTCCTCGAAGGTGTGCGGCCGGTATTTGCGGGCCAGGACGGTATAGGCCGCGCCGTCGTCGGCATGGGCGGCGGGACCGGTGTCCGCGGACGGGGCGGCCTTGGCTTTCGGCTTCGGGGCGGGCTCCGGCGCGGCGGCGGCCTCGGCCTCGCGCATGCCGGCGGGTTCCGGCGAGCCGAACATGTCGTCGGTGTCGGGATCGCGCTCGACGACGTCCGCGTCGGGGGCGTCATCGTCCCACGGAGGGCCGTCGGGATTCGGGTCGGCATCGCTCATGCCACAGTCTTAGCGCGGGGCGTCCCTTGGGCGAAGGGGTTGCCGGAAGGGAGCTGTGGGTGGTCCGTCGGATCGGGTGCGATCCTCTCTTGCCCCTCCACCGCCGGCTTCGCCGGCGGTCCCCCTCCCCCTTGGGGGAGGAATGCGCCCAGGCAGCGAGCGACCGCAGAGCCTGTCCTCGGGCCGATCGAAGATCGGACCCGGGGCGAGCGTTAGCGCACCAAAGGGGAAGGTGGAGACCGCGACCCGAAGGGGAATTCGTTGTGGCTGCTGCCTTCCGGCCCTGACCAGGTTGGCGAAGCCTTCGCCCGCGATCTCCGAGGCCTATATCGCGGTTCCAGGCGGCGAGATCAAGGTCAGGGATTGTCCAGACGCCAGCGACGGCGAGGCGCTCGCAGGTCGTCGCCAAACCCATGCTTGTGAAAGTCTAGCCCGCAGCGATTGCATCGACCTGGATTTGCGAAAGGCGCGAAGAAATAAATCGAGAAAAAGCCCTCGCCGCTAATCCACCATCCCGCAGTAAAGGTCCGACAGACCGGGCATCTGAGGTACCAAAGATTGAACGCCGCATAAGCGGCGAACGCGACCGGCAACTGAATAGCCATCGGGACGCCAAAAGGCTCCCAAAGGCTGCTGACAAAGAGGGCGAACAGGCCGTTGCTGAGCACGAAGGTCGTGAGCCAGATTGAAACCCGCATAGCCGCACCTCCGGTAGCGACAATGCAGCCATGTCTGGTTTAGGGAAAGGGCTATGCCTCTCCCCGTCCTGAACACCTTCGCCGGCAATCCGCTCGATCGGGCGGGGGATCGGAGGGACGACGCCGACTGGCTGGCCGAACAGGGCGCGAGCCCGGATGCCATGGCCATGGTGCTGTGGGAGGGGCGGCCGCTGATCGAGGCGGGGGCCGAGCCGCGGCTGGCCTGGCTGGCGCTGTCCCATGCGCGGGCGGTGGTTCCCGATCGCGAACTGTTCCTCGGATTGTGGAAGGGTGCGCCCTGTTTCGCGGTGGAGGTCGAGGGGTCGGCCGATCCGGCGGCGGGGCCGCTGGCAGGTCTCGGGGCGTTTCACGAGATGCGCGAGGCAGCCGCGCTGCTGCCCGGTCCCGACGCGGCCATGGCCGGAACGGCCAAGTCGCTGTTCGACTGGCGGCGGCGGCACGGGTTCTGCGCCGCCTGCGGGGTGGAGAGCGAGAACGGGTCCGGCGGCTGGAAGCGGATCTGCCCGGCCTGCGGCGTCGAGCATTTCCCGCGCGTGGACCCGGTAACCATCATGCTGGCGATCTACAAGGGTGGGGCAGAGCCGGTCTGTCTGCTGGGCCGACAGGCGGCCTGGCCCGAGGGCCGGATGTCGGCGCTGGCGGGCTTCCTCGAGCCCGGCGAGACCATCGAGGCGGCCTGCGCGCGCGAGATCGAGGAAGAGGCGGGGCTGACGGTGACGGCGGTCCGCTATCACTCCAGCCAGCCCTGGCCATTCCCGTCCCAGCTGATGATCGGCCTGGTCTGCGAGGTCGATTCCGGCGAGGCGACGCCTGACCAGACGGAGCTGGAAGCGGTGGCCTGGCTGACGCGGGAAGAGGCACGGGCGTGTCTGGAGGGAACGCATCCGACGATCAAGGCACCGCCGAAGATCGCCATCGCGCGGACCTTGTTGCAGGCCTGGGTGGACGGGTTCGACGTTTGAGGCCCTCCTTTGCTTTCGTCATTCCGGGCGAAGGCGAGCGCAGCGAGCCGGAGACCCGGAACCCAGCGGCGCCGTAGCCTAGCGAAGGCGATGGCTTGACGAGCCGTGCTCCCGACAGGTTCGCGCTCACGCGCGCCGCTGGGTTCCGGGGTGCGCTACGCGCCCCCGGAATGACGAAAGCAAATGAGCGTCTAGCGAGCGAGCGCCCGCGCCGCCGCCAGATCGTCCGGGTTGTCGACGGACAGCGGCGCCGCGTCGATGACCGCCGCCCAGATCTGCAGACCCATCTCCAGCGCCCGCAGTTGTTCCAGCTTTTCCCGGCGCTCCAGCGGCGACGGCGGGGCGGCGCAGAAGCGTTCGAGGGCGGCGCGGCGGTAGCCGTAAAGGCCGATGTGCCGCCAGACGGGGGCGTCGCCGTAGAGCGTCGAGCGGGTGAAATAGAGGGCGCGGCCATGGCGTTCGCCCTCGCCCATCGCCACCACGGCCTTGACCACATCGGGGTTGGAGCGATCGGAAGCGTCCGCCTCGGGCGCGATCAGGGTGGCGATGTCGCAGGCCGGCTCGCCATGCAGCAGGGCGGCGCAGGCCAGGGCCAGCCCGGGATCGGCGAAGGGCATGTCGCCCTGCAGATTGATGACGGCGTCATGGCGGCCGTCCGGGTCGATGGCGTCCAGGGCGGCGCGGATGCGGTCGGAGCCCGACGGCAGGTCCGGATCGGTCAGGACAGCGACGCCGCCGGCCGACTCAATCGCCTCGACGATCGCCTGATCGCCCGCAGCCACGGCGACGGGCAGGCCGGACAGCACGGCCTGACGCCAGGCCCGCACGATCATCGGGGTCCCGCCGATATCGGCGAGCGGCTTGTCCGGAAGGCGGGTTGCGGCCATCCGGGCCGGAATCAGGATCAGCGGGTTCACATTCAAATCCCAAAGTTAGGCGCCTGCGACGCTCAGACCGTCCTGATCTGGTTGCGAAGGCCGCGCTAGCGTGTAAGAGACGGCCACGCAAGAATTCGCCCTGCCGCCCATGCGGCCGGGCCTCAGAAACGGGATGAGACGACGCGCATGAGCGGCGATCTGAAGTGGAACAAGATCATGGGCGCCGGCTTGGCGACCGTTTTCGTAATCCTGATGGTGAAAGAGGGCACTGCCTTCATCTACCACAACGAAGCCCCTGAAAAGATGGGCTATTTCGTTGACGCGCCGGAAGAGGCCGCCGGCGGCGCTGCTGAAGAAGCCGTGCTGCCGCCTGACTGGGGCACGATCCTGCCGACGGCGGATCTGGCCGCCGGCGAGGCTGCCTTCGCCCGTTGCAAGTCCTGCCACACCGTCGCGGCCGGCGGTGCCAACGGCATCGGCCCGAATCTGTTCGGCGTTGTCGGCGGACCGGTGACGCACAGCGCCGGTTTCGCCTATTCCGAAGCCATGATCGCCCACAAGGGCGAGGCTCCGGCCTGGGGCCTGGACGAGCTGGATCAGTTCCTGACCGCCCCGGGCCGTTACGTGCCCGGCACCAAGATGTCGTTCGCCGGCATCCGCGACACCCAGACGCGCGTGAATCTGATCGCCTGGCTGCGTTCGCAGGGTTCGGGCGGCATGGCCATCCCGGCGCCCGATCCGGCCCGCCAGCCCGGCGCCGCTCCGGCGGCTCCCGTTGAGGGTGCAGCTCCCGTCGCCGGCGCTGAAACCGCGGCCGCCGACGCAGCCGCCCCGGCAGCCACCCCGGCAGCGCCGCCGGCGGCAACCAGCGCCGCGCGCTAGGGTCTGAAGGTTTGAGACGATGAAAGGGCGGTCTTCGGGCCGCCCTTTTTCGTTGCGGTCAGAGCCGGCGGATGGCCGGCCCATCAGAGCCCGCGACGCGATGCCGGGCATCGGCCTCGGCAAAGGACTCGATCGCCACCCCGCCCAGCCGTCCGACGGCGTGCAGCACCCGGTCGCCGTCCAGCATAAAGCCGGCGTGGCCGTTCCAGGGCCCCTCGTCCGGATCCAGCCAGATCACCAGGTCGCCGCGCCGGGCCTCACCAGCCACCACGGCCTGACCGAGTTCCGCCAATTGATCGGCGTAGCGCGGTCCCGCGCGGCCGCAGGCGTAGAGCGCCTGCTGAACCAGCCCGCAGCAGTCGGTGCCCTTGGATGAGCGACCGCCCAGCTTGTACGGCGTCCCCAGCAGCCGTTCGGCCACCTCGACCGGTTCGGCGGCGAAACTTCCGATGGGGGCCAGGCCGGCCGGGTCGCCTGCTTCGACCACCAGGGCGTTGAGGGGCAGGCGGCCGTCCGTCGAGCCGATGCGGTGCGTGGCCAGCGGCGCACCGTCCTTGAGCGAGGCCCGCGCCACCCAGCCCACGACGCCGTCGCGGCGGGCGCGGCCCCAGACCTGGTCCTCACGCGTGTCGAGCACATCGAAGACCTCGCCGAAGATCAGCTGGTCGACCGGATGCTCAGCCGCCACGGCGTCCTGATGAATGTCGGCGACCGGAACCGCGCAATGCATCGGCCGCACCGCCCGGAAGGCGGAGGCGCGCACGATCCCTTCCAGCGCCTGCTCGGCCAGGTCGGGCCGGGCGAGGGTGGTTCGGGGATCAAGGCTGGCGGCGGCTGCGGTCAAACGTGGGCTCGTCCGATTGAGCCGTTGTCGTAGCGGAAGAAGCCGAAAGGGCCGTTAACGGGAGGAGGGCCTAGGTCGTAGGGCTTAGGTCGAAAATGACCGGAGCTGATCCCAACCTTTAAGCCCCAAGCCCCAAGCCCTAAGCCCTAAGACCTAAGACCTAAGCGAACCGCCGCTTCAGCATCTCGAAACACGCCCTCAGCGCCTGCGCCTCGCCGCCCTCTGGCCAGCCGGGGCGGGCGCGGGGGTTCCAGGCGAAGATGTCCATATGGGCCCAGGCGCCGGTCGTCGGAGCGAATTTCTGCAGGAACAGGGCGGCGGTGACCGAACCGGCCTGGGCCCAGCCGGCGGAGTCGTTGCGGACATCGGCCAGTTCGCTGTCGATGGAGGCGCGATAGCCGGGCCAGAGCGGCATGCGCCACAGCGGGTCGGCGACGGCACGGGCCGCCTCGAGCAGGTCGGCGGCGAGGGTCTCGTCATCGGTATAGAGCGGCGGCAGTTCGGGACCGAGGGCGACGCGCGCCGCACCGGTCAGGGTAGCGAAGTCCAGCGTCAGGTCCGGCGAATGCTCCCCGGCGCGCGTCAGGATGTCGGCGAGTATCAGGCGCCCTTCCGCGTCTGTGTTGCCGATCTCGATGGTCAGGCCCTTGCGGCTGTTCAGAATGTCGCCGGGCCGGAAGGCGTCGGCGGAGATGGCGTTCTCGACGGCGGCGACCAGCACCACCAGCCGGACGGGCAAGTCCGCCTGCATGACGAGGCGTCCGAGGGCCAATGCATGGGCCGAGCCACCCATGTCCTTCTTCATGTTGCGCATGCCGGCGGCCGGCTTGATGTCCAGTCCGCCGGAATCGAACACCACCCCCTTGCCGACGAGGGCGACCAGCGGGAGGTCGGCGCGGTCGAGGTTCCAGCCGATCTCGACGACCCGCGGCGCGCGGTGCGGGGCGGCGGCGCGGCCGACGGCGTGGACGGCGGGGTAGTTCTCCTCCAGCAGGGCGTCGCCGGTGATGACCGAGAGGCTTGCGCCCGATGCGGTGGCGATCTCGCGGGCAATGGTCTCGATCTGCAGCGGCCCCATGTCGGCGGCCGGGGTGTCGATCATCTCGCGGGCAAGGGCGCAGGCCGAGGCGATGCGTTGCGTCG
Organism: Aquidulcibacter paucihalophilus; assembly: GCA_030285985.1. Taxonomy (NCBI): domain Bacteria; kingdom Pseudomonadati; phylum Pseudomonadota; class Alphaproteobacteria; order Caulobacterales; family Caulobacteraceae; genus Aquidulcibacter; species Aquidulcibacter paucihalophilus. The sequence goes on from CP127384.1 coordinate 2,981,782, forward strand.
CCGCGATATCCAGCCCCTCGGGCGCGACCAGCCGCACCCGGTCCCGGTCGGGTCGGGCCTTGTAGCGGTCGAAGACATAGGCCCCGAGCAGGAAGGCCAGGGCCGCGGCGCGCGCCTCCTCCGGCCCGGCCTCAAGGCGATAGAGGCCCGGCGGGAGCCTGGCCGGGAGAGCGCGGGCCGACATCGGATCGAACCGATCGCCGACACCGACCAGAACGGCGGCGATTCCTCCCTGCCCGTCCGGCGCGACCAGCATCTGGCCGGACCTGCCCTTGAAGCCGTTGGCCTCGGCCCAGCCGCCAAACGCCGCCTCGGCCGCGCTGTCCGGACCAACGAACCGCACCGGGATCGCGCCTTCGGTCTCGGGGGTCAGCAGGTCGGGATGAAGGGCGGACATGGGCGACGGCCTTTCCGGCCGGAGACGGCCGATCTTAACCAAGGATTGACGAGAAAGGCCGAGTCTCGGGTCGAACCTTCCGGAGCGCCTTCCATGTCGCGCACGACCGCCCGTATCGCAACCGTCGCCCTTCTGCTGACCGGCATTGCCGCGCCTGTGATGGCGGATCCCGTGGTCGCGCCGCCCGCCCAGACGCCGGTGGGACGCCAGCCCGCCACGGCCGAGGTCCGCGCCGCCTATGAGCGCACCGACGCGCTGAGCCGCCAGATCTTCTGGGCCGACCAGGCTGACATCGACCCGATGGACCCCGTCGCGGGCGTGAGGGCGGCCCAGGCGCTGCGCGAACTCGGCCGGTTCGACCAGGCCGCCGAGATGGCCAGCCGGGTACTGGTCGTCCAGCCCGCCAATATCGACGCCATGCTGGAGCTCGGGCGGGCCCATATCGCCCGCGGTCAGGCCTTCTACGGCATCGCGGCGCTGGAAGGCGCGCGCGACGCCCGCCCCTCGGACTGGCGGTCCTGGTCCCTGCTGGGCGCAGCCTATGAGCAGGTGCGGCGTCCCGACGACGCCCGCGCGGCCTGGGCCCAGGCGCTGACCCTGTCACCCGACAATCCCGACGTCCTGTCCAATATGGCGATGTCCGCAATGACGCGCGGGGATGCTGCCGGGGCCGAGCCCCTGCTGCGCCGCGCCGTGGCCCAGCCGGGTGCCTCGCTGAAGGTGCGGCTCAACCTGGCCATGGTGCTGGGGCTGACGGGCAAGCTGGCCGAAGCGGAGCAGATGCTGCGCCGCGACCTGCCGCCCGAGGCCGCCGACCGCAACCTGGCCTGGCTGCGCGAACGCGCCGGCGGGACCGGCGTGGACCAGGCCCGCACCTGGGGGTCGCTCCAGGGCGGCTGATCGCCTATATTCCGCCCATGATCGATGAGCTCTACAGCGCGCGCATCCTCAAGCTGGCGGCCAATCTGCCGCACAGCGGACGGCTGGCCGCGCCCGAGGGCACGGGCGAGCGGGTTGCCAGACTGTGCGGCTCGAAAGCGATCGTCGATGTGACACTGGATGATGCCGGTCGGGTCGAGACCTTCGCCCAGGACGTCAAGGCCTGCGCGCTCGGCCAGGCGGCGGCGGGCGTGCTCGGCGAGGTCGTCATCGGGGCGACGCTGGAGGAGATCACCGCCGCGCGCGACGCCATGTCGGCCATGCTCAAGGCCGGCGGCGAGGGTCCGACGGGCCGGTTTGAAGGCCTGCGCGCCCTGAAACAGGTCGCCGACTACCCGGCGCGCCACGCCTCGACCATGGTCGCCATTGAGGCGACGCTGGACGCTGTGCGGCAGGCGATGGCGCGGGACCGGGCGGATACGCGAACTAGCCTCGCCGGCGCGGCCTGAAGCCCCGTTGCCCCCGCGGCCTTCGCGAGGGATAAGCGCGGCGACATGGCATCCGGCGGAACTCTCTATGAACGCGGCGTACGGCTGGCCCATCGGGGCTACAAGCTGACGCTGTCGCCCCTGATCGGGCAGTCGTGCCGGTTCCGGCCGACCTGCTCGGACTACGGGCGGGACGCGCTGATCCAGCACGGACCGCTCAAGGGGGGATGGCTCACGGCCAAACGCCTCTGCAAATGCCAACCCTTCGGCGAAGGCTGGAAATACGATCCGGTACCGCCCGCAAAGACGAAGACATGATCGACCTCAAATTCCCCGACGGCGCCGCGCGCCAGTATCCCGACGACGCCACGGGCCGTGACGTCGCCGCCTCCATCTCGCCGTCGCTGGCCAAGCGCGCGGCCCTGGTCGCCCTGAACGGCGAGCAGCGCGATCTCGACCGCCCGCTGGGCGGCTCCGGCGACTTCAAGCTGATCATGCGCGACGATCCGGAGGCGCTTGAGACCATCCGCCACGACGCCGCCCACGTGCTGGCCCAGGCCGTGCAGGAGCTGTTCCCCGGCACCCAGGTGACCATCGGCCCGGCGATCGAGGACGGCTTCTATTACGACTTCCACCGCGAGGAGCCGTTCTCGACGGACGACTTCGCCGCCATCGAAAAGAAGATGGCCGAGATCGTCGACCGCGACGAAAAGCTGGTCCGTCAGGTCTGGGACCGGGACGAGGCGATCAGGCTGTTCGAGGCCAAGGGCGAGACGTTCAAGGCCGAGCTGATCCGCGACCTGCCGGGGACGGAGACGATCACCACCTATGCCACGGGCAACTGGGTCGACCTGTGCCGCGGGCCGCATTTCCCCTCGACGAAGTTCGTCGGCAAGGCCTTCAAACTGACCAAGCTGGCGGGCGCCTACTGGCGCGGCGACCATCGCAATCCGCAGCTGCAGCGCATCTATGCGACGGCCTGGGCCTCGAAAGAGGACCTCGACGCCTATCTGCTGCGCGTCGAGGAGGCGGAGAAGCGCGACCACCGCCGCATAGGCAAGGCCATGGGCCTGTTCCACATGCAGGAGGAAGGCCGCGGCATGGTCTTCTGGCACCCCAAGGGCTGGATCCTGTGGCGCGTGCTGGAGGCCTATATGCGCCGCCGGCTGGACGCCGCCGGCTATGTCGAGGTCAAGACGCCCCAGGTGCTGGACCGGACCTTCTGGGAGAAGTCGGGCCACTGGGAGAAATACCGCCCCAACATGTTCGTCTGCGAGACGGTCGAGGGCGAGACCCTGTCCCTCAAGCCGATGAACTGCCCGGGCCACGTGCAGATCTTCGACCAGGGCCAGCGGTCCTATCGCGAACTGCCGCTGCGCATGGCCGAGTTCGGGGCCTGCCACCGCTATGAGCCGTCGGGGGCCCTGCACGGCCTGATGCGGGTGCGCGGCTTCACCCAGGACGACGCCCACATCTTCTGCCGCGAGGACCAGATCGTCGAGGAGACGGAACGGTTCATCCGCCTGACCCAGATCATCCACGCCGACCTCGGCATGACGACGCACGAGATCGCCCTGGCTACCCGGCCCGAGGTCCGCGCCGGCACGGACGAGTTCTGGGACAAGGCCGAGGCCATGCTGGGCGAGGCCGCGCGTCTGGCCGGGGTCGACCCGGTCATCGCCGAGGGCGACGGTGCCTTCTACGCGCCCAAGCTGGACTTCATCGTCAAGGACGCCATCGGCCGGACCTGGACCTGCGGCACGCTGCAGCTCGACTATGTCCTGCCGGAACGTCTGAACGCCGAATACATCGGTGAGGACGGCCAGAAGCACCGGCCCGTCATGCTGCACCGGGCGATCCTCGGCTCGTTCGAGCGGTTCATCGGCATCATGATCGAGAACTACGCCGGGGCCTTCCCGCTGTGGCTGGCACCGACGCAGGTCGTGGTGGCGACCATCGTCTCGGAGGCCGACGACTACGCCCGTGACGTGGTCGAGAAGCTGAAGGCCGCGGGCCTGCGCGCCGAGACCGACCTGCGCAACGAGAAGGTCGGCTACAAGGTCCGCGAACACTCCGTCGGCAAGGTCCCGGTCATTGCCGTGGTCGGCAAGAACGAGGCCGAAGCGGGCACGGTGGCCATCCGCCGTCTGGGCTCCCAGGCGCAGGAAGTGGTGTCGCTGGACGAGGCGATCCGCATCCTCACCGAAGAGGCCACACCGCCGGATCTACGCCCGGCCTGATCGGGTCCGGAAAGAAAGAAGCCCGCCCCCGCGATCGCGGAGGCGGGCTTTTCAATGGGCGGTGCAGCCCCTGTTACAGCAGGCGTTTGCGCATGGCCTGGGACAGCATGTCGATCAGGGTCACGGCGATGACGACCACGACGACGATGGCCGAGACGTCCTGGAACTTGAAGGCGTTCATGGCGTCGAACAGCACTGCGCCGATACCGCCGGCGCCGATCAGGCCCAGCACGGTCGCCGAGCGGCTGTTGGATTCGAACCGATAGAGGGCGAACGAGGTCCAGAGCGGTGCGACCTGCGGGATCACGCCCCAGACGATCTCGTGCAGCTTGGAGGCGCCGGTAGCGCGCACGCCCTCGACCGGACCCTTGTCGATGGATTCGACCGCCTCGGAGAACAGTTTGGCCAGCACCCCGGCGGTGTTCAGGGCAATGGCGAGCACCCCCGCCAGCGGCCCGAGGCCGACGGCAACGACGAACAGCAGGCCGATGACCAGATCGGGGATCGAGCGCAGCAGGTTCATGACCCAGCGCATGGGCGTGACGACCCAGAACGGGGCGATATTGCGGGCCGCTGCCAAACCCATCGGGACGGCGGCGAAGACGGCGATGAAGGTGCCCCAGAGGGCGATCTGCACCGTCTCCCACATCTTGGCGACGAAGAGCTTCCAGTTGGTGAAGTCCGGACGAAGCAGCTCGCGGGCGAAATTCTGGGTGTTCTCGTTGTTGCTGAACAGCTTGGTGACATTGGCCAGTTCGACCGGCGCGAAGCTGTAGATCAGCAGGGCAGCGACGCCTCCCCAGATCAGGATGTCGAGCACCCATGCCCCCGCCGATTTTGTCGGCGGATTGGGAATGGCCGTTGCGGCAGGCTTGGCGGCGGCGTCGGTCAAGGCTGGACCTCGCGCAGGGTGCGCAACCGCTGCAGCTCACGCTCGGCGGTCGCGACTGCGGCGGCATCGCCCTTGGCGCGCGCTTCGTTCAGCTTCTGGTCGGCAACCATTTCGCGGATCGGGTTGAGATAGCTGTCATCGGCCGCGTTGAAGCGGGAGTATTCCAGCCCGGCCAGAACCTGGCGCTGGCGCTCAGCCTCGACGGTGTCGCCCTGGCCGTAGGTCAGGAAGAAGCTGCGGATCTTCTCCTTCAGAACCGGATCGAGATCCTCGCGCACCAGAATTCCGCTCTCCGGGATCGGCGGCGACTGCCAGATTTCCTGAATCTGGGCGGCGATCCGGGGATTCTGCTTGGTCATGAAGACGGTATTGACCGTGTTCGAGGTGGCCACGTCCAGCTGTCCGGAAGCGACGCCGAACGCGTTCGACTGGTGGTTGGCCGAGCGGACGTTTCTGAAGCACCGGGCCGGGACGATGTTGCGCGGATTGAACAGGAAGGCCATCGGGGCGAGCGTGCCCGAGGTGGACTGCGCATCGCCGATGCCGAAGTCGTAGCGCTGGCCGCAGGCCATGACCTGATCGAGCGTAATGCCCGAGCCCGCGCGCACGATCAGGGTCGAGCGATAGCTGTCCATGCCTTCACGATTGACCGTGCGGGCGATGACTTCGGCGTCGGCCCGGTCAATGGCCTCCACCGCCGGCTTGGCCGAGAACCAGGCAACCTGGGTCTGGTTGCCGCGCATGGCCTCGACCAGCACGGTGTAGTTCGAGCCGAAATAGGGCTTCACCTCGACGCCGATGGCCTTTGACATGTCGTCCAGCAGCGGCTGCCACAGGGGGCCGGCCGAGGCCTGGCCTTCAGCCGACAGGATCGAGAAGGTGATTTCGGTCGGCGCGGCGCCGGCCTTTTCATCGCCACCGCCGCACGAGGCGACGCCGAGGACGAGAGCGGCGGCGAGGGCCAGCCGGCGGGTGAACAGGGGCAGGGTCATGCCTTGGTTTCCCAGAACGCGTCCTCGAACTCGGGACCGTAGATGTCGATCAATTGCTTCGTATCCAGGCCTGTCGCCGGGCCGTCATAGACGATCTGGCCGGCCTTCAGGGCGATGACGCGGTCGCAGTAGCGGATGGCGTAGTCGACCTGGTGCAGGGTGACGATGACGCCGAAACCGTCACGCTTGTTCAGCTCGACCAGCAGTTCCATGACCTTCCGGGCCGAGACGGGGTCGAGCGAGGCGACGGGCTCGTCGGCGAGGATGGCCTTGGCGCCCTGGACCATGGCGCGGGCGATGGCGCCGCGCTGCTGCTGGCCGCCGGACAGGGTGTTGGCGCGCTGGGCGGCGTAGTCCGAGACGCCGACGCGGTGCAGGGCCGCCATGGCGCGCTGCTTGTCCTCGGTGGGCCAGACGCCGAGCAGGCCCTTCCAGCCGGGGATCCGGCCGAGCGCGCCCAGCATGACGTTGGAGAACAGCGACAGCCGGCCGACCAGATTGAACTGCTGGAAGATCATGCCCAGCTTCTGGCGCGCCGCGCGGGTCGCCCCGGTGGTGCGGCCGTTCTTCTGCACGACCTCGCCGAAGACGCTGATCGTGCCCTTGCCGGAATCAATGGTCTGCAGGCCCGTGATCGAACGCAGGAGCGTCGACTTGCCCGACCCCGAGGGGCCGATGAGGGCGACCATTTCTCCGGCCCCGACCTCGACGGACACGCCGTTCAGGGCCTTTCGGGCGCCGAAAGTCTTGGACACATCCTTCACGGACGCGACGGCGGCGGCAGCTGAGGTCATGGACACGCTGGAGGCGGTTGAAGGGGCGCGCCGCATCGCCTGATCAGGCCCGCGAGGCAAGTCTTAATGGCACGTCCACGAGGTTTTCGTCCAGCGGAACGGCAGGCGGCGATGTCCTGCGGACGGCGGCAGCCCACAGCGCGGGCCTCGTCGGGACGAGGCGCGGTGCGTACCGGCGCAGTCTGTCAGTCCGGACCCTGACGAATCCCCCGCAAACTCAAGGCCCGCCTGCAAAAAACCGCTTTACATGACAGTCCGGTGACCCTACATCGCGGCTTCCGGCGGACCCCGTAGGTCTTCACGTTGCGCTGCTAACGCCGGCTGGGTTTAACAATTACAGGGGTTTACGTGAATTGCGCACGTATCATTTTCCCCTGGACCTGGTCCGCGAGCGGTCCCCTGAACGTCCTGTCGCACTCGTGCGGCCGCGTTCGGTTTCCGTAGCGGCGCGCTGGTTCCAGGACAATCTGAAAGCCGACGTCTTCTATGCGGTGAAGGCCAATCCCTCGCGGTGGGTCATCGAGACCCTCGTGGAGGCTGGTGTCACCGGCTTTGACGTCGCCTCGCTGGGCGAGATCGAACTGGTCCGTTCGGTCAGCCCCGACGCGCGTCTGGCGTTCATGCACCCGGTCAAGAGCCGCGGCGCGATCACCAAGGCCTATTTCGAGCACGGCGTCCGCACCTTCTCGCTGGACAGCCATGACGAGCTGGCCAAGATCCTCGACTCCACCGGCAATGCGACCGATCTGAACCTGCTGGTCCGGATGACGGTCTCGGCGGACGGCGCAGCCTATTCCCTGTCGGGCAAGTTCGGCGTCTCGGTCGACCAGGCGCCGTCCCTGCTGCTGGCCACCCGCCAGGCGGTCAAGGACGGCCTGATGGGCGTCTGCTTCCATGTCGGTTCGCAATGCATGCGTCCGTCCGCCTATGAGGCCGCCATGGCCCAGGTCGGTCGCGCCATCAGCCGTGCCGGCGTGTTCGTGGACATCGTCGATGTCGGCGGCGGCTTCCCCTCGGTCTATCCGGGCATGGTCCCGCCGGACATGCAGGAATACGCCGACGCCATCCATCGCGGCTTCAACGAGATGCCGGTGTCGGAAACGACCGAGCTGTGGTGCGAACCCGGCCGGGCGCTGGTCGCCGAGGCCTCCTCGGTCCTGTGCCGGGTCGATCTGCGCAAGGGCGACGCCCTGTATCTGAACGACGGCTCCTACGGCTCGCTGTTCGACGCGACCCATTCGCGCTGGCCCTTCCCGACCAAGCTGGTCCGGGACGGTGCCTCGTCCAATGAGCTCAAGCCGTTCCGCTTCTACGGCCCGACCTGCGACTCCATCGACCACATGCCGGGACCGTTCTGGCTGCCGGCCGATGTGCAGGAAGGCGACTTCATCGAGATCGGCATGCTCGGTGCCTATGGCGTCGCCATGTCGACCGGCTTCAACGGCTATGGCGAGCACGATATCGCCGGCGTCGAGGATGCTCCGATGGCCTCGCTCTACGGCCTGGCACCCCGCTCCATCCCGACGGTTCGCACCTCGGCGGAAGAGCAGGCCCGCAAGGTCGTTCGCCTGTCGCGTCCCAAGGGCAAGGCCGGCCAGCGGAAGAAGTCGCGGCGCTAAACCGTCGCTATTGCGTTGTAATCAGCAGCGGCCCGTCGCTCCGTCCGGGCCGCTGTTTCTTTTGACGACGGGCGCTCAAATCAAAGGGAAACCCTTGCAATGAACGCTCCCGTTCAGACCAACCAGAAGGCCCAGCTGCTCCAGAACACGGTGGAGCACGTCGACATCACCTCGTTCGACGCCCGTCCGATCATCGACAGCATGCGCAAGATGTCGTTCTCGAGCCGCGACACGGCCCGGGCCGCCGACATCTTCAACATGGCCATCGAGGACAAGGACTGCTCGCCGTGGCTGATCCTGGCCGGTTCGACCTCGGCCGGCGGCTGCATGCATGTGTACCGCGACATGGTGAAGTTCGGCATGATCGACGCCGTGGTCGCCACCGGCGCCTCGATCGTCGACATGGATTTCTTCGAGGCCCTCGGTTTCAAACACTACCAGGCCGCCGGCGAGGTGGACGACAACGTCCTGCGCGACAACTACATCGACCGGATCTACGACACCTATATCGACGAGGAAGAGCTCCAGGCCTGCGACCACACCATCCTGGAGATCTGCAACCAGCTGGAGCCGCGCGGCTATTCCTCGCGCGAGTTCATCTGGGAGATGGGCAAGTGGCTGTCGGAAGGGAATGCCAAGAAGCCCGGTTCGCTGATCCAGACCGCCTATGAAGAGGGCGTGCCGATCTTCTGCCCGGCCTTCGTCGACAGCTCGGCCGGCTTCGGCCTGGTCAAGCACCAGAAGGAGCGGATGGCCGCGGGCAAGCCCTATCTGATGATCGACGCGGTCGCCGACTTCCGCGAACTGACCGACATCAAGATCGCCGCGGGCGTCACCGGCCTGTTCATGGTCGGCGGCGGCGTGCCGAAGAATTTTGCCCAGGACACGGTCGTCTGCGCCGAGATCCTCGGCGTCGAGGCCGAGATGCACCGCTATGCGGTCCAGATCACGGTCGCCGACGTGCGCGACGGCGCCTGCTCGTCATCGACGCTCAAGGAAGCCGCCTCCTGGGGCAAGGTCCAGACCACGCACGAGCAGATGGTCTTCGCCGAAGCCACCACGGTCGTGCCGCTGATCGGCTCGGACGCCTATCACCGCGGGACCTGGAAGAACCGCGACAAGCGCCGCTGGAACAAGCTGTTCGGCAAGTAAGCCGATACGGACGTACGAGACGGAGGGCCGGGATCGCATCCCGGCCCTTTTCGTATGCGGAACCCGGCTGCGTCCCACCCGCTTCTTCACTGAAGGAGCTTGACCATGACCGACCCCAACCAGACCGCCGACGCGCGCGAGGCCGAGGACCTGGGCGAAAAGCCCGATACGGGCCGGACGCCGGACGCCCTGACCGAGGCCCTGTCGGGTAGCGACATGGGGTCTGACACCCGCGCCGGCTCGCTGCAGGGCGGGGCCGCGACCGGGTCGGAGATCGATCCTGACCAGGACACGGTCAATGAGGCGCTCGCCAGCGAGGGCAAGGCCTCCAGCGCATCGGCCGCCGCCACGAAGGCCGATCCGGACCCGGTCAAGAACACCGGCGAGGACGCGACCGGGAACGAGGGCGAGTCCGCCGACAGCGGCGGAGGCGAGGCCGACGCAGCGACCGGGTGACCCCTGCGTCATCCGCGCCTTGGCGAAGGCGCGAACCCGCCTTGCCGCCGCCGCAGGCTTGGGCCACGGTGCCGCCACCAACGACAGTCTCTTCAAGGACGATACGGGATGAAGCGCACGCTCGCGGCCGCCGCACTGATGGCGGCCCTGGCCCTGGCCGGTTGCAGCCAGGCCCCCGCGGATGAGGCTCCGGCCGTCGCTGAGGCCGCTCCGGCGGCAGACGCCGCAGCCCCGGCCGCGGCCGCGCCGGCGGCACCCGCAAGCGCAGCGGCCCCGGCGGCCCCCGGCGCCCCCGCCTTCGCCGTCGTCTATCCGGGCGGCGCGGCCCAAGGCCCCGCCACCGTCGCACGCGGTCCGGACGGGCCAGGCGGCATTCTGAGCTTCACCACGGACGCCACGCCCGACGCCGTGATCGACTTCTATCGCCAACGCGCCGAGGCCGCCGGCCTGGCATCGGTCATGGCCATGAACACGGGTGACGCCCGCGCCTACGGCGCCGCGGCCAGCGACGGCAGCGGCAAGCTGCTGCGCGTCGTCGCCACCCCGGTCGAAGACGGCCCGACCAGCGTCCAGCTGGACTGGACCGCCGGCCGGTGAAATCCGCCGCCGTCCTGGCCGCCTGCCTCCTGATGGGCGGGTGCGCCACGGCCGGTCGGCCCGTCGTCGCGCTCGCGCCGGTCGAAGGCTATCTCGACCGTGCCGCCGTCACAGCCGTCGCGGCGCAATTCTCCCCCTCCCCCATGGATCCCCGGGCCGGGCAGGCCGCGTTCGCTTCGGTCGAACCGGGCACGGACCGCTGGTGGCTGGCGACCGCCCAGGCCGAGCTGCGGCCGCCCGAGGCCGCCCAGCATTTCGACTGCGTCCTAGGTACGCGTCTGGCAGAGTCGCCGCGCCCCGCCCTGACGCGGCTGATGAACCGGCTGCTGATCGATTCAGCGAGCGTGGCCAGTGCGCTGGCCGAGCGCGCGCCGCGACGGCGGCCCGTCGCCGATCAGCCGGACCTGCAGACCTGCGTGCGTATGGACGAGTCGGTACGCAACAGCCCCTCATGGCCGGCGGGCGGAGCGGTCGCCGGGGCCGCCTATGGCGAGATGTTTGCGGCGCTGGCGCCCGATCAGGCGGAGGCGGCGCGACGGCGCGGGCGCGACATCGGCGAGAGCCGGGCCCTGTGCCGCGTCAACTGGCAGGCCGATGTGACCGACGGCCTGCAGATCGGCCGGACCGTCTATGAACGCGCCGCCGTCACCCCGGAATTCGCCGCCGATCTGGACGCCGCACGGGCGGAAGTCGCGGCCGCGCGCGCCGAGGGCCTGACCAATCCCGGCTGCGCGGCGGAGCGCCGGGCGCTGGGTCCTACGCCGGTCGGGGGCTGACCAGCGAGCCGTAGAGATCGGTGCGCCGGTCGCGGAAGAAGCCCCAGGCGGCGCGGTGGCGGTCGATGTAGTCGAGGTCGAAGGTATGGACCAGGGCCCCCTCCTCCGCGCGGCCGAAGCTCTCGACCAGATCGCCGCGGTGATCGGCGATGAAGGATGAGCCGTAGAAGACCTGTCCGGCCTCATTGACCTGTTCATGGCCGATGCGGTTGGCGCCGATGACCGGCACGACGTTCGAGACGGCATGGCCCTGCATGGCGCGACGCCAGGGCTCGGCGGTGTCCAGTTCCTTGTCGTGCGGCTCGGAGCCAATGGCGGTCGGGTACATCAGCACCTCGGCCCCCTGCAGCATCATCGCCCGCGCCGTCTCCGGGTACCACTGGTCCCAGCAGATGCCGACGCCGATGCGGCCGTGGCGGGTGTTCCAGACCTTGAAGCCGGTGTCGCCGGGCCGGAAATAGTATTTCTCCTGATAGCCGGGGCCGTCGGGGATGTGGCTCTTGCGGTAGACGCCCAGGGCTGCGCCGTCGGCGTCGAGCATGACCATCGAGTTGAAATAGTGCGGCCCCTCGCGCTCGAAGATCGAGACGGGGATGGCAACGCCCAGTTCCGCCGCAACGGGCTGCAGCGCCGTGACGCAGGGGTGCTCGCGCCACGGATAGGCGGTCCCGAACCAGCGCTCCTCCTGCGAGACGCAGAAATACGGCCCCTGGAAGAGCTCGCTGGGCAGGATGACCTGGGCGCCGCGGCCGGCGGCATCGCGGATCAGGGCGATCGTCTTGTCGATATTGGCCTGAAGGTCCTCGCCGTATGAGGTCTGCAAGGCGGCGACGGAGATCGTGCGGGACATCAGGCAGGCTCCTGCTGGGAGATGCAGTGGAAGGATCCGCCGCCGGACAGGATGGCGATGGAGGACAGGGGGATGATCTCGCGGTCCGGGAAGACCGTCTTCAGGCCCTGGCAAACCAGGTCGACGGCGCGCGCATTGCCGTAGTCCGGCACGATCACGGCGCCGTTGGCGATGAGGAAATTCATGTGGCTGGCCGGAATGGGCTTTTCGTCCTCGTCGCCGATGAAGCCGGGCGACGGCAGGCGCAGCAGTTTGAGCGGCGCACCGGTCGCATCCGTCATCTCCGACAGCGCCTTTGCCACGGCGTCATAGACCTCATCATTCGGATCGCCGCGGCCCCAGGCGATCGGGCAGGCGACGACGCCCGGCGCGACGAAGCGGGCGAGGTTGTCGACGTGGCCGTCGGTGTGGTCGTTCAGCAGGCCGTCACCGAGCCACAGCACCTGCCGCGCGCCAAGGGACGCCGTCAGCGCCGCCTCGGCCGCGGCCTCGGTCCAGCCGGGGTTGCGGTTGGGGTTCAGCAGGCACTGACGGGTGGTGACGATGGTCCCCTGCCCGTCGTGATCCAGCGCCCCGCCCTCGAGAATGAAGTCGCGACGGTCCAGCGCCACGCCGGACGCAGCACCGATCTGGTCGGCCACCGTGTCGTCGTGCTTGAGCTCATACTTCCCGCCCCAGCCGTTGAAGCGGAAGGCGGCGGCGCTCCCAGACCCGGCACCGAAGATCGGACCGGTGTCGCGCAGCCAGATGTCGCCGAACCGGCCGTCGATGATCTCGACATTGGCAACCCCGGCGAAGCGGGCCCGGGCGTCGTCGAGGGCCTCAGGCTTTCCGACCATCAGCTTGACCGTCTCGCGGCCCGGCCCGGCGAGGGCGCGAACGAGGGCCTCGACCTCGGCCTGGGCCGGTTCAAGGTTTTCCTCCCACAGCTCACCGTGGCTGGGCCAGCCGACCCACATCGCGCGATGCGGCGACCATTCGGCGGGGATGGGAGTCGCAGTCATGAGCGGGGAAACATCCTCGGTGTGAACGGGCTGGCTGCGCCAGATAGACACCCCGGTCCGCGACTTCAACGGAGCAGGTCAAAAGCAGCCACGCACAAAAGAAAGGGGCGGCCCGTTTCCGGACCGCCCCGATCATTTCAGTTCAGGCCGAAGCCTGGGTCTTAGAAGGCCACCCGAAGGGTCGCCGAGATCGTGCGCGGAGCGCCGACCGAGGCGAAGGGCTGGCTGAAGCCAGGGGCGCCGGGGGTCGCCGACGCGCGGGTGCCGAGGTTGGCGTAGTACTGCTCGTCGAAGATGTTGTCGGCGTTCACCTGGATGAAGGTGCCTTCGTAGCCGAAGGCAGCCATGTCGAGGCGGATGTTGGCGTCAACCGTGGTGAAGGCGTCAGCGGACATGTCATTGACGTCGGTCACCCAGCGCTCGCCGGTGTATTTCGCCTGGAGGCCAGCCTCCAGATACTCGGTGAACTGGTAGTTGATGCGAGCCGAGGCCATCCATTCCGGCGTCTCGACCAGCTCCTTGCCCTTGGTGAGCACGATCTGCGGAATGCCACCGACGGTGTTGTTCACGTAGTCGTCCTGCACTTCCGAGTTCAGCCAGGTCGCCGAGGCGTACAGGCTGAGGGCTTCGATCGGCGACCAGCCGATGGAGCCTTCAGCGCCGATGCGCTCGACCGAACCAACGTTACGGTCAACGAACTGACCCAGGTCGTCATCGAAGGAGCTGACGATGCGGTTCTCTTCGTTGTTGGCGAACACCGAGACGGTGCCGACCAGGTTCGGGACCGAGTAGCGGTAGCCGAGGTCGAAGTTCTGGGCCGATTCAGGCTGGACGGTCGGGTTGCCGACCGTGCCATCGGCGAACCGGCGGACGCCGTAGAGGCTGTCCGTGCGCGGGGCCGAGAGCGTTTCCGCATAGTTGGCATAGACCGAGTGGCCTTCGCCCCAGCGATAGGTGGCACCGACGTTCGGGAGGATGTCCTCATACTCCACCGTCCGCGAGTACGGAGCGATGTACTGCGTGGTGCTGCCGGCGAACACGACGTTGCCGCCGGTGCCCGGAACGACGGTCGGGGTTTCGGTGGTGCAGCGGACGTTCGACGAGGCGTTCTGGGTGAAGCAGAACTGGTTCAGTTCACGGGTGAAGAACGGTGCACGGACGCCGATGTTCAGGGTCAGGGCGTCGTCCATGAACTGGCCGCGGTATTCGAGCGAGAACTGGTTCAGCTCGGCGATCGACAGGCGGTTACGCGAGGTCAGGTCGTAACCATCCAGGTTGACGACGCGGTTGGCTTCGTCATTGCGGCCGCCGAACCAGTCGACGAAGCGCGGGTCGGACGGGTTCGAGAAGTTGACGCGGCCGTACAGGCCCGTCTGGCGGTGACGACCGTAGTCGAACGCATAGGCGGCGCGAATGCGGTTGTTGTCGTCCAGATCCCAGATCAGCGAGGTGTTCAGACCATAGCGATGGGTGTTGGTGTTGGACGGCGTCATGACACGGACGCGGTCCAGGGTGTCGCCGTCGCCGTTCAGGTCGACGCCGCCGGTGGCCGAGGTGCCGCGGATCAGGCGATCCGTTTCCGACAGGACTGCCTGCTGCGTGCCGCCGTTGGCCAGGGTGTACTGGAACGACGGGTCAACCGTCAGCACCAGGCTGTCCGACAGGGTCAAACGCGATTGGCCGCGGATGCTGCCCGTGTTGGACGGGTTGACGCGCAGACCCCAGTAGTTGGTGCCGTTCGCGTCGTTGTCAGCCACGCCGTTGCGGAAGGTCGGGGCGATGTAGGTCGTGTCGAAATCGACGTCCCAGCCACGCGGGTCGGTTTCGACCTGCGGCAGGATCGAGCCGGTCGAGGTGCCGAGGTTCGGGCCGAGGTAGTTGTTGTTGCGGTTCTCGTTCCAGTTACCCGACAGCGACAGGAAGTCGCCGTTGTCGCCGAGCGGCTGATAGATGCGGGCGTTGAACTGCGTCTTCTGCAGGTCGCCGAAGCCCTTGAACTTGTCATAGTCCGTCTTCGAGACGGCGAACCAGGCCGAGGTGCCCAGCGGGCCGAACGTGCCGGTGTCCATCAGGAACATGTAGCGGCGATAGTTGAAGTCGCCGTACGAGAACTGGCCCCAGCCGCCGAAGTCGGCAGCGGGGCGGCGCGTGATGTAGTTGATGGTACCGCCGGTGGCTGCGGCGGTCGGGCTGTCGACGTCGGTCGAACCGGTGTTGACCGAGGCGCGCTCGATCAGCTCCGGGTCCAGCTGCTGGTTGGTGTAGGTGGCGTAGTTGCCGGTGTCGTTCAGCGGAATGCCGTCGAACGTCAGCGAGACGCGGTTACCGTCGAAGCCGCGGAGACGGATGTTACCGCCCGACGAGCCGTAGGAGTCGGTGTTGGTGAAGCTGAGGCCGGGCGTCAGGTTCAGGGTCTGCAGGATCGTCTGACCCGGGGTCTGGGTCGCGATGAACTCTTGCGTGATGGTGTTGCGGGTCTTGGCGACCGTCTCGGAGACGGCCAGGCCATCGACGTTACGCGGGCCGGTTGCGCCCGTGACCACGACTTCGTCGAGTTCGGTGGCTTCCGTGCCCGAAGACTGGGCCGAAGCGGCGCCGGCGACCAGAAGGCCGCTGAAGAGGGCGGTCGTCGCCCAGAACACGCGTTTGCGGTTCGTCATTGTCATCTATCCCCGATGAAGAAGGGCGCGTGCGCCCGGCAACCGGCGGCAGCCGGCTAATCTCCCGCCCCCTCTAGGCGTGCCATCAGAAAGTGGGACGACATTCGTGTGACAGTGATATGACAGCCGCCGTCGGTGGCGTCAGAGACACACCCGGGCAAACCGGAAGCTGTGGATGATTCCGGGGGCGGTCTCACTCACGTCGGACCGGTCGCTATTTCGTCCGGGGCCGGACGGAGCTGGGCCCGGCGTGGACTATTCGCCCCAGACCGCGCGCAGGCGCGCTGCCCGGCCGCAGAAACGGCTGTAGCCGGCGTACCGCACCGGGTTCAGGCGGGCGAAATCCTGGTGGTAAGCCTCCGCGGGCCAGAAGCGCGCCGCATCACGGACCGGAGTCACGAATCGGGCGGCCCCTATCCGGGCAGCCGCCGCACGACGCGACGCCTCGGCGGCGGGCTTCTGGGCCGCGCTGGCGAACACGGCGGTCGCATAGGATGCCCCCTGGTCGCAGAACTGGCCATCGGGGTCGGTGGGATCGATGGTCAGCCAGAACCGGTCGACAAGCTGGCGATAGGTGATCCGGGTCGGATCAAAGGTGACCTGGACCGCCTCAAGGTGGCCGGTGCCGCCCTGGACGACCTGCTCATAGGTGGGATTGGCGGCGCGGCCGCCGGCAAAGCCGGACACTGCCGTCACCACACCCGGAATCCGCTCGAAATTGGCCTCGACGGACCAGAAGCAGCCGCCCGCGAAAACGGCGACCTCGCGCCGGCCGCTGTCCCGCGCCTGCGGGCTGGACGGCGCGCTCTCGGCGGGAGCACCCGGCGAGCAGGCGGCGAGGGCAAGAATAACGAGGCTGCAGATGGCGCGGCGGGACATGGGGCGGGACATGAGGGCGGCAACTCCGGCGGCGCGACGGGGTCCGCGCCATGACCGACATACGATGGTCGCGCCCCAACGGTTTCAGATCAAGCGGACAAAGCAAAACCGCCGCCCCCCTTTCGGGAGGCGGCGGCTCTGTGTTGCTGGCCTTCGGCCTTCCGGGTTTAGCGGAAGTTGATGCCGATGGTGGCGCGACGGTTGAGCGGCTCACGCACGCCGTCGGCGGTGGCGCGGGCCAGGGCGGTTTCGCCCTTGCCGTCCAGCGAGATCACGCCGCCGTTGACGCCCTGGGCGACCAGGGCATCAGCCACGGTGCGCGAACGGCGGTTCGACAGGCCGACGTTGTACGCCGCGGAACCCGAGGTGTCGGCGTGACCGACGACCAGGATGCGCGTCGGACGACCCGACTTGGCGTAGTTGGCGGCTTGCGTCACCACCGACGAGGCTTCGGCCGTCAGGTCCGAACGATCCCAGTCGAAATACACCACGAACTCACGCGCGGCCGGAACCGGAGGCGGCGGGGGCGGGGGAGGCGGCGGGGGCGGCGGGGGCGGGGGCGGCGGGGGCGGCGGGGGCGGGGGAGGCGGCACATAGTCCGGCTCGTCCGCACCGAACGCATAGCGCAGGCCCAGCGTCAGGGTGTGGCTGTTGTCATAACGGCCCGCGAGCGGACCGATAGCCGACGGGGCCGACGACACGAAGGTCGCGGTCTCGAAGTTCGACATCAGATAGCGATAGGTCAGGTCCAGATGGGCCCGGTCGCTGATCGCGAAGGCCAGACCGGCAATGGCTTGCGCCGCCAGTTCGGTCGAGCTGTCGTCAGCGCCGACGCCCACGCCGCGCAGGGTGGTCGAGCCACCCAGCGTGCCGAGGAACTCGGTGTTGACCCGGTTCATGCCGGCGCCCAGACCGATGAACGGACGCAGGGCATCGCCCTCGCTGCCGAAATCATAGATCACATTCATCATCAGCGACGCGGCGCTGATCTCGCCGTCCGGCCCGACGCAGGGGCTGGCAACGGGACCGATGGCGCAGACGCCCGACGGAAGGCCAGCGCTCGGGCTGGTGATCGTCTCGATGTCGTTCGAGCGATAGCCGCCCTCGAGCTCGACACGCCAGTTCTGGTCGAACCGGTAGCCCAGACGGGCGAAGGCCGCCCAATCGTCCTGGGCTTCAAAGTCGAACTGGCGACCCGTGGTCTGCGACCGCGACTCGATGGTGTCGATCGTGTGGTAGCCCGCATCAATCGCGCCGTACCAGCCGTTCGGCTCGGCGTTGGCAACGCCGGCGGACAGGGCGAGAGCCCCGACAGCGCTGGTGGCCAGAATGAAAGTCTTAACGCGCATGGGTGGATGCCCTCCGCAGCCCAAGTGAATCTGTGACGGCGTAGTAGCCGCCGCTAAGGTGTCATAACAGCCCAGCTGGCCCAGGTCGAGACGGGCGAATGCGAAGGATGGCGAGCGTGGCTGATGGGCTACAGGAGCCCGCCGCAAGCCCCGTTTTGCGCGAATTCCTGGCCAACGCATCTCCTTGCGGGAGAGGAAGTCGCCAGAACGGGTCTGGTGAGCCCGCTAGCCGCCGCCGGTTCGTCCCGTCGCCTTGCCCGTTCCCTCGCATACCGGGCAGGTTTCGCCGGTGGTCGTCGTACCTCCGCCCTGGCATTCCGGGCACAGGACCGCGTCGAGGCCCTGCAGCTGGGCCGGATCCGTGGGGCGGGACCGGGTCAGGTCGCGATCATCGATCTCATGCTCTTTCATACCGGGACCAACGGTCAGGGCGCGCGCAGGTTTCACGGCGGCTGGTTTCAGGTGACAGCGACCGGGCCTCGCTTTAGGAGCCTGCTCATCATGGACGAGACCGAACGGCAATCCGAGGATCGCGGCTGGGACACGGCGAAGACGCTCGCCGAGGCCCTGCCCTATATCCAGATCTATGACCGCAAGACGGTGGTCATCAAATACGGCGGCCACGCCATGGGCGAGAGCGCCGTGGCCAAACAGTTCGCCGCCGATGTGGTGCTGTTGA
Organism: Aquidulcibacter paucihalophilus; assembly: GCA_030285985.1. Lineage (NCBI taxonomy): Bacteria > Pseudomonadati > Pseudomonadota > Alphaproteobacteria > Caulobacterales > Caulobacteraceae > Aquidulcibacter > Aquidulcibacter paucihalophilus. The sequence goes on from CP127384.1 coordinate 3,000,485, forward strand.
AGCTGATGGGCGTCAATCCGGTCGTGGTCCACGGCGGCGGACCGCAGATCAGCGCCATGCTGGACAAGGCCGGGGTGAAGTCCGCCTTCGTCGACGGACTGAGGGTCACGGACGCGGACACCATGCAGGTGGCCGAAATGGTCCTGTCCGGCGCGGTCAACAAGGAGATCGCCCACTGGATCACCATGGCCGGCCGCGAGGCGGACGTCCGGGGCGTCGGCCTGTCGGGCAAGGACGCGGGCCTGCTGACCGTCGAGAAAACCAAACGCACCAAGCGCGACCCCGACAGCATGATCGAGCATGAGGTCGACCTCGGCTTCGTCGGCGAGCCGACCCGGGTCGATCCCAAACTGATCAAGCGGCTGCTGGAATCGGACGCCGACTGGGTGCCGGTCATCGCCCCCATCGGCGTGACCGAGGAGGGCCAGACCTTCAACGTCAATGCCGACACCGTGGCCGGGGCCGTCGCCGGGTCCCTGGGCGCCAAACGCATGCTGCTGCTGACCGACGTGCCCGGCGTCAAGGGCGCGGACGGCGAGATCATCCGTCAGATGACCGTCGACGAGGCATCGAGGCTGATCGCGGACGGCGTCGCCACCGGCGGCATGATTCCCAAGCTGCAGACCGCCATCGCGGCGGTGCGTGACGGGGTCGAGGCCGTTGTCATTCTCGATGGCCGCCGCCCCCACGCCATGCTGGTCGAGCTGTTCACCGAACACGGCGCCGGCACCCTGGTGAAGGCGTCTTGATCGACCTGTCGCACGTCTCCGCCTGGGTGTTCGACATGGACGACACCCTTTACCCGCGCGAGCAGGGGCTGATGCAGCTGGTCCAGGCGCGGATCAACGCCTACGTCGTCGAGGCGGTCGGTCTGGATTCCGCCTCCGCGCGGGTGCTGCAGCGCCAGTTTCTGGATGAGCACGGCACCACCCTGGCGGGCCTGATGGCCAACTACACCATCGATCCCGAGCATTTCCTGCACGATGTCCACGACGTGCCGATGGACGGACTGGAGCCGAACCCGCGCCTGGCCGAACAGCTGATGCGCCTGCCCGGCCGCCGCTTCGTCTTCACCAACGGCGCGCGGGAGTATGCCGGTCGGGTTCTGGACCGCCTCGGGGTCGCCGGCTGTTTCGACGGCGTCTTTGCCATCGAGGACGCTGACCTGACGCCCAAGCCGGCCCCGTCGACCTTCCGCCATGTCATTGAACGCTTCGGCTTCGAGCCGCGGCTGGCCGCCTTCTTCGAGGATACGCCGCGCAATCTGGAGCCGGCCAAGGCCCTCGGCATGACCACCGTCCTGATCGGCGACGGCCACGGCAAGCCGCTCGGCGACCACATCGACCACATCGCCCCCGATCTTCTGGATTTCCTGACCGACCTGACCTTCAAGGACGCCGCCGCATGACCGACCTCGCTCATCTGGAAGCCATCGTCGAAGCCGCCTGGGAAGACCGCGCCAATGTCTCGGCCGCCACCCACGGCGAGGTCCGCAAGGCCGTCGACCAGGCACTGGCGCTGCTCGATTCGGGCCAGGCGCGAGTGGCCTCGCGCGGGACCGACGGCGTCTGGACCACGCATCAGTGGCTGAAGAAGGCGGTCCTGCTGTCCTTCCGGCTCAACGACAATGAGATCATGCGCGGCGGCGACCGTGGCCCCGCCAGCCACGCGCCCGGGGTCGGCCCCTGGTGGGACAAGGTCCCCAACAAATTCGGCGACTGGACCGCGGCCCATTATCAGGAGGCGGGCTTCCGCTCCGTGCCCGGCTCGATCGTGCGGCGCGGGGCCTTCATCGGCCGCAACGTCGTGCTGATGCCCAGCTTCGTGAACATCGGCGCCTTCGTGGACGAAGGCTCCATGGTCGACGCCTGGGCCACGGTCGGCTCCTGCGCCCAGATCGGCAAGAACGTCCACCTGTCCGGCGGGGCCGGCATCGGCGGGGTGCTCGAGCCGCTGCAGGCCAATCCGACCATCATCGAGGACGGCTGTTTCATCGGTGCCCGCGCCGAGGTGGCCGAGGGCGTCATCGTCCGCGAGGGCGCCGTCCTGGCCATGGGCGTCTATCTGTCCGGCTCGACCAAGATCATCGACCGCGCCACCGGCGAGGTCTTCCGCGGCGAGGTGCCCGCGTACTCCGTCGTCGTACCCGGCAGCCTGCCCGACCCGAACGGCGGGCCGTCGCTGTACTGCGCGGTGATCGTCAAACGGGTGGACGCCCAGACCCGGGCCAAGACGGGTGTGAACGAGTTGCTGCGGGACTAGGCAACCATTTCAACCGGCGGCAAGGTGCGATCATGTCTGATCGTCTCGCCAATGCCTTCGACTTTCGCGGTCGTCTGAGCTTCGTCGGTCGTCAGCGGCTGGAACGCAAGCTGTTGCTCATCGCCATGCCCGGCGTTGTCGGCCCGATATTTCTGCTCATGATCGGCGCGCCCCGTGCGGTTGCGGCAGCGGCCGCCTTGCTCCTTGTCCCGGCCCTTATCGGCCTCGTCGCGGCCAATGTGCGCCGACTGCATGACGTCGGACGCCACGCGCATCGCGTTCATCTGAAGCGATGGTTCTGGCTCCTGATCATCAGCACGCCGGTCGGGGTCGCACTCACATTTCCCGATCTGCCCGAGCCGGCCCGGTGGGACCTCGCGGGAGTCTCGGGCGTCGCGTTGCTCGCAAGCCTCTTTATTCGCGACCTGACCTGGACGGAGTGGCACCGGGGGGACCCCGGCCCCAATCGCTTCGGCCCCGCGCCCGAATAGGCGTCAGTTCGCCGCCGACAGCCGCACCAGTTTCCCGTTCGTCTCGTCGGTGACGACCCAGACCGCGCCGTCGGCCGCAACCGCCACGTCGCGGACCCGTTCGCCCAGGTCGGTCAGCAGCCGCTCCTCGCCGACGATGCGGCCGCCCTCGACCACCAGCCGGGCGATGTGCTTGTCCTTCAGGATGGCGACCAGCAGATTGCCGCGCCAGCCGGGGAACATGGTCCCGTCGTAGACGGTCATGCCGCCGGGGGCGATCGACGGGTCCCAGTAGTAGGCGGGCTGTTCGGTGCCCTCGCGGGCCGTGATCCCCGCATTGATCGGGGCACCGCGATACTCGATCCCATAGGCCACGTCGGGCCAGCCGTAGTTCAGACCGGCCCGGTCCAGATTGATCTCGTCGCCACCGCGCGTGCCGTGCTCGACGGTCCAGACGTCGCCGTTCGCAGCGATGGCCACCCCCTGCACATTGCGGTGACCCGACGACCAGATCTCCGGCAGGGCGCCGGCGCGGCCGACGAACGGGTTGTCGGACGGGATCGAGCCGTCGGCATTGATGCGAATGGTCTTGCCCATGTGCGAGGCAAGATCCTGGGCCTGGGGCCGCATCGGCGCGTCGGACCGTTCGCCGAGGGTGATGAACAGCTTGCCGTCGGACGCGAACGCCAGGGACGAGCCATAGTGCAGCCGGCCCGCATAGGTCGGGGTGGCGCGGAAGATCACCGCAACGCTCTCGACCCGCGTCCCGTCGTCCGACAGGCGACCGCGCGCCACGGCGGTGCCGTTGCCGCCTTCACGCGGTTCGGCATAGCTCCAGTAGATCATCCGGTCCTGGCCGAAGCTCGGGCCGGTCACGACGTCCAGCAGGCCGCCCTGCCCCTGGGGGTCCACGGCGGGCAGGCCGGCGACCGGCTCGCTGATCGCGCCCTCGGCGGTGATGATGCGCAGCCGGCCGGGCCGCTCGGTGACCAGCCAGCGGCCGTCGGGCAGAAGCGCGAGACCCCACGGCTCCTCCAGCCCCGAGGCCACCACCGTATGGGCCAGGGTGATTTCGGTGCGCACGCCCGGGGCACGGGTCTGGCCGGCAAAGGCGGGCTGCTGGTCCGGCGCATTGGCCGCACGGGTCTCGACCGGATCCCCGGGCCGGGCCGCGTCCTGTCCGTTGGCACCACAGGCGGCGGCCAGGGTCACGGCGGAGACAGTGGCGGCGAGGGCGAGCAGGCGCATGGGAAACCCCTTGAATCGGACGGGCCGGAAACGGTCGCCGCAGCCTAGCCGTTCCGTCCCGGCCGCGTCACCTGTGTGCGACGCATGGCCCCGGCCCGACACTCGCATGAAGGCGGCTTGAATCCGCCACCGCCTCCCTCTATAGGCACCGCTCTTCCGGCGGACAGACCAGTTCCCGCCGGGACTCGAGTGATCGGGGCTGGGTAGCTCAGCTGGTTAGAGCGGTGGATTCATAACCCACAGGTCGGCGGTTCGAGCCCGCCTCCAGCCACCATCGCCGCAACCCGTCACCCTCCCCCGCGTTAACCGCCAAGGTTCAACGCTGATCGGGGATATCCCATGCGCATCCAGTCCATCACCCTCGCCGCCCTCGCCGCCCTGGCCCTGGGCGCCGCCGCCTGCACGCCCGCCGAACAGCAGGAAGTCGAGACGAACGCCGAGGTGGCGGGCGACCGGGCCGGAGAAGTCGCGGCCCAGGCCGGCGAAGTGATCGAGTCCGGCGCCATGAAGGCCGCGCGGGCGGTCGAGGGCGGCGCGGGCGACGTCGCCGCGCGGCTCGAGGAAAATCAGGCCGAGGCTGCTGCCGAGGGCCGGCCCGGCGCGGTCGATCCGGACACGGACGAGCGCGTACCCGCCAACTAGGCCATCAGCGCATCAGGCAGCCGGCTCCGCCAGCAGCGCGTCAATCAGGGCGCGCGCCTCGGGGCTGGCCCAGTCGGCCTCGCCGGAGAAGGACGCGCGGATGCGGCCCTTGCGGTCCAGCAGCACGGTCTGGGGCATCTTGCCCTCGCCCGGCAGTTCGAACGGCAGCTGGAATTTCATGTCGCTGTAGAGCGGCAGGGGTTCGTGCACGTCGATGAAGCTGCGCGCGTCGGCCAGGCCGTCGGGCGTGGCGTCGACATTGATCGGCAGGACCATCAGCTCGCTGTCGGGATAGGCTTCGTCCAGACGGGCGAGGGTGGGCATCTCGGTGCGGCAGGGCGCGCACCACATGGCCCAGAGGTTCACCACCACCACCTTGCCGCGGAATTGGGCGAAGGTGACGTCGGCGCCGTCGCGGTTCTTGAAGACATAGGCCGGGGCCATCGGCGTGGCCTTGGGCGTCTCCAGCCGGGTCAGGGAGCCGGTGGCGAAACGGGCCAGTTCGCTCTTCGCCGCGGGTTCCGGCGTTGCGGCTTTGAAGAAGGCGTCGCGATTGGCGTATAGCAGGCCCGCGCCCACGATCATGCCGACCGCCAGCGCGCCCGCGATCGCTATCCCCGCCGTCTTCGAGCCCTTCATGACCAAGCCTTCCCCCACGCCAGCGCCAGTTAAGCCTTCTCCGAACGCGGAAGGTCAAGACATGTGGGGCGGGCGGTTCTCGGCGCGACCGGCCGACATCATGCAGGCGATCAACGTCTCGATCGGCGTGGACCGGCGTCTGTGGGCCCAGGACCTGGCCGGCTCGCGGGCCCATTGCCGCATGCTGGCGACGCAGAAAATCATCACCGCCGCCGACGCCGACGCCATTCTGGGCGGGCTGGACGCGATCGAGGCCGAGATCCGCGACGGGACCTTCCCGTTCCGCGACCAGTTCGAGGACATCCACATGAATGTGGAAGCCCGGCTGGCTGAGCTCATCGGCGAGCCCTCGGGCCGGCTGCACACGGCGCGCAGCCGCAACGATCAGGTCGCCACCGATTTCCGCCTCTGGGTCCGCGCCGCCTGCGACGCCGCCGTCGAACAGCTGAAGGGGCTGCAAGGCGCCCTGCTGGTCCGCGCCGATCAGCACGCCGGCGATCTGATGCCCGGCTTCACGCATCTGCAGCCGGCCCAGCCGGTGACCTTCGGCCACCATCTGATGGCCTATGTCGAGATGTTCGGCCGCGACGCCGCCCGGTTCGCCGATGCCCGGGCACGGATGAACGAGAATCCGCTGGGTGCCGCCGCCCTGGCCGGATCGCCCTTCCCCATCGACCGCCACATGACGGCGGCCGAGCTGGGCTTCGACCGGCCGATGGGCAATTCGCTGGATGCCGTCTCGGACCGCGACTTTGCGCTGGAAAGCCTCGCCGCCGCCTCGATCTGCGCCGGCCACCTGTCGCGGCTGGCCGAGGAGATCGTCATCTGGATGACGCCGCAGTTCGGCTTCGTCACCCTGCCCGACGACCTGACCACCGGCAGCTCGATCATGCCGCAGAAGCGCAATCCCGACGCCGCCGAACTGGTCCGGGCCAAGACGGGCCGGATCATGGGCTCGCTGGTGGCCCTGTCGACGGTGATGAAGGGGCTGCCGCTGGCCTATTCCAAGGATATGCAGGAGGACAAGCCGCCGGTATTCGAGGCCTTCGACGCCCTGACCCTCGCCCTGGGGGCCATGACGGCCATGGTCTCGGCCCTGCAGCCGAACACGGAGCGGATGCGCGCCGCCGCCGGTTCGGGCTTCTCGACCGCCACCGACCTGGCCGACTGGCTGGTGCGCGAGCTGAACCTGCCGTTCCGCAAGGCGCACCATGTCACGGGGGCGGCGGTGAAGCGGGCCGAGGCCCTGGGCGTGGATTTGTCGCAACTGCCGCTGGCTGAACTGCAATCGCTTGAGGCGGGCGTGACGGAAGCGGTTTACAAGGTGCTCACCCCTGAGGCCTCTTGCGCCAGCCGCCAGAGCTTCGGGGGCACGGCGCCGGAACAGGTCCGCGCGCGCATTGCCGAGTGGAAGACGCGTCTCGCGTAAGGGGATTGGGATGAAGAAGATCGTTGTCGCGGGCATCGCCGCCCTGATCGCCGTCTCCGCCGCCGGTTGCGGCCGGATGGCCGACCTCGACGCCCCGCCGGCCAGGCAGACCGAGCGCGGCATGCGCGACGAGCGGGCCCGCAGCCTGCCCGAGCCCGCGACCGTCAATCGTCCGGCCAGCCAGGTTCCGATCGACGGCGGCCCCAGCTCGAGCCCCTATGGCGGCTCGGGCGCCAACCCCGGCTAGGGTTTCCTTGCACCATTTCGACCGGATCGACGGCGCGCTTCAGGCCGAAGGCGTGCCGCTGGAAGCGCTCGCCGACGCCGTCGGCACGCCCGCCTATGTCTATTCGACCGCGACCCTGACGCGGCATTACGGCCTGCTGGCCGACGCCATCGCGACCCATCGGGCGGCGCTGGGCAACGCCCTGATCGCCTTCGCGGTGAAGGCCAATTCCAATCTGTCGGTGCTGGCCACGCTCGCCCGGCTCGGCTGCGGTGCCGATACGGTGTCCGAGGGCGAGATCCGGCGGGCGCTGAAGGCCGGCATTCCGGCGGACCGCATCGTCTTCTCCGGCGTGGGCAAGACCGACGCCGAACTGGCCTTCGCCATCGAGACCGGTGTGCGCCAGATCAATGTCGAGAGCGCGGTCGAGCTGGACCGGCTGATCGCGGCGGCGGCGTCGAAGGGCGCGCGGCCGGAGATCGCCATCCGTGTGAACCCGTCCGTGGGCGCCGGCGGCCATGCGCGGATCACCACCGGCGGGGCGACGGACAAATTCGGCGTGCCGGCGGACGAGGCCCACGCCCTCTACGCCCGCGCCAGCCTGTCGCCCCATGTCACGCCGGTCGGCCTCGCCTGCCACATCGGCAGCCAGATCACCTCGCTGAAGCCGCTGGAAGCCGCCTTCCGGGCGCTGCGGACCATGACGCTGGAGCTTCGCGCGGCCGGACGGTCAGTGTCGCGGCTCGACCTCGGCGGCGGATTGGGCGTGCCCTATCACGGCCAGTCGGACCTGCCCTCGATCGAGGCCTATGTCACCATGGCCGCCCGCGTGCTGGACGGTCTGGAGGTCGAGGCGGCGTTCGAGCCCGGCCGTCTGCTGGCCGCCAACGCCGGGGTCCTGCTGAGCCGGGTGATCCAGGTCAACGAACGCGGCGACGGGCGGCGGTTCCTGGTGCTGGACGCCGGCATGAACGACCTGATGCGCCCCGCCCTCTACGACGCCTTCCACGATCTGGTCCCGGTCCGCCCGCGCGCGGGCGAACCGCGCCTCTACGACCTCGTCGGCCCGATCTGCGAATCCACCGACATTTTCGCCCGCGACCGCCTTCTGCCGCCGATGCAGGCCGGCGATCTGGTCGCCTTCATGGGGGCGGGAGCCTACGGAGCGGTGCTGGCCAGCGAGTACAACAGCCGGCCTCTGGTGCCGGAGGTGCTGGTGGACGGTGAGCGGTGGGCCGTGGTCAGGGCGCGGCCGACGTATGACGAGATGCTGGCGCGGGAGCCGCGGGCGGAGTGGCTGGTGGGGTGATTGGTGGTTGGTGATTGGTGATTGCGGCTTCACTGGCTGAAAAAGGGCGGCTCAGGCCGCGCCCCGGCTCGACGGGCAGCCAGCCACCAATCACCAACCACCAATCACCTAGTCCAGCGCACACACATCCGGCAGGCCGCGCAGCGCCCCGGCGTGATCCAGCCCGTAGCCCACCAGGAACCGGTTCGGGGCCTCCCAGCCGACGAAGTCGGGCTCAGGCGCGCGCGGCAGGGGCCAGGGCTTTTTGGCGAAGACCACAGTCAGGACCTCCGCGGCCCCCTTCGACTTCGCGATCCGCACGGCCTCGGCCAGCGACAGCCCCGTGTCGAAGACATCGTCGACGATCAGCACCCGGCGGCCCTCGATCGAGCGCTGGAAATCCGCATAGACGTCGATCCGGCCCCGGCTGGTCTGTTCATCGCCATACGACGCGAGCCACAGGGCGTCGAAGCGGACGTTACGGCCGATCCGTGACAGGGCGCGGGTCAGGTCGGCGGCGAACCACAGGCCGCCGGTCAGCAGCACAGCCGCCACGGTTTCGTCGTCGATCACCGGGGCGATCTGGGCCGCGAGGTCGGCGACGATGCGCTGAACCTCGGCTTCGGAAAGCAGGACGGTGGGTTTGACGACGTCTTGGGGGGGAGTGTCAGCCATGCGAGGCGGATACCGCCTCTTACCCGTGGGTGTCCACCACCGGCACGGCGTCGATCGGATGCATGTCCATCGGCACCGGCGCACCCGGCGACAGGGCGGGGCGCAGGCCGCCGTCAGCGGGCGCGGCCGGGGCAGGGCCATGCGGGGCTTCCGCATGAGCCGGCGCGGGCGCGGCGGGGGGCCGGCGGGTATCGGCATGGGGCGCGGGTGCGTGCGGCGCGGCGGCGCGGCTCGGGGCCTCATCCAGCACGAAGGCGACGCCGACGCCCTGACCACGGGCACCCGGATCGGGAATCACGGCGGCGAAGCCCTGGACCTTGCCGGGCAGGACCGGCGCGGCGTCGATGCGAATGACGGCATGGCCGATCTCGGCACCGTGGGCGTCCAGCAGGGCGACACGCACAGGCGGGGCGATACGTTCGTTGTCGCGGACATTCCTCAGCGCGCCGGAGACGATCACCTTGCCGGGGTCATTGGGCAGGGGTTTGGCGCTGACGGCCTCGAAATCCAGTCCGGTCGGGTTCACGGTCAGGCCGATGGCGGCATAGGCGGCGGCGGCGCGGGGGGCGATCTCGACCACCTCCACGCGGAACAACCAGGCCGAGGCCAGCAGGGCGGCGAAGCCGGACGCGATTCCGGCCCACACCACCCCGTGCGCCGCGGCGCGGCGCAGGCGGCGCTGCTGTTCGGCGCGGGCGCGGAAGGCCTTGGGCAGTTCGGGTGCCGGCGTCTCGGCCAGTGATTCGGATTCAGGCTCGTCACGAGGGGCGAAGCTGGCCGCCTCCGCCGGTGGCGAGGACTGGGACAGCTCCAGCGGCTCGTCCAGGGTCGCGCGCCAGGTGTGGCGGCACGACTTGCAGCGCACGGTCCGGCCGGCGACCCCGATCGCTTCATCAGGGGTGAAATAGCTGGTGGCGCAGGACGGGCAGGTCAGTATCATGTGCGCTGACTGCGAGGCTCTTCGCCCCCTCCCGTCGCGGCCTGGCCGCGTCCTGACCCGAAATTCATGCCCGTCCAGCCCCGCCGCGCTTACCAATCCGACGCCGCATCCGAGACCGTCCGCCTCTCTGGCGTGGGTTTCGGCTATGCAGCGACGCACCGCGCGCTGCGGGACGTTAATCTCACCTTGCCAGCCGGCTCTTTCCACTTCCTTACCGGCGCGTCCGGGGCGGGGAAGTCGACCTTGCTGAAATTGCTGACCCTGGCCGAGCAACCGACCGTGGGAACCCTGCATCTGTTCGGCGAGGACGCCACCGCGGCACCGCGCCACGCCCTGCCCGCCTTCCGTCGCCGCATGGGGGTGGTGTTCCAGGACTTCCGGCTGCTGGACCACCTGTCCGCCTTCGACAATGTCGCCCTGCCCCTGCGGCTGACCGGCCGGAAGCAGGCCGACTACGCGGGCGATGTCGAGGAGATGCTGGACTGGGTCGGGCTCGGGGACCGGATGGATGACGCCCCGCCCGCCTTCTCGGGTGGCGAGAAACAGCGGCTGGCCATCGCCCGCGCCGTGGTCACCAAACCCGACCTGATCCTCGCCGACGAACCGACCGGCAGTGTCGATGCGAAGATGGCCGAGCGGCTGCTCAAACTGTTCCAGTCGCTGAACCGGCTGGGCACCACGGTGCTGATCGCCAGCCATGATGAGGCGCTGGCCAAACGCTCGGGCGCGACCGTGCTGCGGCTCGAAGGCGGCCGGCTGACCGGAGGCGCAGCATGATCCGCCGCCTGTTCAACACCCGCCCGTCGCTGCTGTCGCGCGACGCGGGCGGTGAGGCCTGGCTGGCCGGCCTGATTGCCGTGCTCTGTTTCCTCGCCTGTCTGTCGGCGGTCGGGGCCGTCTCGGCCGACCGGGCCGCCCACGGCTGGGCGCGCCAGCTTCGGGCCGAGGCCACGGTCCAGGTGCGGCCGCGCGTGGGTGAAACCGGGGCCGAGGCCGCCGCCCGCGCCGCCCAGACCCTCGCCGGGGTCGAGGGTGTCGAAGAGGCCGCGGCCATGGACCGCGAGACCGCCGAGGCCCTGCTGCGCCCCTGGATCGGCGACGCCGTCCTGCCCGACCTGCCCATCCCCTATCTGGTCACCGTCCGGCTCGACCCGGCCGCCCCCGCCAGCGCCGTCACCCTCGGCCGGGCCATGGCGGAGGCCGGGATCGACGCCACCGTCGACGACCACAGCCTGTGGCGCGGCGAGGTCGAGCGATCGGCGGGACTGATCACGCTTCTGGCCGCCGCCGCCTTCCTGCTGACCGCGGGCGCGGCCGGCGCCGCCGTCGCCTATGCCACGCGGGCAGGCATGGCAGCCCAGTCCGGCGTGATCAGCACCCTGAGCCTGAACGGCGCCTCCGACAGCACGGTCGCCGGCCTGTTCCAGGTTCGCTACGGCCTGCTGGCCGCCGGCGCCGGCGCGATCGGTGCCGTCGTCGCCATGCTGCTGGTCGCGGGCCTGCGTTTTCTGGGCGGTGCCGAGGGCGTGACCCCCGCCCTGCCGCTGGCCTGGAGCGACCTGCTGATTCTCTCGCCATGTCCGCTGCTCGCGGCTACGGTGGCGCTTGTGGCGGCGCGATTCACCGCTCTGGCGCGGCTGAAGCGGGGTCACTAGGTTAAGCGCATGAAGTTTCTGACCTTCATCGCCATTCTGGTGCTGATCTGGACGATCGGCCTGTTCGCCTTCGCCGAGCGCGTGCGCGGCTTCACGCCTGCGCCCGAGCCGGCGCGCGCCGACGCCATCGTGGCCCTGACCGGCCCCTCGGCCGAGCGGGTCAACGCCGCGATCCGCCTGCTGGAGCAGGACAAGGGCCAGCGAGTGCTGATCTCCGGCGTCAACCGCGAGGTCCGCCGCCAGGAGTTGCGCGCCCTGACCCCCGGCTCCAACCGCCTGTTCAACTGCTGCGTCGACCTGGGCTTCGAGGCCGAGGACACCATCGGCAATGCCCAGGAGATCGCGGCCTGGGCTCACGCCAAGGGCTATGACAGCCTGATCGTGGTGACCTCGGACTATCACATGCCGCGGGCCCTGACCGAGATCCGCGCCGCCGCGCCTGGGATCGAACTGACTCCCTATGCGGTCGAGACGCCGTCGCTGGACAATTCCCGCTGGTGGAAGGCCGCCGTCACGGCCCGGCGGATGACGCTGGAATACATGAAATATCTCGCCGCCCTGGCCCGGGCCACGGTCGGCGGCGGTCGCGCCGACACCGCTGACGCCCCCGCAGAACAGGCCGCCTGACGTGACCACGATCCGGTCGCTTCTGTTCGTCGCCTGGCTCTATCTGTCGATGGTGCTGTTCGCCGTCGGCCTGTCGCCGGCCCTGCTCATGCCCTACCGCCCGGCCATGTGGGTGATCCGCAGCTGGTCGAAATTCTGCCTGTTCGGCCTGCGCTGGATCGCCGGGGTCAAGGTCGAGTTCCGCGGGCTGGAACACCGCCCGACCGGCGCCGCCCTGATCGCCGGCAAACACCAGTCGATGCTGGACGTGATCGCACCCTTCGCGGTCCTGCCTGACAACTGCTTCATCATGAAGCAGGAGCTGGCACCCCTGCCCTTCTTCGGCTGGTTCGCCACCAAGACAAAGATGATCGCCGTCGACCGCTCGGCCCATTCCAAGGCCCTGAAGGACATGGTCCGCCAGGCGCGGGCCCGGTTCGCCGAGGGCCGTCAGATGCTGATCTTCCCCGAAGGCACCCGCGCGCCCGTCGGCGCCCCCGCCGACTACAAGCCCGGCATCGCCGCCCTCTACCGCGACCTCGACTGCCCCTGCACCCCGATGGCCACCAACTCGGGCGTCTACTGGCCGGCGCATGGCTTCCGCCGTTATCCGGGGACGATCGTCTATGAGTTCCTGCCGTCGATCCCGGCGGGCCTGAAGCGGGATGCGTTCATGGCGACGCTGGAGGAGCGGCTCGAGGGGGCGTCGAACGCGCTGCTGGGACGAGAGCCTATCTCAGGCTCTCCCATGCCAGCGCATGCACCCGGTCCCGTCCCAACGCCGCAGCCATAGGCGGCTCTCCGAATAGCCCCGCGATCGCAGGATCCCGTACATCCAGCCCGCCCGTGAACGCCCCGAACGCCGGCAGCACCGCGCGCCGTCCGTCCGTTACGAAGGCCGGCCGCCTCACGCCACGCCCATGCGCCGCAACCCGCGCCGCCGGGTGCAGGTGGCCGGCGATCTCGCCCGGTTGCTCACCCGCCTGAGGCTCGTGGATCAGGCGCAACGAACCTAACGCCAGGGTCTCCACCACCTCGCCGACGAGATCATCCATGGCCCCGGCCAGGGCGGCGATGTCGTGGTTGCCCTCCAGCCAGATCCAGTCGCGGCCAGCCGCCAGCCGGTCCAGCCGCGCCTTGTCGTCCGCCGCCATCCGGCCCACCGACTTCGCATCGTGGAAGCTGTCGCCCAGCAGCACCACCGCCGCCGGCGACAGCGCCTCGATCTCGGCTTCCAGCCGGTCCAGCGTGGCGCGGCTGTCGTAGGGCGGCAGCATCTGGCCGCGGGCGGCGAAGGCCGAGCCCTTCTCCAGATGCAGGTCGGCGGCGATCAGGGTGCGGTGGTTCAGCACCCACAGGGCGCCCGAGCAACGCAGCACACAGGGCTCGCCCTCGATATGGACGCGCAGGCCGCCGCTGGGGCAGCGGGCGGGGGACAGGGCCTGTCTGAGAGCGGCGTTCATTCCGCCCCCGCCAGCTCGGGCGGCGCGTCCGCCATCACCTCGGCGATCAGCGTCTCCTCGTCGAATCCATAGGCGCTGGCGTCGAGGATCATCTCCGCCGCCTGCCCGCCGCCGACCCGCTCGCGCCCGATCTGGACCAGCACCGGCACGCAGAAAGGCGAAGGCCGCTCCAGCGGCACATGTTTGATCTGGCCCCGGATCCGCTCCAGCAGCTGGCCCAGACGCGCCACGTCCAGCAGGCCCGCGGCCGCATCGGCGCGGGCGGTCTTGAGCAGCAGGTGGTCGGGCTGGTGGCGGCGCAGCACGTCGTAGATCAGGTCCGTCGAGAAGGTCACCTGCCGGCCGGTCTTCTCATTGCCCGGCTGGCGCTTCTCGATCAGCCCCGAGATCAGGGCGCAATTGCGGAACGTCCGCTTCATCATGAAGCTCTCGGCCAGCCAGCTTTCCAGATCGTCGCCCAGCATGTCGGGCTCGAACAGGGCACCGAGATCCAGCCCGTCCATCGGCTTGATCGACCAGATGGCCAGGGAATAGTCGGTGCAGACGAAGCCCAGCGGTCCGACGCCCAGCCGGTCCAGCCGCCGCGTCAGCAGCATGCACAGGGTCGCATGCGCCAGTCCGCCCTCGAACGGATAGGCCACGAGGAAATGCCGCGAACCCCGCGGGAAGGTCTCGACCAGCAGGGTTTCCGCATCCGGGATGACCGACCGCGCCTCCTGCAGCTCCAGCCATTCCTGCACATCGGGCGGCAGGATGCGCCAGTGATCGCGGTCCTGGATCATGGCCCGCACCCGGCTGGCCAGGGAGGTCGACATCGGAAACTTGTTGCCGCCCCAGGACGGGATCTTGGGATCCTTGTCCTGGGCATGGGTGACCAGGGCGTCCATGCCGTTGATGCCCTGGAAGGCCCAGACCTGACCGGCGAAGACGAAAGTGTCGCCGGGCGACATCTGTTCGAAATAGTTCTCCTCAGCCTCGCCGACCTTGCGGCCGCCGATCAGCTGTTTCGAGGCCCCGCCGCGCCGCGAGGCGATGCGCACGTTCAGGGTCGCGGCGGCCACGATGGTCCCGACATTCATCCGGTGGCGCTGGGCCGTCTGGGCGTTGCGGACGGTCCATCTGCCGTCCTGCGTCCGCACGATCCGCGCGAACCGCTCATAGGTGCGCAGGGCATAGCCGCCGGTCGCGACCAGATCGACCACCTCCTCGAACTGCTCGTACGACAGCCCGCGATAGGGGCCGCAGCCGGTTATTTCCGCATACAGATCATCCAGCGCGAAGGGTTCGGAGCAGGCGCAGCCCATGACGTGCTGGGCCAGGGTGTCGAGCGTACCCGTATGCACCGGCTCCCAGTCGAAGGCGTTCTCGGCCACCGCCTCGCGCGCGGCCTGGCATTCCAGCATCTCGAACCGGCTGGCGGGAACCATCAGGGCGCGCGACGGCTCGTCCAGCCGGTGATTGGCCCGGCCGATCCGCTGCACCAGCCGCGAGGCGCCCTTGGGCGCGGCCAGCTGGATCACCAGATCGACGTCGCCCCAGTCGATGCCGAGGTCGAGCGTCGAGGTGCAGACCACGGCCCTGAGCTCGCCACGCGCCATCGCCGCCTCGACCTTGCGCCGCTGCTCGGCCGCCAGCGAGCCGTGGTGCAGGGCGATCGGCAGGTCGTCCTCATTGATCGCCCACAGCGACTGGAAGACGAACTCCGCCTGCCAGCGCGTGTTGACGAAGATCAGGGTCATCCCCGAGCGCTTCAGCGCCTCATAGACCTCGGGGATGGCGTGCTGGCCGGTGTGGCCGGCCCACGGCACCCTGCCCTCGCTGACCAGCACATCGACCACCGGCGGCGCGCCGGGGTCGCCGCGGACGATGGTGACGGGGGCATCCACACCGGGCCTCAGCCAGTCCGCGATCATCTCCGGATCGTCCACGGTCGCGCTCAGCGCCACCCGCCGCATATCCGGCGCGAACTGTTGCAGCCGCCCCAGTCCCAGCGACAGCAGGTCCCCCCGCTTGCCGCTCCAGATCGCATGAACCTCGTCCAGCACGACGCATTTCAGGTCGGCGAAATAGTCGCGCGCGCCGTCCCAGGCGCAGAAGAGGGCCAGCTGTTCGGGGGTGGTCAGCAGAATGTCCGGCGGGTTTTCCCGCTGCCGCTGCTTCTTGGACTGTTTGGTGTCGCCGGTGCGGCTCTCGACATGGATGTTCAGCCCGATCTCGCGGATCGGCGTCATCAGGTTGCGCTCGACGTCGGTGGTCAGGGCCTTCAGCGGCGACAGATAGAGGGTGTGCACCCCGGACCCCGGCCCGAACGCCGGCCGCGGCCCGCGTTCCGCCAGCTCCACCAGCGACGGCAGAAACCCCGCCAGCGTCTTGCCGCCCCCGGTCGGCGCTACGAGCAGCGCATGCGACCCGGCCTCCGCCGCCGCGATCATCTCCAGCTGATGCCGTCGCGGCGACCAGCCGCGCCGCGCGAACCAGTCGGCGAAGAGGGGCGCCAATCCTGGCGTCGAAAGCGTTGCGGGGGCGGGCGGCGGCGTCACGTCGTGCCTATAGCATGTTCCCGTTCCGTTTCACGTCCCGAACGGCTATCTATCGACCGTGTCCGTCGACTCCCTCACCTCCGCCTCCGCCCTGACCGGCGCCGAGCCATGGCTCGCGCTGCCGCCGGCGCTCGCCGTCCCGCCGGGCGCGGGGGCGATCTGCGACGGTGACGGCCCGCGCAAGATCGGGCGTGGGGCGGCCGAGGGAGCCTTCACCACCGCCCCGGTCATGGTCGCCCATGCCAGTCTGACCGCGCGTCGCCTCGGAATCGCCCCGCCGCCGCGTTCGGCCGAGTTGCTGGACGTTCTGGAGCTGTTTGCCTTCGTTCGCCCCGCCCGCTTCTGCGCCCCCTCGCCCAGCGGACTCGCCCTCGCCATGGGGATGACCGAGCCCGGTGGGGCGGAGGCCCAGGCCGAGGCTTTGCGCCGCGCCGCCGACGGCCTGCTGCGCGAACTGGCCGCGCCGGCCTATCCTGACCGCGAGGCCGCCTTTACCCTGGCCGAAACCCTGGGCCGCGCTGGCTGGTCCTGGGCCTGGCGCGTCTCGGCCGCCCTGCAGAGCCAGCCGCTCCGCGACCGCCAGCATCGCGGCAGCGGGCTCGACGTCTGGTCGCGCCTGCCCGAGTGGGAGGATGAGGCCCCGCGCGGCGAGGCCGGTTCCGCCCCCGTCGACAGCGAGAGCGCCCGCATCCGGCTGGAGAAACTGCTCCAGGCCTCGGGCCTCGACGAGACCCGGCCCACCCAGTCCGACTATGCCGCCGAGGCCGCCTACGCCTTCTCGCCGCGCAATGAGGAGGGCCGGCCGCGCTTCCTGCTGGCCGAGGCGGGGACCGGCACAGGCAAGACGCTCGGCTATCTCGCCCCCGCCAGTCTGTGGGCCGAACGCAATCAGGGGGCCGCCTGGGTCTCGACCTACACCCGCGCCCTCCAGCGTCAGATCGACCGCGAGAGCGCCGCCCTGTGGCCCGATCCGGTCGAGCGCAAGAAGAAGACCGTCGTCCGCAAGGGGCGGGAGAACTACCTCTGCCTGCTGAACCTGCAGGACATGGTCCAGGCGGCGCAGCTGGGGAACGGCGATCTGGTCGGCATGGCGCTGGCCAGCCGCTGGGCCATGCATACGCGGGATGGCGACATGACCGGCGGCGACTATCCCGGCTGGCTGCCCGGCCTGTTCGCCACGGGACCCAGCCATCAGGCCAGCGCCGCCAATCTGGTCGACCGGCGCGGCGAATGCGTCCACGCCGCCTGCCCGCACTACCGCACCTGTTTCGTCGAGAAGACCATCCGCGCCAGCCGTCGGGCGGACCTCGTCGTCGCCAACCATGCGCTGGTCATGACCCAGGCCGCCTTTGACGGCGCGCGGTCGGCGCGCGGGCTGAAACAGGACGGCGAGACGGCGGCCCTGAAGCGGATCGTGTTCGACGAGGGTCACCATCTGTTCGACGCCGCCGACAGCGCCTTCTCCGCCTGCCTTTCGGGTCAGGAGGCCGCCGAGCTGCGCCGCTGGCTGCGCGGACCCGAGGGTCGCGGGCGGCGCGGGCGCGGTCTGGAACAGCGGCTCGGCGACCTCTGCGCCGACAACGAGGCGGCTACGAAAGCACTGCAGGACGCCGTCCGCGCCGCCGCCCAGCTGCCCGGCGAAGGCGTCTCCGGCCGCATCGCCCCGGCCTCGGGCGAGGTCAATCCGGTCGGGCCGATCGAACGCTTCCTGCTGGCCGCCCTCGAACAGCTCCGGGCACGGACCAGTGAGAATGCGTCCGGCAGCGGGGTCGAATTCGGCATGGAATGCTCCCTGCGCCCCGTCACCGAGCCGGTGCTCGAGGCCGCGCGCGAGGCCGCCCAGGCGCTCGCCGCCGTCGAGGCCCCGCTGCTCGCTCTGTCGCGGCATCTGGAAGACATCCTCGACGACGAGGCCGCCGATCTGGACGGGGCGTCGCGAGCCCGCATCGAAGGGGCACTGCGCGGCCTTGACCGCCGGGCCCGCATGACCCTGCCCGGCTGGCGTTCGATGCTGGCGGCGCTGGAGGTCTCGTCGGACGAGCCGGACCCCGACTTCCTCGACTGGCTGTCGGCCGAGGCCGCCTTCGGCCGCATCATGGACGTGGCCCTGCGCCGCCACTGGATCGACCCGACCGTGCCGCTCGAAGCGGCGGTCATCATGCCCGCCCACGGGGTGCTGGTGACCTCAGCCACCCTGTCCGATCCGAATGCGGACGATCCGTTCGACATGGCCCGGCTGCGGACCGGCTCGGCGCGACTGATCGAACCGGCCCGGACCCTCAAGGTCGAGAGTCCGTTCGACTATGCCGCCAATGCCCGGGTCATCGTCGTCAACGATCTGGTCAAGGACGACACGCGCCAGACGGCGGCGGCCATGCGCGAGCTGTTCCTCGCGGCGGGCGGCGGCGGGCTCGGCCTGTTCACCGCCATCCGCCGGCTCAAGGCCGTCTATGAGCGGCTGGGCCCCGACCTGGCCAAGGCCGGCCTCCCCCTCTACGCCCAGCACGTCGATCCGCTGGAAGTCGGGGCGCTGGTCGATGTCTTCCGCGCCGAGCAGGACTCCTGCCTGCTGGGCACCGATGCCGTCCGCGACGGGGTCGATGTGCCGGGCCGGTCCCTGCGCATCCTCGCCTTCGACCGCGTGCCCTGGCCGCGCCCCGACCTGCTGCACAAGGCGCGGCGCCTGCGCTTCGGCGGCGAGGGTGCCGGCGGGCGCAATTTCGACGACGCCCTGGCCCGCGCGAAGATGGCCCAGGCCTTCGGCCGGCTGATCCGCCGCGCCGACGACAAGGGCGTCTTCGTCATGCTCGACGCCGCCGCCCCGACCCGCCTTTTCGCCAGCCTGCCGCCCGGAACCGAGGTCCAGCGCATGGGGCTGGCCGAGGCGGTTGAACTGGTTGGCGCCTTCCTCAAGCCGGACTAGACGGTGCCCCGATGACCGACACCGCCCCCCGCCATTCCCGCCGCGGCCTCGCCGTGCCCTTCATCATCGTCGGCCTGCTGCTGGCCGCCTGGACCGGCTGGTGGTTCTGGCTGACCGACCAGGTCGAGACGCGTCTGGCAGTCCAGGTCGAGGTGCTGCGACAGGACGGCTGGACCATCACCCATGCTCCGGTGACCACCACGGGCTGGCCCTTCCGGACGCGGGTGTCGATACCCCAGGCCGACATCCTCGCCCCCTCTGGCCACGGCGTCGCCGCGCCCGAACTGGTGGCCGAGGCCAGCAGCTGGAACCCCGACCACTGGGTGGTCGTCATTCCCGACGGCCTGACCCTGACGCGGGCCGACAAGGGCCGGATCGCCATCGCCGGCGACGGCCTGCGGTTCAGTATCAGCCATCTGCGCGATCGCTTCCCGGACCTGCGGGCCGAGCTGATCCGCCCGACCTTCACCCCGCTGGAAGGTGCCGAGCCGTTCCCGATCGTCTCGGCCGAGCGCATCCAGCTGGAGACCCGGCCGCATCTGACCGACGGCGCGGCCTCGACCGACGAGCTGGATGTTCTTTTCCGCCTGATCGACGCGCGCGGGCGTCCCGGCGGCCCGGTCGAGGGGGCGACGCGTCAGGGCAGGCTCAGCGCCGATGTCGAGGGCACGATCGTCGGGGCCAGCCGCCTGCAGGGCATGGACGCCGCCGGGGTCTTCGCCGCCTGGACCGGGGCGGGCGGACGGTTCACCGCCATCCGGGGCCGGTTGAAGGCCGGCGACAGCACCGCCCTGATTTCCAGCGACAGCCTCTCGGCCCGGGCCGACGGCCGGCTGCAGGGATCGCTGGCCCTGACCGCTGAACAGCCGATGGCCGCCATCGCCGGACTGGCCCGGTCGCAGTCGGGGGCGGTCAACCGGATGGGCGCGGCCGGCGCCGCGGCGGCCACGGCGGGTTCGGGCGCGCGGCCGGTCGATCTGGTCGTCGAGTTCCGCGACGGCCGCACCTGGCTGGGGCCCTTCGCCCTGGCGCCGGCGCCGCGGCTGTTCTGATGTTGCCCAGGGCCCTCGTCGAACCCGAGGCCGACACGGAACGGCTGGCGCTGGACCGGGGCGTGGCCGAGGCGGTGCGGCTGCGGATCGCCGCCGGCCCGCGTCCGTCGCCCGACGCCGACGCCATCGCTCTGCGCGATCTGCTGAACGACCTGTCGCCCGCCGCCCGCGCCGCCGCGCGCGCGGTTCTGGGGCGGATTGACGCGGCGAGCGGCGCGCCGCTGGTCGTCTGGGGTGCCGCCAGCCAGACCCTGGCCGCCGACCGTTTCGGCCTGACCGCCAGCCTCGCCGCCGAACCCGAGCAGGCGCTGGCCGCCGTCCGCGACGGATCGCGCGCCCTGCTGGACCTGACGCCGGGCCGGGCCTGGTGGGGCCGACTGCTGGCCGAGCCCGCCCTGCGCGTGATCGCCGCCCTGCCCGACGACCGCCACGGCCTGCCCCGCGCCCTGCTGGTGCAGCGGGCAGAGCCTGGTCCGACCGGCGACGACCGCACCTTCTGGGCCACCGACAGCCAGGCCCCCGACGCCCGGATCGTCGAAACCCTGGGTGCCGCCGGCCTGGCCGCCAGCCAGCTGATCGCGGCGGGCGGCTTGAAGCTGTTCATGCTCGCGGGCTATGTGCAGGCCGAAGACGGTCGGCTTGCATCCGCGCCCGGCAGCCTGTCCGGCGTCATCGGCGCCGCCCCCCTGTTCTGAAAGCGCCTATGACCGACGCCCCGCAAAACGCTCCCGTGGCCAAGCCCGGCATCCTCGACATCGCCCCCTATGTCGGCGGCAAGTCGCGCATCGAGGGCGTGGCCGAGCCGATGAAGCTGTCGTCCAACGAGAATGCGCTCGGTGCCGGCGGCAAGGCGCGCGAGGCCTATGCCGCCGCGGTCGGCAACATCCACATGTACCCGGACGGCCGGGCGATGAAGCTGCGTGACGCCGTGGCGGACCATCACGGACTGGAGCCCGAGCGGCTGATCTTCGGCAATGGCTCGGACGAGGTCTTCGCCCTGCTGAACCAGACCTATCTGACCGCCGGCGACAATATCGTCAGCGGCAAATACGGCTTCCTCGCCTATCGCATCAGCGCCCTGGCCAACCAGGCTTCGGTCAAGCTGGCCCCCGAGCCCGACTTCCGCCTGACGCCCGAGGCCATCCTGGCCGAGGTCGATGAGCGCACCCGCATCGTCTATGTCTCCAGCCCGTCCAACCCGACCGGCAGCTACAATACGGCCGAGGAGATCCGGCGCCTGCACGAGGCCCTGCCGCCGCACATCCTGCTGGTCATCGACGAGGCCTATGCCGAATTCGTCGCCGAACCGGACTGGGAGACCAGCTTCCCGCTGGCGCGCGACAGCGACAACGTCATCGTCACCCGCACCTTCTCCAAGATTCACGGCCTCGGCGGCCTGCGCATCGGCTTCGGCTATGCGCCGCTGAAGGTCTGCGAGGCGGTCGACCGCATCCGCCTGCCGTTCAATGTCTCGGTCCCCGGCATCGAGGCGGCCGTAGCCGCCTTGGCCGACGAGGCTCACCAGAAGGCCTCGCGCGATCTGGTCCACGCCTGGCGCCCGCGCCTGACCCAGGCCATCAAGGGCTTCGGCTTCGACGTCTTCCCCTCGGCCGGAAACTTCGTCCTCGTGCGTTTCCCCGACGCGACGCGCAACGCCGCAGCGGCGAACGAGTATCTGAACTCGAAGGGCATCATCGTCCGCCCCGTCGGCGGCTACGGCCTGCCCGACTGCCTGCGGATCACCGTCGGCACCGAGGACCAGAACCGCGCCGTGATCGATGCGCTGAGCGAGTTCGCGGCGGGCGCATAGGCCCCCTTTATCGTGATGTTTGGCGAAGTTTCGCCTCCGCCCAGGCCGGGGCAGCCTTCTATCGCCTCCGGCGCTGTTACCCGGCAGACACGCAAGGCGTGTTGCAAAGCCGAAGCGGATTCGCTAAGCGGGAACGACGCTTACTCAGGGGACCTCAAGATGAAGAAAATTATTGCTGCTGCCACGGTTGGCCTTCTGCTGGTCGCCGGCCAAGCCGCCGCCACCACCCAGGCTTCCGCCCGCGTGGGTGACCGCGTCGGTGCCATGGCTGGTGAGTCGAGCGAGCTCGCCGCCATCCCGCTGCCGCTGATCGCCGTTGCCGCCATCGTCGCCGGCGCCCTGATCATCAATGAAGTCACGGACAGCAGCGAAAGCGACTGAGATTTCGGCATCGCCATTTGAAGGGGCCCTCCGCACATGCGGGGGGCCTTTTTCTTTGCGCACCGACTGACCCGCGATCGCTGTCAGCTGCGTCGGAACAACCGGCTCGCCCCCCAGCCCATCAGGGCCGCCAGCAGAACGGTCAGCACGCCGTAGCTCCACGGCCGCCGGTGGGCGAACTCATAGATGTCCCGTTCCAGACCGACCTTTTCGACCGTCAAGGTCAGGTTGGAGACCGAGACTGGCTCGCCGTCCTGGAACAGCCAGACCTCGGCGAAATACTGGCCGGTGGGTGCAACCGCGGGCAGGTCCAGTTCGGCGCGGAACAGGCCCGTATCGACGAACTCCACCCCGTCAGGATCGGTGTTGTACAGCGCCGCCGCCTCGCGCAGCCGGATCACGGCGCGGCGGTAGTCCAGATAGTCCTCGCCCAGCCGGCTGACGACCACATCTCGCACGCCGTAGCGGGTGACGGCACGGCTTTCCTGCGGCGCGTTGATCCTCAGGTGATCGACGCCGACACCCAGCCGCCGCAGCTGGCCGAAGTCGGCGATGTCGGACAGGGGCCGGGTCGAGGCCGTCTTGTAGAAGCCCGGCGCACCCTCGAACAGCACGGGCCGGCTGTTGAGCCAGAAGCCCATGTTGCGGGTCTTCTTGACCAGACGCACCGGACCGTCCGGCCCGCGCACCACGACCACCACATCGGCCGGCCGGTCGGTGGGGTTGAAGACAGCCCCGTAGACCACGATGGACGCCCCGCGGAAGCTGGAGTCGATCATGACCCGGGCGTCGGTCATGGCGGAGGCGACGCGGACCTGGCCGACCGTGCCGACGGAGCGTTCCGGCGCGGGGGCGACGATGGCGGGCGGCGGCGGAGGGAGGGCCTGCATCACTCGGGCACTCCCGGCGCAAAGGCGAACAGGTCGGACGGCCGCACGAACAGCTCCAGCCCCATCTGGATGCCGACCAGCAGGACGATCAGCCCCAGCACCGCCCGCAGCACATCCGGCCGGAAGCGGCCCGACAGCCGGGCCCCGTACTGGGCACCGACGACCCCGCCGACCAGCAGCAGGGTGGACAGGACGATGTCGACCGTCTGGTTGCGCCCGGCCTGCAGGATGGTGGTCATGGCCGTGACGATGATGATCTGGAACAGGCTGGTGCCGACCACCACCCCCGCCCTCATGCGCAGCACATAGAGCATGGCCGGGACCAGGATGAAGCCGCCGCCCACGCCCATGATGGCCGACAGCACCCCGGCGAACGCGCCCAGAACGAACGGGGGAATGGCGCTGATGTAGAGCCCCGACCGGGGGAAGCGCATCTTCAGCGGCAGGCCGTAGAGCCAGAGCGGGCGGCGGCGCTCCTTGTGTGGCAGGACCTCGCCGCGCACCCGACGCAGGATCTGGCCCAGGCTCTCGTAGAGCATCAGGGTGCCGATGGCGCCGAGGAACAACAGATAGGACACCGCCACCGCCATATCGGCCTGGCCGAGCAGGCGCAGATAGCGGAACAGCTCCACGCCCAGCAGCGCGCCGACGACCCCGCCGAAGGCCATGACCCCGCCGATGCGATAGTCGACCGCCTTCTGGCTGGTGTAGCTGATCACGCCGGAGGTCGAGGAGGCCACGACGTGGCTGGCCTGGCTGGCCACGGCCACCGCTGGCGGGATGCCCAGGAAGATCAGGATCGGGGCCATGAGGAAGCCGCCGCCGATGCCGAACAGCCCGGACACGAATCCGACCGTCGCGCCCAGCAGAACCAGGAGCGGCCAGTTCACCGAAACCTCGGCGATCGGCAGATAGATATCCAAAGGACGCGCCTTCGGCTGGAACTGAGGCTAGGCGCCGGAAAGGCGACGACGGAACTGACGGTGTCCTAGACCCACCGGACGGTCCCCGCCACCCGATGCGCCAGAAAAGCTCGTCCCTCCCGCGTCAGGCGAATGGTTCGACCGCGAAAGCTTCTGCCTCTGTTCCGGCCTTGTCGCGGATCGAGGCCGGGAGCGAGGCGCGCAGACGCTCGACCGCCGCCCGGGCGTCGATGTCACCGGCGCGCGCCGCGATCAGATACCATTTGTAGGCTTCGCTGAGGTCGGGCCGGATGCCCTGGTCGCCGGTCTCATACAGTTTGGCGACGTTGTACTGGCTGTCGACCAGACCCAGTTCCGCGGCACGCTTCAGCCAATTCAGCGCCTCGGCGCGGTTCTGTTCCCCGCCGATACCGTCGAACAGATACATGCCGTAGGCGTGCATGCCGCGGGCGTCGCCCCCGTCCGCCGCGCGGCGCGCCCAGGTCCGGGCCTCCGACGGGTTCTCTGCCAGACCCTTGTCGCCGTCCTGATAGAGACCTGCCAGATGCAGCTGGGCCGGCGTATAGCCGGTTCCGGCGGCCTGTTTCAGCGTCTCGACCCCGGCCGACTCGCCCGCATCAAGCTGGGTCATGGCCTGCTCGTACAGCGTTTCTCCGCGCGCGAGGTCCTCAGCTGAAGCCGCAGCCGGCACGACGGCGAGCGCCGCAATCGGCGCGACGGGCTCGGCGCCCGCGAAGCCGGGAATGCTCAGGCCCGAGCCGGTGAGCTGGCCGGTGGCATAGGCACCGCCCGCGGTCAGCAGGACCGCGATGGCCGAGGCCCCCAGCGCCTTGCGGACCGTGCCGCTGTCCTTGGCGGCCTGTCTGTCGAGCCGTTCCTGCAGCCGGGACTTGCCGCCGCGCTTCAGGCCGAAGCCAGAGCGGGCCGGGGCTTCCGCGGCGATCGGCACGGTCATGGCGGCGCGGGCTGCGTCGATGGTCTGGCGGGTGGAGGAAGCACGCCCCTGTGCCGCCGCCGCGCGCAGGGCGCGCGGATCGACGAAGTCGGTTTCGCCGTCGAAATCGTCGTGGCCGCCGTCGAAAGCGCCGGGCGCGGTCGCCTCGAGCGCATCCAGGACATCAGCGCCGCCGAAGCCCTGGCCGAAGGCGGTCGGCGCGGCCGGAGCCTGAACCGGCTCGTCCTCGGGCGCGGCGTTGAACGAAGGCGGGGTGAAGGCGGGAATCTGCGGAGCCGGGTCGACCTCGACGGCAAATGTCCCGGCGGGACGGCTGCCGAACGGCGCGGATACGGCCATCGGCGCTTCGACAGCGGCCTCATCGACGCGTGGGCCGCGCATGACGGCGTCGAAGATGGCGTCGGCGGTCAGGACCTCGTCGGCCTCAGGCTCGGGACGGAAGGCGGCAGGCGTCGGCTCGGGTGGTGCGAGGTCTGCGGACCAGGCCTGCTGCTCGGCATAGACCGGATCATCAAACACTGTGTCCGAGAAGGCCGTGCCGGGGAAGGCGGAGTCCGGGAAGGCGGCGGCGCGCCAGTCTGCGTCCGGTGCCGGAGCGACCGCGGCCGCTGCGACGGGGGCTTCCGCCCGGCGCTCGATATTGTCGCGGGCCTCGGCGATCAGGGCCGCGGTGCGCTCTTCCGACATCCGCATGCGCTCGGCCAGTTCGCCGGACGCACGGTCATAGCCCTGCTCGATGCGGCTGGAGCTGTCGGCCAGGCGGCGGCCGATATCGTCCAGCGCCTGTTGCGAGCGCCGCTCGGACTGGGCGATGCGTTCGCTCAGCCGGTCGGAAATTCGGGTGATCTCGCCGCCCAGCTTCTCGAGGGCCAGGGCGTGGCGGTCGTCCGTCGCGGTCAGCCGTTGCTCGATGCCCTGGGCCAACCGGCCCATGTCGGTCTCGACCTTGCGGCTCAGTTGTTCGAACCGGACCGGCGTTTCGGCCTCGATCGACTGGACCCGACCGTTCAGGTTCTGGGCGATGCGCAGGACCTCATGGCCCATGCTTTCGACGGCCTTGGCCGAGCGTTCCTCGGAGGCCTTGACCTGATCGCCGATGGCCAGCACCGCGCGCTCGATGCGGTCCATCCGGCCTTCGCTCTCGGCGGTGTCGAACCGCCGCATCATCTCGGCGCGGTTGCCCTCGACCTGACGGCTCAGCGTCTCGGCCAGCTTTTCGAAACGGGCAGCCTCGCGCGCACCCTCGGGCTCGGCGCGTGACTCGGCGGCGCGCAGCCGCTGATCCAGCCCGGCGAACGAAGCCTGCAGATTGCGCAGCGCCTCGGCGGTGCGACTCTGGGCCTGGTCCAGCCGTTGCCCGACCTCGGCCAGCAGCTCCGACCCGACGCCCGGTCCTGCGACCTTTTCCACCGTGTCCATGCGGTGGCGCAGCTCGTTGACGCTGGAGCGCTGACGCTCCTCAATGTCGTAGAGGCGGCTCGCGAGCGCGCCCATGGTGGTCTCGACCTTGCCGAAGGTCTCTGCCGTCTGCGGCCCCACCTCCTGCTCGAACCGGCGCAGGCGCTTGTGTCCCTCGCGCAGCTCTTCGGCGATGTCGTCGATGCGGCGGCCGTAGGCCTTGCCGGTCTGGTCCTGCCCTTCCAGTCGACGGACGAGTCCGGAGACAGCCTGGTCGACGCCCTGGATGGCGATGGTGGAGCGGCGCTCGGCGGCTTCCAGCCGGGCGGCGATAGCGTCGATCGAGGCACCGAGACGGTGCAGCTGGTCGTCGCTCGCACCCGCCCCGTAGGCGTCATCCATGCGGCGGCTGCGGCCACGGCGGTCGATACTGTCGGCGGCATGGGGGCGGCGGGACAGGGGCGTGAAGCCGCCCTCGTCATCGTCGCCGTCTTCCATGATGATGGTGTTCAGCCACTCGCCCAGCGTCATGCCCGAACGACGGGCAAGGTCCTTGGCGATCTCGCGCGCCTTGGGCTCAATGCCCTTTACGCTCCAAGGCGCCGCGGCTGCGCTCACTGATTCGACTCCCGACCCACCTGAAGGACGCTAGACGTCCAGATCGTGGGTGTAAACGCGTGGTTAACCCCAAGATATAGCGGCATCCCCATCTTCCTGTGGAAAGCGCCGCGACCCGATGAATATTTCGCGCCAACGTGGTTAACGACCTGTGAAGATTAACCTCCCAGCAAGGATTTCGCCCTTGCGCCTGCCCCCTCCACGGACCACCTCGCGCGGATGAGTCTGACCGTCACTCTCGCCCTGCTCGTCGCCGCCCTGGCCCTGGCGGTCTTCGCCGGCTGGCGGGGTTCCCGGCCCTGGGACCCCCGGCGCGGCGTCCGCATGGTGCCGTGGCGCTTCATCATGCTGCTTTCGGGCGCCGCGATCATGGTGCTGGCCATCCACATCGGAACCCTGATGGGCGTGCCCCGGCGGCCCTACTAGGCGAGACCCGGCCGGAACCCCTCCGCCGCCCGGCCATTCCTGATCCACCCCCGCGATCAGGAACCCTCCCCATGAACGACAAGACCCTCACCGCCGCCGAGGCCGAGAAGGAATTCTGGGACCACCTCAAGACGTCCAACACCGGCATGCTGGGCCTCGACCAGCCCGGCTATCACAGCCAGCCGATGACCGCCTTCCGCGAGGAAGAGACCGGGACGATCTGGTTCTTCACCCGCGACGACACCGACCTGGCGAAGGACGCGGCCATTCCCGACCAGTCGGCCATGTTCACCTACGGCTCCAAGGATCAGGAAGTCTGGGCCTGCATCCACGGCACCCTGTCGGTGGCACCGCGCAATCCGGCGCTGATCGACAAACACTGGAACCCGATCCTCGCCGCCTGGTACCCCGGGGGCAAGGACGACCCCCACCTGACCCTGCTGCGCTTCGACGCCGACGACGGCCGGATCTGGGTGTCGAAGAAGGGCCCGGTGCGGTTCATGTTCGAGGTCGCCAGGGCCAGTCTGACGAAGACCCTGCCGGACGCGGGCGGCGTGGCGGACGTGAACCTGCAGTGAAGCCCTGGGGCTTGGACTTGAGGCTTGGGGCTGGGGACGGCGCTGCGCTTTCCAGGCCCTGAGCCCTGCTCACCAGGACCTACCCCGCGAAACACCAGGCCAGTACGGCCTTCTGGGCGTGGATGCGGTTCTCGGCTTCATCCCAGACCAGCGACTTCGGTCCGTCGATGACGGCGTCGGTCACCTCCTCGCCACGGTGGGCGGGGAGGCAGTGCAGGAAGACGGCGTCGCTGGCGGCGGCGTCCATCAGGGCGGCGTCGACGCCATAGCCCTCGAAGGCCTCGAGCCGGGCCTCATAGTCACCGTCGCCCATCGACACCCAGGTATCGGTGACCACGACATCCGCGCCGGCCACGGCCTCGCGCGGGTCGCTGGTCAGGGTGACATGATTGCCGCCCCGGGCCAGGTCATGGAGGTCGGGGTGGTAGTCCGCCGGGCAGGCGACGTTCAGGTGGAAGCCCAGCTTCGGCGCCGCATGCATGAAGCTGTGGCAGACGTTGTTGCCGTCCCCGACCCAGGCGATCGTCTTGCCGGCGATCGGGCCGCGGGCCTCCTCGATGGTCATGATATCGGCCAGGATCTGGCACGGGTGCGAGCGGTCGGTCAGGCCGTTGATCACCGGCACGGTGGCGACCCGCGCGAAGCGTTCGACGTCCTCATGGCTGTTGGCGCGGATCATCACCGCATCGACCATGCGCGACAGGACCCGGGCCGTATCCTCGACGGGCTCGCCGCGGCCCAGCTGCATGTCGCCGGCGTTGGCGATGATCGAGGCCCCGCCCAACTGGCGGATCGCGGCGTCGAAGCTGAAGCGCGTGCGGGTCGAATTCTTCTCGAAGATCATCGCCAGCACGCGATCCTTCGCCGGCGCGTCGGCATCGGCGCGGCCCTTCGGCCAGCCCTGGCGGGCCGCCTTGCGGGCATGGGCGTCATCGAGGATGGCGCGCAGCTCCGCGGCTTCGAGCCGGTGGATGTCGAGGAAGTGGCGGACCATCTTCAGGTCTCCGGTCAGGCCGCGGCCAGCTTCGTGCGGGCGAACTCACAGGTCTTCTCGAGGCGTTCGATCGCCTCGCGCGCCTCGTCCAGCGTGAAATTCAGGGGCGGCAGGATGCGGACCAGATTGTCGCCGCCGCCGGCGACCAGCAGATGCGCCTCGTCGCGGGCCCAGCCCATGAATTCGCGGTTGTTCGGGACCAGCTTCATGCCCATCAGCAGGCCCTTGCCGCGCACCTCGACGATCACATCGGGGAAGCGTTCCTTCAGCCCGTGCAGCTGCTGCTTCAGATAGCCGGCGATCTCGTTGACGTGGGCCAGGGTCTCGGGCTTCGAGATCTCGGCGAAGGCGGCGGCGCCGACGGCCATGGCCAGCGGGTTGCCGCCGAAGGTCGAGCCGTGCACGCCGACGACCATGCCCGTGGCCGCCCTGGCCGTGGCCAGGCAGGCGCCGATCGGGAAGCCACCACCCAGGGCCTTGGCGATGGCCATGATGTCGGGGGCCATGCCGCCCCACTCATGGGCCCACAGCTTGCCGGTCCGGCCCATGCCGCACTGGACTTCGTCGAAGATGATCAGGACGCCGTATTCGTCGCACATCTCGCGCAGGCCGCGCAGGCAGACCTCGGGAATGGCGCGGCAGCCGCCCTCGCCCTGCACCGGTTCGACGATGATGGCGGCGGTGTTCGGGTTGGCGATCGCGGCCTTGAGGGCCTCATGATCGCCAAAGACCAGCTGGTGGAAGCCTTCCATCGGCGGGCCGAAGCCGTTGGTGTAGCTGGGGTTGGCGGCGGCGTTGATGGCACCGTAGGTCCGACCGTGGAACGAGCCGTCGAAGCCGTAGATGTCGATCCGCTCGGCCTGGCCGTTGGCGAAATGATACCGGCGCGCCGTCTTGATCGCGCACTCGACCGCCTCGGTGCCCGAGTTGGTGAAGAAGACCACGTCGGCGAACGACTTTTCGCACAGCGCGTCGGCCAGAGCTTCCTGCCCCGGGATCTTGAAGATGTTGGAGACGTGCCAGAGCTTTTCGGCCTGGTCCTTCACCGCCTGGACGAGGATCGGATTGGCGTGGCCGAGGGCGTTGGTCGAAATGCCCATGACGCAGTCGAGGTATTCGGTCCCGTCCTTGCCCCACAGACGCGCGCCCTGGCCACGATCCACTTCCAGGGGCGCGCGGTTGTAGACACCCATCAGATGTTCAGTGGACACGGGACAAGCCTCCAAAAGCGAGACGGCCCCGCCGCTGGAGAGCGCCGGGACCGCTGGAATAAGGGTCAGGCCTTGTCGGCCGGAGGACGGTGTTAGTCAACACCGGCGAGTTGCGCGTCCAGTCGCTCGACCACCGCCGCATAGGTCGCGCCGGCGAGGGCAGCCGTGGCCGGATCGATCTTGTCCATCGTATCCTCGGCCGAGTGGATCAGCCGGAAGACCTGCGGGACGAAGCCCTCGGCCAGACCGTTGGCCTCGCCACCGTTGAAGGCCAGCCACATCTGGTGGGCGCCGATCTCGTCCTGGAAGCCGAGCGACACCACCGGCGCGCCGGCCGCGGAGAAGGCGCGGTCGTCGGACGGCGGATAGACCGGGAAGCCGACGCACTGCATCGCCCGTTCGGCGCACAGCTCCTGCACCACGCGGGTGACGAAGGCCGACTGCGGGCCGTTGTTCTGGCCGTACATCATGGTGTCGCCGTATCCGGCGACGTCCGAGTTCACGACGGCGGCGACGTTCGCCAGCCCGTGCGCCTCGATCCATTTGCGCGCACCGATCAGACCCAGCTCCTCCTGGTCGAACAGGATGATGCGGATGCGATGGTTCAGCGCCTTGCCGCGCAGGGTCTTCGCCGCCTCGATCACACCGACCACCGACGCCGCGTTGTCGACCACCCCGTGCGACATCGTCCCGTCGCGCAGCTTCACCGCGTCATAGTGGGCGGTCAGCAGGATTTCGCGCGGGCCGTCGCCGATGGTCACGACCACATTGCGGCCCTCCATCTCCCCGGTCCGGCCATTGCCGCCAGTGAAGGTCTCGACCGTCGGCTCGAACCCGGCGGCGCGCAGCTGGGCCACAACGACGGCCGTGCGCGCTTCGTTGGACGGCTGGACGAAAGCGGCGACCTGGGCGCGCAGGTCGAGGTCCTGGGCGGCGACCGGCGTGGACGCGACGAGCAGGGCCGCGGCGGCGGCAAGCGAACGGAACAGCATGGGACCCCCTTGAGACAGGGCACCATGGCTAGCGCGGCGCGGCGCGCGGCGCACCTTACAACTGCTTCAGGTCTTCAGCCGCCAGCCCGAGCGGAACACCAGCCAGCAGGTCACGGCCATGACCAGCGTCAGCACGCCGCTCAGAACCATGCCGATCATCAGGTTTCCCTCGGCGTTGCCGGTCCCGATGAAGCCGGCGCGGAATCCGTCGATCAGATAGAAGAACGGGTTGAAATGGCTGATCGTCGCGAACGGCTCGGGCAGGTTCTCGACGAGGTAGAAGGTGCCGCTCAGGAAGGTCATCGGCATGATGACGAAATTCTGCACCGCGGCGAGCTGGTCGAATTTCTGCGCCCAGAGGCCAGCGAAAACGCCCAGCATCCCCATGATCAGACAGGCCAGCAGGCCGAACCACAGGATCAGGCCGAGGTTGGCCACTTCCAGCCGCGCGAAGGGCATGACGCACAGCGCCGTCACGATCCCGACCACCAGGCCGCGCGTCGCGGCACCGAGCGAAAAGCCGATGGTCAGCTCCAGCGGGCTGAGCGGCGGGGTCAGGAAGTCGGTCGCCGTATTCATCACCTTGGCCTGGATCAGGCTGGAGGAGGCGTTGGCGAAGGCGTTGTTGAGCATGGCCATCATGATCAGGCCGGGCCCCACGAACTCTGCGAAGGGCGTGCCGTGCAGCGGCGGGCGGGCGCCCTGGAGGGCCACCACAAAGACCAGCATATACAGCAGGGTGGTCACCACCGGTCCGGCCACGGTCTGGGCCCCGACCTTCCAGAACCGCCGCACCTCGCGCAGGTACAGGGTCTGGACGCCGATCCAGTTGATCCCGGGATAGCTACGCGGCTGGGGCGTGGTGGAGACGGTGCTCAGGTCGGTCATGGAGGCCAGATGCGGCGGGCGGCGGCGGGATGCAAGTGGTTGGTGGTTGGTGGTTGGTGGTTGGGCAGCGCCAGTGCAGCGGCGCCGCCTGCGCCGCCCTTCCGCTGGCGAACAAGCTGCAATCACCAATCACCAACCACCAATCACCCGGCGGCGCAGCCGCCGCCGTTAACCATCCCTACATCTGGTTCCTGTGGACGGACTGATTCGCACATCTTGCGTCTGTTAGGACCTCGTTTACGATTAGTGGTAGGTCGAGGCCCCGGGAGGGCAGCCTGGACCCCATATATTGAATCCGAGACCCGGAGGGTTGGCTATGACCGCAGGCTGGACTGAAGACCGCGTCGGGGCGCTGAAGAAGCTCTGGCTGGAAGGCCAGTCGGCCAGCCAGATCGCCAAACAGCTCGGCGGCGGCGTCACCCGCAACGCCGTCATCGGCAAGGTGCACCGTCTCGGCCTGTCGGGCCGGGCCGCCCCGTCGCAGCCCGCCCGCGCCACCTTCCGCCCGTCGCGTCCGCGCCCCGCCGCCCAGCCGACCCAGGCGCCCTCGGCACCGCGCCGCATCGAAGCCGTCCAGCCGCGCGCCGTCTCGGCCCCGTCGGTTCCGGCCCCCATGCCCGACCTGCCCGGCACCGCCACGGTGATGACCCTGGGTGCCCACATGTGCAAATGGCCGATCGGCGACCCGTCCTCAAACGAGTTCAGCTTCTGCGGCCGGCGCTCGTCGGAAGGCGTCTATTGCGTCGAACACGCCCGCGTCGCCTACCAGCCCCAGGTCAAGCGCGGCGCCACCGACCTGGCCCGCTCGCTGCGGCGGTATATCTGACCCCTTTCAGCCATACGGCTGTCATGAACGGCTCCTAGAGAGCCGCCCTCCGCCTCGAGGCCCCACCCGCACGGGGCCTTGAGTGCTGGGGCGGGGCTGCGCTTTTCCGGGTTGACGCAGCCCCTCACCCACTCAGTTCAGAACGCGCCGCTCTCCCGGCACATCCAGGCTGAACGCCGGGATGGCCGCCTCGAACTCGCGCCCGGTGGCGTCCGTCATCGCATAGCCCCCGACCATCGACCCCGAGGCCGTGCCCAGCGGACAGCCCGAGGCATAGGCATAGCTTTCGCCCGGCAGGATCGTGGGCTGTTCGCCGATCACGCCCGGCCCGCGCACCTCCTCGACATGGCCGCGCGCGTCGGTGATCACCCAGCGTCGCGCCATCAGCTGGACGGACACCCCGGTCAGATTCACAATCTCGACCTGATAGGCCCAGACCCAGCGGCCGGCGTCCGGATCGGACTGGCCGGCCAGATAGCTGGGCCGGACGCGGACCACGATCCCGTCGGTTTCGGCTTCATAGGCGCGCGTATCGTGCATCCGCCCATGGTCCCGGAACGGGGACGCAGGTCAAGCGGCGCGGCGACGTCTCGGGACAAGAGACAGGCGGCGGAATCGTGTAAGCCGTATCCATGCAGTCCATCGAATTCCCCACCCCCGGCATCCTGCCCTGCCAGTCCATCGAGGCCCTGATCGCCGGCGGCGCGATCGCCTCCGACACCCCCTTCGACACCGATCAGGTGCAGCCGGCCAGTCTGGACCTGCGCCTGTCCGATCAGGCCTGGCGCGTGCGCGCCTCCTTCCTGCCCGGCCGCAGGACCGTCGAGGAGCGGATCGCCGACGTCTCCATGCACCGGATCGACCTTTCGGGCGGCGTCGTGCTGGAGCGCGGCTGCGTCTATATCGTGCGGCTTCAGGAACGGCTGAGCCTGCCCAAGGGGCTGATCGCCCGCGCCAATCCCAAGAGTTCGACCGGCCGGGTCGATGTCTTCGTCCGTCTGCTGACCGATCGCGGCGCCCGTTTCGATGACGTGGCCGAAGGCTATGAGGGGGCGCTGTATCTGGAGATCTCGCCCCAGACCTTCCCCATCCTGGTTCGTCCGGGCACCCGGCTGAACCAGCTGCGGCTCAAGGCCGGCGCACCGCCCAAACTGGAAACCCGCAGCGTCGGGGTGGAACTGCAGGGGGGCGAGGGCTCAATCGTCGGCTTCCGCGGCCGCCGCCACGCCGGCGTCGTCGACCTCGACAACATCGACGGCCACGACCCGCGCGACTTCTGGGAGCCCCTGACCCTGCGCCGCGGCGAACTGCTGCTCGATCCGGGCGAGTTCTACATCCTGGCCTCCAGCGACGACGTCGAAATCCCGGTCGACCAGGCCGCCGAGATGACCCCGATCGATCCGTCTGTCGGCGAGTTCCGCGTCCACTACGCCGGCTTCTTCGATCCCGGCTTCGGCACCGACGAGGCCCACGGGGCCGGCTCCAAGGGCGTGCTCGAGGTCCGCACCCACGACACCCCCTTCCTGCTGGAGCACGGCCAGATCGTCGCCCGGCTGGTCTATGAACCCCTCACCGAACGCCCCACCCGCCTCTACGGCGAGGGCGGCAGCCACTACCAGCGGCAGGGGCTGAAGCTGAGCAAACACTTCAGGCCGTGGTGAGCTGAGGGTCCGATGACGGCAACAGCCGCCCAGTATCTGTCCATCGTCGTGGGGCTATGGCTGATCGGCGTCAGCGCTTTCATGTTGGTCGCTCCACGCCGGGCGCTAAAGGCACTCGGGGCGATGGGTGGAAGCCCGACGATTCACTTCGGCGAAATGTTACTGCGCATCGCGGCTGGAAGCGCTTTGGTGCTGGCCGCCGCCGCATCCCGGTTTCCGCAAGCGATCGCGCTCATCGGCGGATTGCTGATCGTATCCGCCGCCGTCCTGATGCTGCTTCCGCGCCGATGGCATGCGGCATACTCCACTTGGTGGGCACAGCGAATTCCGGTGACGGCCGTTCGTCTGATCGCGCCGGTCTCGATCGCCGCTGGCGGGGCTTTGATCTGGTCTCTGATCTGAGGCCCCGGCGCGCCGGAGCACCATTACTCCAGCCGATCCGCCTTCCTCAGCGCGGGGAACCACCGCGCCCAGAGACCGGTCGCGGCCAGCGCGCCTATGCCGCCGTACACCGCCGCGCCGATGGGGCCGAGGAAACGGACCGCCACGCCGGAATAGGCCTCGCCCAGTTCGTTCGAGGCACCGATGAACAGCATGGACACGGAACTGACCCGGCCGCGCATGTGATCGGGCGTGGCCAGCTGGATCAGGGTCTGGCGGATGTTGACGCTGATCATGTCCGCCGCCCCGCCGAGGAACAGGACCGCGCCCGACAGCCAGACACTGGTCGAGAGGCCGAAGGTCAGGGTGCAGACGCCGAACACGGCCACCGAGGCGAACATCCAGCGGCCCGCGTGCTTCACGATCGGGAAACGGCTCAGATACAGGGCCACCAGCAGGGCCCCGGCCCCGAACGATGCCCGCAGCAGGCCGAAGCCGACGGCCCCGACATGCAGGATGTCGCGCGCGAAGATCGGCGTCAGCAGGGCCACACCGGCCAGCAGCACTACGATCAGGTCCAGCGAAATGGCGCCGAGCACGATCTTGGTATTCCAGACATAGGCCAGTCCCTCCTTCACCTGGTCCACCGGCGAGACGCGGGTCGGCGACGCGGCCGGCTTGCCGCTGGTGCGGATCAGAACAAGGCTGGCGAAGCCGATGGCGAACATGGCCAGGGCCACACCATAGGCCCCGGGCACCGAGAAGCCGACGATGACGCCGCCCAGCGCCGGGCCGGCGATGGCCCCCGTCTGGAAGGCGATGGACTGGGCTGCGATGGCCGGCGGCAGGGCGCGGCGGCCGACCACCATGGGCAGGAAGGCCTGGCTGGCCGGGGCGAGGAAGGCCCGCGCCGCGCCGAACACGGCGGCGACCGCCAGCAGCCCCCACAGCGGCGGCGAACCGTGCAGCGCCATAAACAGGAAGGCGAGCGCGCAGCCGCCCTCGACCATGACCGACAGGGTGACGGTATTCTTGCGGTCGCGCCGGTCGGCCAGGGCGCCGGCGGGCAGGGTCAGGGCCAGCAGCGGCAGGAACTGGCACAGCCCGACCAGCCCCAGATACAGGCTGGCCTCGGCCACCGGATGGTCCCGGCGCGCGATCTCATAGACCTGCCACAGCAGGGCCGAGGACTGGATCTGGATGCCCAGCACCGCCGCCACCCGCCCGACCCAGAGCAGGCGGAAGTCGCGGATGGCCCAGGGGCTGGCGGGCCCCTCAGGCGGCGGCGGGACCGGTTCGGTCGTCTCGATGGTCCCGGTCACGTGCGGCGGTCGACTTTCGGATAAGGGGTTCCGTCGCGGTGGAAGAAGCCGCCCTGCCGGAACTGCATGTCGATGTCCGGATAGTGGCCGGTATCTCCGCCCGGGGTGCGCGTGCCCACCTCCAGCAGGACCGCTTCGGCGCCTGAGCGGTTCTGCAGCACATGGCCGTTGGGCACGCCCGCCTTCCAGCCCGCGCAGTCGCCGGCGCGCAGGACGGTTTCGCCCTCATCCTCCACCAGCACCACCTCGCCTTCCAGCACCCAGATGAACTCGTCCTCGCCCTCATGCCAGTGCCTCTGGCTCGACCAGGCGCCGGCCGGCAGGCGCAGCAGATTGACCCCGAACTGGTCCAGCCCGACGGCATCGCCCAGCCGCCAGCGGCGGCGCGGCTTGCACGGTCCGGCGAATTCCTCGGGATAGCCCGTGCCGTGTCCGGTCGGGGCTGCGGCAATGTCGATCTTCGGCATGGGGAGGAGCGCCCTTCTCGCAGTCGTCCGAACCCCGTAAAGCACAGCCTTATGAGCGTCGCATCAACTCCCGTTATCGATCCTGTCGCCCTGACCCGCGACCTGATCCGCAGGCCCTCCGTCACCCCCGCCGACGAAGGCGCGATGGATGTGCTGGAGCGCGCCCTGACCGGGCTCGGCTTCCACTGCCGGCGCATGAAGTTCGAGGATATCGAGAACCTCTACGCGCGGCGCGGCACAGCCTCGCCGAACCTCTGTTTCGCCGGCCACACCGACGTGGTGCCGACCGGCTCGACCGAGGCCTGGTCCTCCGGCCCGTTCGAAGCCGAGGTGAAGGACGGGATCCTCTACGGCCGCGGCGCGGTTGACATGAAGGGCGGCATCGCGGCC
This sequence comes from Aquidulcibacter paucihalophilus, assembly GCA_030285985.1. Taxonomy (NCBI): domain Bacteria; kingdom Pseudomonadati; phylum Pseudomonadota; class Alphaproteobacteria; order Caulobacterales; family Caulobacteraceae; genus Aquidulcibacter; species Aquidulcibacter paucihalophilus. The sequence goes on from CP127384.1 coordinate 3,037,654, forward strand.
TGGGTCGCGGCGGTGTCCCAGGTTCTGGCTGAAGGCGAGGTTCCGGGCAGCCTGTCCTTCCTGATCACCGGCGACGAGGAAGGCCCCGCCCTGCACGGCACCAAACGGGTGGTCCAGGCCCTGATGGCCGAGGGCGAGGTCATCGACGCCTGCGTCGTCGGCGAGCCGTCCTCGCAGCATGCGCTGGGCGACATGATCAAGATCGGGCGGCGCGGCTCGCTCAACACCTGGATCACCGTCCACGGCAAACAGGGCCACGTCGCCTATCCGGACCGGGCGGCCAATCCGGTCCCGGTGCTCGCCCGGCTGGTCGCCCGTCTCGCGGATCACAAACTGGACGCCGGCTATGAGGCCTTCCAGCCGTCCAACCTCGAGCTGACCACGCTCGACGTCGGCAATACGGCGACCAATCTGATCCCGGCCGAGGCACGGGGGCGGCTGAACATCCGCTTCAACCCGAACCATACGGGCGAGAGCCTGATGGCCTGGCTCAATGCGGAAGCGGGCAAGGCCCAGGCCGAAAGCGGTCTGCGCATCGAGCTCGAGCACCTGCATTCGGGCGACGCCTTCCTGACCCAGACCGGGCCCTTCGTCACCGGCGTGCAGGACGCGGTCGAGGCCGCGGTCGGCCGCCGGCCCGAGGCCTCCACCACCGGCGGCACCTCCGACGCCCGCTTCATCCGCGCCATGTGTCCGGTGCTGGAGCTGGGCCTCGTCGGCCAGACCATGCACCAGATCGACGAGCGTGCGCCCGTGGCCGAGATCGAGGCGCTGGCGGAGGTCTATCGCGCGGTGATCGGGACGTATTTCGCCCGCTGCTAGGACAGCAGGTCCAGGCCCAGCAGGGCGGCCCCGAACATCGCGCCGAAGGCCACGAGAAACCAGAACAGCTCACGCAGCTTTCCGCCCCGGCGTTCCAGCGTCATCGGCGGCAGTTGAACGGGCAGATTCCTCATGGCCCCCTCCTGTACGACCGTAGAAGGATGCGCCGGGTTTCTTGCCGGGGTGTTGAGAAACGTGGTTGCCGCCCTCAGTGCAGCGTCGCCTCCAGCCGCGCGATCCGGCGGTCCAGATCGGCGACCATCTCCTCCAGCCGCGCCTGCTCGGATTTCATGTCTACCGGCGTGCCGTCCTCATAGGTCAGCTGCGCGCCCTTGCCGATCAGGTCGAGACGATAGAGGGCGGTCACCCGCCGCGCCTTCAGCGGTTCCAGTTCGTCGGCCACGGGTCAGTCGCGCTCCAGGAACCGGATCGCGCTCAGCACATGGGTGCGGACGCCCAGCGGCAGGATCGCTTCATTGACGTCGAAGCCCGGCGAGTGGTTCGGCGGCGAGGTGGCGGGATCGACCCCGTCCTTCGATCCGCCAAGGTGGTAGAAGACCCCGGGGACTTCCTGCGACAGATAGCTGAAGTCCTCGGCCACGGTCGTCGGCGGAGTGGCCGGATTGACGTTCCCCGCCCCCGCCGCCTCGGTCAGCACCGGGGCCAGCCAGGCCGACAATTCTTCGTTGTTGAACACCAGGGCCGCGTTCTGGCGCACGGTGAACTCGGCCGTCGCGCCAAAGGTCTCGGCGACATTGTCGATGGCGACCCGGGTGCGGGCGACGAGGTCGTCACGCTGGGCGATGTCGAAGGTGCGCAGGGTGCCGGACAGAACGGCCTGGTCCGGAATGATGTTGTAGCGGACACCGGCGTCGAGCGTGGCGATGGTGAACACCGTCGGCGTCGTGGTCGGGTCGATGGTGCGCGCGGTCAGGGTGTTGATGGTCTGGACGATCTGGGCCGCCGTGGCGATGACGTCGACGCCCTTCCACGGCCAGGCCCCGTGCGTCTGACGACCATGCAGGGTGATGTCGACCCGGTCCGAGGCCGCCATGAAACCGCGCGGGCGGTAGAAGACCGTCCCCGGTCGGCCCGGCACGACATGCAGGCCGAAGATGGCGTCGGGCCGCGGATTGGCCAGCGCACCCTCCTGGATCATCAGCCGCGCCCCGCCGAGCGGCTCACCCGGAGGCGCCCCTTCCTCGGCGGGCTGGAAGATGAAGACGATGGTCCCGGGAATATCCTCGCGCATGCCGGCCAGCACCTCGGCGGCACCCATCAGCATGGCGACGTGGGCGTCGTGACCGCAGGCGTGAGCCACCGGCACAGTGGCGCCCATATAGGTTCCGGTCGCGGTCGAGGCGAAGGGCAGGCCCGTCGCCTCCAGCACCGGAAGGGCGTCCATGTCCGCCCGCAGCGCCACCGTCCCGCCCGGCCGTCCGCCGCGCAGCACGCCCACGACGCCGGTCTTGCCGACCTCCGTGCGGACCTCCATGCCGAGCGCCCGCAGATGCTCCGCCACGAGGGCGGCGGTGCGGGTCTCGGCGAAGCCCAGTTCGGGGTTGGCGTGCAGGTCGCGGCGCCAGTTGATGACCTTCGGCATTTCCGCCGTCACCGCAGCCTCGATCCGATCGAGCGCGACCGGGCCCGTCTGGGCATGAGCGAAGCCGGCGGACAGGGCCAGTGAAAGCGTGGAGACGGCGAGCAGGCGGCGGATGGTCATGGCGGTCCCCAGTGTCCGAGAGCCGCTACCGTGCGCGGACCGTGCGGCCGGCGCAAGAAATGAAACGAACAGGTAATTATGCGTTGGATGACGGCGGGCACCGGCAGCCCTAGAGTGCACCCGTGAACCTTCGCTCCCCCGCCTTCGCCATCCTGTTCGCCGTCAGCCTGATCGCGGCGGCGGGAAACATGGCGCTTCAGTCGGTCCTGCCGGCCATCGGGCGCGAGTTCCAGCTTTCGGACACCCTGGTCGCCGGTGCCTTCGCCATCTCGGCCCTGATGTGGACGGTCGCCTCACCCTTCTGGGCCCGCCTGTCCGACACCCTGGGCCGCAAGCGGGTCATGATGATCGGCCTGGCCGGCTTCGTCGTCTCCATGTCCGGCTTCGGCCTGGCCGCCACCTCCGGGCTTGAACAATGGCTGGGTGCCATTCTGGCCTTTGTCCTGATGGGGGTGGCGCGCACCATCTACGGCGTCTTCGGCTCGGCGGCCCCGATCGCCTCCCAGGCCTATGTCGCCGACCGAACCACGCCGGAGCAGCGCACCCAGGCCATGTCGCTGCTGGCCTCCGCCCAGGGCCTGGGCACGGTGATCGGTCCGGCGCTGGCACCCTTCTTCGTCCTGCCCGCAATCATGGTCGGGCTGGGCGGCACCGGGTTCGTCATTCCCATGATCGGACTGGCGGGGCCGATGTACGCCTTCGCCCTGTTCGGTCTGGTGGTCCTGGTCATCGTCTGGCGCAAGCTGCCGAGCGGCGAGGTGGTGCGCATCCCCTCGCCCAGCGGCCATCGCGGCGACGCCGGCAAGGGGCTCTGGAAAGACCCGCGCGTGCGCGGCTATCTGCTCTACGGCCTGTTCGTCACCGGGGCGCAGGCGGCCAATATCTCGGTGTTGGGCTTCCACATCATCGATGAGCTGTCGGCCACCGGCATCGCCGTGCGCGACGCCCAGCCCTTCATCGGCATCGCCATGCTGGCGGGTGCCGCCGCCACCCTGATGGCCCAGTGGGGGTTGATCCCCTTGCTGAAGCTTCAGCCCGCCCACCTCATGCGCTGGGGCGCGGCCCTGGCGCTGGCCGGAAACCTGATGAGTATCGCCGCCCCCGGCTACTACGGCGTGGTCATCGGCTATGCCGTGGTTTCCATGGGCATCGGCTTTGCCCGGCCGGGCTTCACCGCCGGGTCTTCCCTGTCGGTGGAGGCGCACGAACAGGGCGCGATCGCGGGCCTGATGATGTCGCTGGCCGGCCTCAGCTTCCTCGCCCCGCCCGTGATCGGCGTCGCCCTCTACGAACTGGCCGAGCCCGCGCCCTTCATCGCCAACGCTGTCCTGCTCGCCGCCGCAACCGCCCTGTGTTTCATCAATCCGCGACTGCGCACGGGCCCGCCGGACCTGCCCGACCGCGACGAAACGCCCTCGCCCGAGACGCCACCCGCCTCGCAGCCGGGCCCCGAAGGCAACCGCTGACGCTCGAGGCCTTTTCCCGGTCCCAAAGGCGTGGCAGATCGGACCCATGGACATCGCCCGTATCGAGCGCCGCATCGGCGTGCGCGCCACCCCCGACCAGATCTGGGACCTGATCGCGGACCTGCCGGGCTGGGACCGCTGGAATCCGGTCGAGACCGGGCTGGAGGGCACGATCGCCTTTGGCGCGGACATCACCCTGACCGAACAGATCGGGGACCTGCCCGAGCGCCGCGCCACGACCCGCGTCGGCGACTGGCAGCCCTATTCGCAGCTGGTCTGGGCCGAGAACCGCGGCCTCTGGTTCCGGTCGATGCGCTATTTCGAGATCGAGCCGCTCGACGAGCCGAACAGCTGCATCGTCGCCAACGGCTTCATCTTCTCGGGCCTGCGCGGCGAGATGTATTTCGACAGGCACCGCAGGCATCTGCGCCATGCGGTCGACGCGGTCGCCGACGCCTGGAAGGCCGCGGCCGAAGCCTGAGTCAGCCGCCCGCTGCGCCGGCGGCCATCGTGTCCTGGATGCTGATGATGGCCGGCGTCAGAATGACGATGAACAGCACCGGCAGGAAGAACAGGATCATCGGCACGGTCAGTTTGGCCGGCAGGGCCGCCGCCTTCTTCTCGGCCGCCGACAGCCGCATCTCGCGGTTTTCCTTGGCCATGGTGCGCAGGGCCGTGCCCAGCGGCGTGCCATAGGTCTCGGCCTGGGTCATGGCCGTGGCCACCGACTTCACGCCCGGATGGTTGGTCCGTTTGGCCAGGCCCTCATAGGCCATGCGGCGGTCGGGCAGATAATTGAGCTCGGCCGACAGAAGGGTCAATTCCTCAGCCAGGTCGATGGACGAACCCCCGATCTCCTGGCTGACCTTCTGGATCGCCGCCTCGATCGACATCCCCGCCTCGACGCAGATCAGCAGCAGGTCCAGCGCGTCCGGGAACGCCTGCATGATGGACGTCCGGCGTTGTGAAATTCGGTTCGAGAGGAAGATGTTCGGCGCATAGAAGCCGATCACCGCCGCGAACATACAGGCCGTCAGCCGGGTCATGACCGGCAGACCGAAGTCGTTGAAGACGAACAGGTAAAACACCGCCACGCCGAGGAAGACGAACGGCATCGAGAAGCGGAAGAAGTAGAAGGTCGTCAACGGCCGGGGTCCGCGATAGCCGGCCTGGGCCATCTGGTCCGCGACCTTGGGGTCTTCCAGCAGCTTGGTCAGGTTCAGCTGCTCGACGACGCGCTTCTTGAAGCCCTCGTCCGAGTGGCGAAGGTTCTGGGTTCCGGAGTTCTGCGCGGCGATGGCCTGACGCGAACGGCGCTTCAGTTCCTCGCGCCGCACCGCCACGGCCTTCAACCGGCCTTCCAGCTTCGCCCCGCCGCCGAACGAGCCGAGCAGCGTCACCAGGGTGGCGAACACCAGCAGGCCCACGCCGAGGCTCAGCAGGTTCTGGACGTTGGTGAAGAACTCGATCATCGGGGCCGGGCGTTTCCTAGAACTTGAACGAAATCATCTTCTTCATGACGAAGACGCCGAACGACATCATCGCCACCGCGATCAGCAGCATGAACTGGCCCCGCGGGTCGGTGAACAGGCGGGCCATGTAGGCGGGCGTGGTGATGCTGACGAGGATCATCACCGCCGGCGGCAGCGAGCCGATGATGCCGGCCGAGGCGGTGGCCTCGGACGACAGGGCCTTGATCTTCTCGCCCATCATCTTGCGGGCGCGCAGGACGACCGAAAGGTTGTTCAGCGCCTCAGCCAGGTTGCCGCCGGTCTTCTGCTGGATGGCGATGACGATGGAGAAGAATTTCAGCTCCGGCGTCGGCATCCGCTCGTACATCTTGTCCAGTGACTGGGCCAGGGTCAGGCCGACGCCGAGGCCCTCGACCAGCTTCTGGAACTCCGCGCCGAGCGGCTGGGGGCTCTCGCGGGCGATGATCTTGAAACAGTCGTGGACGGGCAGGCCGGACTTGATGCCGCGCACAATGACGTCGACGGCGTCGGCGAAATGGCTGGAGAATTTCTTCATCCGCCGCTTGCCGAGGAAGCCGACAACCCAGCGCGGCAGGCCGAGGCCAAGAACGACGCCCGCCCCCAGGCAGATCAGGATGTTCAGGCCGAACAGCAGCGGCAGCAGGAAGGCGATCGCGCCGAGAACGCCGCTGATGATCCAGAAGGTCGAGACCTTGGTGGCCAGACCCGCCTGCTTCAGCTTGGCGGAAAGGCTGACCCGCGCCTTGCGCTCGGCCCGCTCCGATTCCTGGAGCTGCTGCATGATCTGTTTGCGGCGCGCCTCGGGCGTATTGGCCGCGGCCGCCTTCTTGGCGGCGGCGTTGTTCTGCTTGGGCCCGCCGAAGGTCTGGGCGCGCTTGACCGCGGCCTCGCTGGAATCGCCGCCGCCGACGAAGGCCCAGCCCAGCCCGCCGATGGTGATGAAGGCCAGAACCGCGGCAAGGATCGGGAGCATCCGCCCTACTCCGCCGCGTCGAGGGCTTCAGCCAGCTCGCGCTCCAGCCCGTAATAGCGGGCACGGTCCCAGAACCGGGGACGGGCGATCCCGGTCGAACGGTGACGGCCGATGATCTTGCCGTTCTCGTCCTCGCCGGTGATTTCGTAGACGAACAGGTCCTGGGTGACGATCACATCGCCCTCCAGCCCGACCACCTCGGTGATGTGGGTGATGCGGCGCGAGCCGTCGCGAAGGCGGGCGGCCTGGATGATGACGTCGACCGAGCCGACGATCATCTCGCGGATGGTCTTCGAGGGCAGGCCGTAGCCGCCCATGGTGATCATCGACTCCATCCGGCTGATGGCTTCGCGCGGGCTGTTGGCGTGCAGCGTGCCCATGGAGCCGTCGTGGCCGGTGTTCATGGCCTGCAGCAGGTCGAAGGCCTCCGGGCCACGGACCTCGCCGACGATGATCCGCTCGGGACGCATCCGCAGGCAGTTCTTCACCAGATCCCGCATGGTGATCATGCCCTGCCCCTCGAGGTTGGGCGGGCGGGTTTCGAGCCGGACGACGTGCGGCTGCTGCAGCTGAAGTTCAGCCGCGTCCTCGCAGGTGATGACGCGTTCGGTCGGATCGATGAAGGCCGTCAGGGTGTTCAGCAGGGTCGTCTTGCCGGAACCCGTACCGCCCGAGATGACCAGGTTGCATCGCGAGGCACCGATGACGCCGAGCACGCGCGCGCCCTCGGGACTGATGGAGGCATACTCCACCAGGTTCTTCATCGTCAGCTTGTCTTTTTTGAACTTCCGGATCGTCAGCGTCGGGCCGTCGATGGCCAGCGGCGGGGCGATGACGTTCACGCGCGAACCGTCAGGCAGGCGGGCGTCGCAGATCGGGCTGCTCTCGTCCACGCGGCGGCCGACCTGCGACACGATCCGCTGGCAGATGTTCATCAGCTGGTTGTTGTCGCGGAAGCGGACGTTGGTCAGCTGGACCTTGCCCCCGACCTCGATGAACACCCGGCCGGCGCCGTTGACCATAATGTCGGCGATGTCATCGCGCGCCAGCAGCGGCTCCAGCGGACCGTAGCCGAGGACGTCATTGACGATGTCCTGGACCAGATGCTCCTGCTCGGCGACCGACATGGAGACGTTCTTGATCGCCACCAGTTCGGCGACGATGTCCCGGATCTCCTCCGACGCCGCCTTGGTATCGAGCTGGGCCAGCTGGGCCAGGTCGATGGTGTTCATCAGGGCGTTGAAGATCGTGGTCTTGGTGGCGTGGTAATAGTCCGACTGCTCGCGGACGATCTCGGCGACGGCCTGGGCCTTCTTCAGCTGTTCGAAGCCGGGGGTGGCCTTGGGGCCGGGCGCGTTCCTGGCAGGAGCGGGCGCCGCTTCCGGCCGGGGCCGCGCCGCCAGGGCATCCAGTCGGTCGGCCGCGGGAGACGCAGGCTTGGCGGCGTAGGATTCAGCCTTGCGCGCCGCGGCCTGCAGCTCGGCGGCGTCCGGCTCTCCGCCAAAGGCGAAGGCCTCGACCTGGACCCCGGGCGAAGGCTGCGCGACCGGCGCGGCTGCGGGCGCGGGCCGCGGAGCGGCGGCGCTGCTGCCGGGCTGACCTGTGCGCTTGCCGAACACGCGTCAGGACTTCTTCTTGAACAGGCCGGAGAACATCGACTTGCCTTCCGCCTTGCCGGCCTTGCCCTTGGGCCCGGCGAGCAGCGGCAGTTCACGCCGCGAGACGATCTGGGCGAGGGTCTGGAAGGCCTCGCCGGCCTTGGACTTGCCGCCGGCGTCGAGGATCATCTGGCCGTTGTTGGCCGCGGCACCGAAGACCTTGGGTTCGAACGGAATGATCAGGCTGGGGTGAACGCCCAGGGCCGCGCCGAAATCCTTGGCCGGAATCTCGGGACGTCCGGGAACCCCGACCTGGTTGAGCACCAGCCGCGGCGGCGCGTCGTTCGGCCGGCCCTGTTTGATCAGATCGATCATGTTCTTGGCGTTGCGCAGGCTGGCCAGATCGGGCGTCGCCACGATCACCACCTCGTCGGCGGCGATCAGGGTGCGGCGCATCCAGCCGGACCAGAGATGCGGCAGGTCCAGCACCACGAAGGGCGCGGTCGAACGGATCTGGGTCGTCACTTCCTCGAACGCTTCCGGGGAGATGTCCCAGTCGACGTCGAGGGTCGCCGGCGCGGCAAACAGGCTGAGCTTGTCGGTGCAGCGAACCATCATCCGGTCCAGCAGCACAGGGTCGAGCCGATCCGGCTGGCTCAGGGCGTCGGCGACACCGCTGAGCGGATCCTGGTTGAAGTCCAGACCCGCAGTGCCGAACGGCAGGTCGTAGTCGACGATGACCGTATTGGCGCCGATCCGCTCGCTCATCGCCCAGGCGGTGTTGTGTGCCACGGAGCTGGAGCCCGTGCCGCCGCGGGCGCCGACGAAGGCGATCGAGCGGCCGACGAAGGGCTGGGCCGGATCGGCGAACAGGCCACCGATGGCCGAGATCAGCTGCAGCGGCTGCAACGGCACCACGAGATATTCACTGACCCCGCGCCGCATCAGCTCGCGGAACAGGAGGATGTCGTTGGTGGCTCCGACCACGACCACCTTGGTGCCGGCGTCGCAGACCTCGGCCAGCTGGTCGACTTCCCACAGCAGGGTCTGCGGGTCCTTCATGCATTCGACGACGATCAGCGGCGGGGTCGGCTCGTGCCGATAGGCCTCGACTGCCGCGGCGACACCGCCGACGCGGATCTGCGTCGTGGCGCGGGACAGGCGACGGTCCTGGCCGGCACGCTCGGCGGCGGCGAGCGTGTCCTGCCGTTCCGCGAAGACGTGGATGGCGATACGCGGGACCGACACCTCGGCCGTATGGCCGCCGAGGCTGATGGGCGAGAAGGCCGCCGTGGCACCGGCGACCAGATCGCCGACGGGATTGAACCCGGCACCCTGCGGGGGCGCATCGTCCGGCCGGTGTTCGGGCACGGACTGCACAGCCGGAAGCGGCACGACAGCCACCGTCGGAGCGGTGAACTGCAGCGCCTGACGTTGATCGACGACGACCTCCTCGAAGGTCTCGATGTCGGAAGCGGCTTCGTCAGGCATGACGGCGCCCGGCGCGGTGTAACCCGCGTCGAGATCGAACTCGTCGTCCAACTCGTCAAATGGCCGGGGCGCGAAGGCGTTGCTCATGTCACGCTATTCCACAGCCCCGGAGATGCGGCCGTTCACCAGGGGTTCCTGCGGCGTCGAACTGACCTCGCCGCGTCGATAGTTGTCGAACACCACCGCCGCCCGGCCGGAATCGGCCGGCGTCATGGGGCGAGCACCGAGAATGTCGCGGGGATAGGCGATCTGGGCCGCCATATTGGCCGTGATGGCGCAGCCGAAGCCGCCGGAGCTCTGGTTTGAAAACCGGGCCCCCATGTTGCGGGTCTCAAGCGAGCAGTCCGGAACGGAGGCCCGGATGGACTCGAAACCGGCCAGCACCGGCGCGCGCGGATCGGGGGCGGCGTAGGCAGCCATCTGGATGCGGTCCTCGGGGACCCCGGCAGCCTGCAGGACGGTGCGGACGGCGTAGGCCTGCTCGACCGCGACCGGGTCGTCGCCCGAGGGGGATTCAATCCGGACATGGCCGGAGCCCGACGCGCCGTACCGGGCCGCCAGCCCGCGCAGGGCCGCGTGCTGGTTCGCCGACAGGCCCTGATCGTGGACGGCCAGGGCGATGCGATCCAGGCCGGGCTCGACCTGCAGCGAATAGCGCGACAGAGGCGTCGTCGGCGCATCGACGGAGCCGGAAACCGAAGCGCAGCCTGAGACAGCGAGGACGAAGACGGCGGATGCGAGGGCGCGTTTCACGGGGATCCTCATTCGATGACATAGCCCACAGGGCCGCTCCAGCCGGCGTCGGCCGCGGCCGCGGCACCGGGACGGCGGAACTGCTGGTTCAACTGGCCGAACAGCAGCGTCTGGGCATCGCTGGCGATCAACAGGCCGTCGGCCGGTGTCTGCAGGCGGCCGGGCGAGGTCGGCGAGACGATGTAGGCCTCGATGATGATGACCAGTTCAGTCTCGCCCGACAGATAGTCCCGCGAGCGGAACAGGGCGCCGAGGACCGGCAGGCTGCCGATGCCCGGCAGCTGGTCGATATTCTGGCGGGTGTCCTCACGCAGCAGGCCGGCGATCATCATCGACCCGCCCGAGGGCAGTTCCACGGTGGAGGAGGCGCGGCGCACGTTCAGGGCCGGGATGACCAGGGCGTCATCGGCCGTGCCGCCGAGGGTGAAGGCACCGGCGGTCGTCAGCTCGGAAACCTCGGTGGAGAGCTGCAGAGAGATGCGACCCTCCGAGAGCACGATCGGCCGGAAGGCCAGCCGCACGCCGAACGGCTTGAACTCGACGCCGACGGTGACCTGGCCCGTCGTGGAATCGACGCTGCGGCCGACCGGAACCGGGAACTCGCCGCCGGCGAGGAATTCGGCGTTCTCGCCATTGACCGAGGTCACATTCGGCTCGGCCAGGATGCGGACCAGACCGGCCCGCTCGAAAGCGCGGATATTGGTGCTCAGCCGGCTGCCGTCTCCGGCCTGGTCAATATAGTTGAGGACGCCGCCGCCCAGCTGGCTGCCGGACACGCCGAAAGTGGCCCCCTGGGTCAGGGAAAGACCATCGCCGACGCTGTTCAGGACGCCGTTGACGTCCAGACCCAGCTGTTTGATCGCGGTGCGCTGGACCTCGATGACGCGGGCCCGGACCATGACCTGGTCGGAGCCGGCGATGGTCATCATGTTGATGACCTTCTCGGGGGCGGTGACAAAGGCGCGGGCCACCTGGGCGGCGCGGTCGGCTTCGCCGGGGCTGCTGACGGGGCCCGTCAGGATGATGCTGTCATTGACCGCCTCGGCCCGGACCTGCGAACCCGGCATGACCCGGCTCAGGGTGTCCTGCAGGGCCGAGACGCCGGCGTCGACGCGGACGCGGAGCGAAAGGATGGTGCGGCCGGCCGAGTCCAGGACCACGGCATCGGTTTCACCGGGCTGGAGGCCGATGATGGTGATGCGGCGCGGCGAGTGCAGCATGGCCTCGGCCACCAGCGGGTTCGGCACGATGACGTCGCGGGCGTCGGACGGCAGGTCGATGGCCATCGACGAGCCGCGCGGCAAATTGATCAGTTGCGCCCCGGCCCCCATGGGAACGGCGGCGCGGGACTGGGCAAGGGCCGCCGACGGCCCGACGGGCGCGACAGCGGCGACCGTCAGACCGACGAGTGCGATCGCGATCAGATGCTTCATTGGACCACCACCACTTCGGGTGCGCCGCCGCGATAGACGCGAACGGCGGAGGATTGGCGGACAGCCGGCGCAACCCGCCCGGACGGGCCGCCGGTATCGGCGTAGGAGCGGAGCACAAGACTCAGCTCGCCTTCGGACTTGGCCAGGGCCAGGGCCTCCGCGTCGCGGGGGCCGACCTCCAGGGTCGCGGTGGCACCCACAACGGCCTGTTCGTCGTCGCCGGCCCGCGTCGACTGGTCGATGGCCAGAACCTTGATGTTCTGCATGACGGTTGAGGAGGCGAATTTGGACCGGTCGCCCTCCTGGGCCCCCATGTTGCTCAGGTTGGTCTCGCGGGTCAGCAGGACGTCGACGCGGTCGCCCGGCAGAATGAAGCCGCCGGCGGCGGTCTCGACCGTGACCCGGATCGCCATGGCCCGCATGCCCGGCTCAAGGTAGGCGGCCATATAGCCGCTGTCGCCGGCGCGGACGATCTTGCGGCTGACGATCGGTTCGCCCGCCAGGATGGGTTCGCGCACTACCGAGCCGACATAGTCGGCCTTGGCGCCGCCCGTGGTCAGATTGTTCGCGGCGCGGGTGACGGAGGCCACGGCGCCCTGGGGCCGGGCGGCGGCCGGAGCCGCGCCCTCAGCCGCTTCGGCAGCGGGCAGCGGCGTCGTGCCGTCGGTGATGAAGGCCGGATTGACCTCATCGACGGGCCACTCCTTCCAGGCCAGATCGGACTCCGTCAGCCGCTGTCCGGGCTGAAGGTCCTTGGCCGCGACCAGCACCTTGGCCATCGGCCGCGCCGGAACGGCGGCGGCCGCGGCGACGGCGGTCGGTGAATTCGAGGGCGATCCCATGGCGCGCACGACCAGGGCCAGGCCGATGGCGGCCACGGCGGCGACGCAGATCACGATGATACGGGCGGGCTTCATCGACGGTCTCCGGCAGGCCGGACCGGACCGATGAATCGGTCCTTCGGCCCCCTGCCGTTAACGACCATGCCGGGCGCAGGTTAACGCGGGCCTAAGTGACGGCCGAACCTCACTATCCCGCGATGAAGGCAGCGAGCAGCGGCGAGGCGGGATAGGCCATCAGCGCGCCCGCGGCGATGGCCACGCCATAGGGGATGTCGCCCCGGGGCTCCATCAGCTGGACCACCCATCCGGGCGCGCCCAGCAGATAGGGACGCGAATGAAACCGCGCGAACAGCAGGACCAGGCAGAACAGCCCACCCATCACGCCCGTCCACAACAGGAACATCCCCGAGCCGCTGAGACCCAGCCACAGACAGGTCGCGGCCATCAGCTTGGCGTCGCCGCCGCCGATCCAGCGCAGGGCGAACATGCCGGCTCCGACCACCAGCGCCAGGGCTGCGACGCCGACGTTGACGGCCACCGTCATCGGGTCGAGTCCGACGGCCAGGGCGGCTGGGAAAAAGGCGAGGACCAGAAGTCCGGAGATCCAGTTCGGAATCTTCATCGACGTCAGGTCCTTGAGACCCGCGACGATGGCGAGCGCGGGCATGATGCCGAGGAAGAGCAGGGTGACGGTGTCCATGCCCCCCTTGTGCCTGATCGACGGTTAAAACCCGGTTGCCATACAGCCCGTCGCGCAAACGAAAGAGGCCGGAGCGTCTCCGCTCCGGCCTCCCGTCGGTTTCAGGACTGTCGTCGGCGCTTAGGCGCCGGCGGTGCCGCCCATGCCGGTGACTACGTCGTTGAACTTGCCCTTGATGGTCGTGCCCAGGGCCGTCACGGCAGAGATGATCACGACGGCGATCAGGGCGGCGATCAGGCCGTACTCAATGGCGGTGGCGCCCGACTCGTCGGACATGAATTTCGAAACAAACTTGGTCATTGGAATATCCCTCCCGATGGGGTTGCAGGTGACTGGCGGGGGGAGCCGGTCACCCGTCTGACCCCCTGAACATCTTCACCATGCCGTCCTCCGGTTAAGCTGACGCGTACGATCGTCCTTACCGGCAGCTTCACCATAAGGACCTTGGGAAGGCCGGCCTCGCAGCCCGCCGGGACGGCAAAAGGGCCGGAGCGTTTCCGCTCCGGCCCTTCGCCAGTTTCAGGACTGTCGTCGGCGCTTAGGCGCCGGCGGTGCCGCCCATGCCGGTGACGACGGCGTTGAACTTGGTCTTGATGGTCGAGCCCAGGGCCGTCACGGCCGAGATGATCACGACGGCGATCAGGGCGGCGATCAGGCCGTACTCAATGGCGGTGGCGCCCGACTCGTCGGACATGAACTTCGAAACAAACTTGGTCATCGGTTTTTCCTTTGAACGGAGTGAAGCGAGCTACTGATACGGGGGAGGGGTCGGTAGCCCGCCTGTCCCCCAAACGCAGGACCGTTTTCGCCGATAACGGTTAAAGTCACGTGGCGGCTCATGGTTACTTCGAGATTTACTCTAAAAAGTTTTCATGTTGGCCTCGCCGCCGGATAGGCGGCCAAAGCAAAGGGGCCGGAGCGTTTCCACTCCGGCCCCTCGCCCGTTTCAGGACTGTAGTCCGCGCTTAGGCACCGCCCATGCCGGTCACGACTGCCTTGAACTTGGTCATGATGGTCGTGCCCAGGGCCGAGACAGAAGAGATGATCACGACGGCGATGAGCGCGGCGATGAGGCCGTACTCGATGGCGGTAGCACCCGACTCGTCGGACATGAACTTCGAAACGAACTTGGACATAACTGAACTTTCTCTGGGTTTAACCGAGCGGTCAGTGACGCCAACAGGCCTGTCGACCTGCGCCCCCTTGCCCCCCGGCTGGACGATCAACAGGCGTCTCAAGGATTAAGGACGAGTAAAACGAGAAAACATCAGTGCGATTTCTTTATTGACGTTACGTTTACTATGATTTCAGGCGCGGCTGCATGATTTCAGACTTTCTTGAGGATTGCGGAGCAGTGTCGCGAAACGCTCACGCGCGCGCCCTGTTCACTGGAAGTCGACGCCATGACCCGATCCATATCCCCCGCCCGCCTCGTCGCCGGCCTGGCCGCGGCCGCGGTCGTGTTCGCACCGGCCATCGGGACGGCGCAGTCAGGCAGCCTGAACGTCGAGATCGATCAGACCCAGCGGGTCCAGCTGCGCGGCCCGGCCGGGTCGGTGATCATCGGCAATCCCGCGATCGCCGATGTCACGGTGGTGGACGCCAACACCCTCTACATCACCGGAAAGGGCAACGGCGTGACCGAGATCGTTGCGGTCGACACCATCGGCCGCACCGTGTTCCAGAGCCAGATCGTCGTGACCGACGGCGCGGGTGCGGGCCGGGTCCGGGTCTGGCGCGGCGGCCAGGCCACCGAAATGGCCTGCGCATCGTCCTGCTCGCCGTCCGTCCGCGGGACCAGCGGCCCGATACCGACGCCCTGAGGGACCCGACGGTGTCCCCCTGCTCCGTGAATTCCCGGCGAAAGCGGTTCCGCGGACCGTTTGCCCGCAGCCTGATCCGTTCGACTGACGGCTCGGCAGCGGTGGAGTTCGGCATGGTCGCCCTGCCCTTCATCCTTATGGTGTTCGCCATCCTTGAGCTCGGGATCGTCTTCGTGACGGACTCCATTCTGGAAAACGCCACCATCGAAACCGGACGCCTGGTTCGCACCGGCCAGGCCAGCGCACAGTCCTTGACCGCGACCACCTTCAAAACCTCGCTGTGCGGGCGGATGAGCATCTTCTCGACCGACTGCGCCACCCGGGCCACCGTCGACGTCCGGGTGATCCCGCAGTTCGCCACCGTCCCGCCCGATCCCATGGCCGGCGGCACCTTCGACAATGGCGTCCTGACCTACAGCAACGGCGCACCCGGCGACCTGGTCCTGGTGCGGGTCTGGTACCGCCAGCCCCTGCTGACGACCTTCCTCGGCCAGGGGCTGTCGCGCATGAACGACGGTGCCGCCATGCTGACCGCCACCACCGCCTTCCGGAACGAGCCGGCATGATGCGGCGCGGCCTGTTCTTTCGTCTCGGTCGCGACGAGCGGGGTGTCTCGGCGGTCGAATTCGCCCTGCTCGCGCCGGTCCTGATCGCCTTCTATTTCGGCATGGCGGAGTTCTGCCAGGGTTTCATGGCCCAGAAGCGCATGGGGCACGTCTCGGCCATGGTCGCCGACCTGGTCGCCCAGGAAGAGGCGGTTTCGACCGCCAATCTTGAAGACATCTTCGACATCGGCGGCCTGATCATGAAGCCGTTCGCCACCAGCGGCCTGAAGCAGCGGGTCAGCAGCGTCACGCGCACCGCGGGCGCCGCCAAGGTAGACTGGAGCCGGGGCGACGGCATGACCGCCCGGGTGGTCGGCTCCGCCATCACCCTGCCGGCCGACCTGATCGCCAACGGCGAGAGCATCATCGTGTCGGAAGCGACCTATGACTACGACTCGCCCGTCGACTATTTCATGCCCGGCATCACCCGCTTCTCGCACACCTACTATCTGCGTCCGCGGACCGTCGACAAAACCCTTTGCTCGAACTGCTAGGAGCCCGTCAGGGCTTCTCTCAGCGCCCTGATCTTGGCGTCCGTCTCGGCCAGTTCGGCGGCCGGGTCGCTGTCCGCCACGATGCCGGCGCCGGCCAGGGTGCGGAACCGCCATCGGCCGTCCATGCGCTCGAACGCCGCGGTCCGGATCAGGACGGAAGCCGTCAGCCGCCCGTCATCCTCAATGTGGAACAGACTGCCGCACCAGGGCCCACGCGGGGGCTCATGGCCCGCGATGACCTTCATCGCCTCATGCTTGGGCGCGCCGGTTATGGAGCCCGGCGGGAAGGTCGCCTCGAGCAGGTCCGCCGCGCCGACGCCGGCGCGGGCCAGCCCCGAGACCGTCGAGACCAGATGATGAACCGTCGGGTGGCACTCGACCTCGAACAGCGTCGAAACCGAGACCGACCCCGGCACGGCGACGCGCGACAGGTCGTTGCGCATCAGATCGACGATCATCAGGTTTTCCGCCCGGTCCTTCAGGCTGGCGCTGAGCTCGGCCGCGAGAGCCGCGTCCCGGACCGGGTCCGGATCGCGGGGCCGCGTGCCCTTGATCGGCCGGCTCTCGACCCGCCGGCTGGCCGGATCGAAGGTCAGGAACAGCTCCGGCGAGTTTGAGACCACCGCCCGGTCGCCCAGCCGCCAGAAGGCGCCATAGGCGGCGGCCCGGTCCGCCAGCCGCAACATGACGTCGAACGGATCGGCCCCATCCTTCAGGTCACCGGTCCAGGCGCGCGCGATATTGGCCTGGTACAGCTGGCCCGACGCGATCCGGTCGACGACATCGGCGACCGCGTCCAGATAGGCCTCCGGCGGCGCTTCGGCGTTGAAGCCGGCGGCGGGCGCGGCCGGACAGGCCGGCTCCACCGCGTCGGACAGCCATCGTTCAGCACGGTCCGCGGCGGCGCGCGCGGCCTCAGGGCTGTCGCCCCGGCCCAGAACCCGCACCGTGCCGCCCTGGTGGTCGAAGGCGAGCATGGCCGGATAGCGGGCCAGCATCAGATCGGGCCAGACCGGCTCGCGCGGCCCGGTCGCGACACGGGCACCCGCGTCATAGGCGAGCAGGCCGACGACGCCGGCGGCGAGGTCAGGGCGGCGGAGGATGTCCAGCGTCGCGCTCGGCCCGGACGGTCCGACATGGATCAGGTCCGGTTCTGCGGCGACGAAAGACCAGCGGCCCAGCGCCCCTCCGTCCGAGAGCAGGGCCAGCGGCCCCTCCAGATCTCTCAGACCGGCGGCGACCGCCAGCGGATCCTTCCAGGGCCGATTGCGGGCGTCCACGGAACAGGCCTCGACCGGGCGCACTGCCACGGTCACCGCGCCAGACGCGCGCCGATCCGGTCGCGCAGGGCCGCATCGACCCCGAGCGCCTGCTCCAGATAGGCGTCGGTCGAGCCGTGACGGTCTGCGATCCCGGCCAGGGCCGTGTCCAGATAGACCGGCTCGACCCCGAGGAAGGCGACAACGGCGTCGTGGGACGCGACCCGTCCGGTCTGGGCCTCGAGCTGGCGGGCGATGCCGGGTGCCCGGCCTTCCAGGTCAACGGCGGTGTTGGTCAGCAGATAGTCGGCGACCATGTCGTCGTGATGGACCCCCAGCAGATGGTGGGTCAGGGCGGCCAGCAGGCCGGTGCGATCCTTGCCGGCCGCGCAATGGATCAGGACCGGGCCGTCCGTCTCTCCGAGGGCGCGGAAATAGCGGGTGAACAGGTCGAGATGGGACGGTTCGAACGCAAGTTTCCGGTAGGTTTCGGTCATGAACCGCCGGCCCGAGTCAGGGGTCAGGTCGGCGGTTCGCAGGAAGGTCATGTGCGGCGCCTCGCCCCCATCGTCATGGTCGCTCTCGATCACCGTGGCGCGGAAGCCGGCCGGCCGCTTCGAGGGCTGGGCGCGGCGCTCGGACGGGCGGCGCAGATCGACGACGGTGCCGAGACCCAGGGCACCAAGCCGCTCCAGATCGGCCTCGCTGGCGCGGGCCTGGTGTGCCGAGCGGTACAACTGACCGGGCGCGATATGTCGGCCCGCCGCCGTGGCGTAGTCGCCGTAGTCGCGGAAATTGTCGAGGGCGTCGAAACGATGGATGCGGCCGGTCATTCGCCCTGTCTAGACGACCCTGTCGGCGCGAACCACCGCCCAGCTGTCACGGCTTGCTGACAAGGCCCTGCATGGCGTCGAGATAGGCGACGAAAGCCGTGCGGCCGAGCGGCGTCATCGTCGCCTCGGTCAGGGGCTTGCGGCCCTCGAACCGTTTGCTCACGGCGACGAAGCCGGCGTCCTCGAGCTTGCGGAGGTGAACCGACAGATTGCCGTCGGTCGCCTGCAGCCGCGCCTTCAGGGTGTTGAAGTCCGCAGACTCGACGCCGGACAGGACGGCCATGATCCCCAGGCGCACCCGTCCATGGATGACATCGTCGATGCGGTTGATATCGAACGCGTCGGTCATGGGTCAGGCCCGCGCCTGCCGCATCAGCATCCAGCCGGGCAGGGCCATCAGCAGGAACAGGGCTGCCGCATAGGCCAGATACTGTTCGGCCTGACCCGTAAAGAGCGCCATGAGGGGTGCCGCCACAAAGGACGCAGCCGCCAGCAGCCAGAGCGGTCGCGATCTCAGCATCGCGCTCGTGACCGCCCAGCCCAGCCCGTAGAACACCATGACGATGGAGGGGACCAGCCAGAAGCCGGTAAAGCCCTGCGATGCGCCCATGCGATAGTCATTGATGATCAGGGCGACGAAGAGGGCGAAGATGCCCATGCCGACGGCCGCCCAGACCGTGCCGATGGCGCGGTTCGCTGCGGTCAGCACCCCCGTGCGACGCCGGCTCCCGGTCAGGTTGAAGGTCAGGATGGCCAGGAACAGGGCCGTGGCCGCCAGCCAGCTCACGCCCATAATTCCGGGGACTTCGAACATCCCGTTGAGCTCGGCCCAGAAGGCCAGGCTGCCGGTGCCAAAGGTCAGGCCGGCCGCCATAAGGATGGGCGCGCCCTGCATGGGGGCCTGGGCGCCTTCTTCCGCCAGACGACGCATCCAGGCGATGTCGGCGACGGGGTCTTCGTTGTGCTCGGTCATGGGTTCAACGTCCTTTCAGAGTCGGCGGCCGAAGGCCAGCCAGAGGCCTGGCAGAAGGGCGGCAAGCGCCAGGGTACAGGCCTGGACCAGGTACTGGTCCGGCGTTCCGAACAGCAGGGCACCCGCCGCAGCACCAGCGAGGGCCACGAGGCAGAGCGCGCCCATATTGGGCGTCCCGGTGCGGACGGCCGCAATCCCCCAGCCCGTGGCGTACAGCAGAAGGCCGGCCGCTGAATTCCAGCGCATCAGTCCCCAGTCACCCGCCGCGTAGGACACCACGGCCAGCGCCAGGGCGACCCCCACAATGGCCAGGACGAAGGCGCGCGACCAGCCGGCGACGCCGCGGGCCGCTTCACCGCCGATGCGGCGGAGACGGATGAGCCCGCTCATGAAGACGGCGACGGCGACGGCCCAGTTGAGGCCCAGAAACGCCGGATGCAGGTCCAGCGCGCCGCTCAATACGCCCCATTGAAACAGGTTGGCGACACCGAAGACGGATCCCGCCAGCAACAGCAGGCGTCCCGCGCAGACCGTCACGCCCGGCTCGGCGCGCGGCGTATCAAGGGTGAAGGCGGCGGCGGTCATCGGGGCGTCTCCATTTGTCTCCTCTTTATGTCACAAGCACTTTAATATGTAAAGTACTTGTTTGAACGTTATCCGACCTGCCCCCCGGAGCGCTTGCCCGCTGCCTCGTGACGCGAGACAAACGGCGCATGTCCTCCCGCCTCCCCATGAGTTTCCAGCGCATCGCCTATGAGGTGCGAGAGGTCTGCAACGGCGTCGAACTGTCCGTGCTCGAGGCGGCGGTCGCCCGCACCGGTCTGGGCGAGGGCGCGACGGCGATCGACATCGGCACGGGCAATGCGACCGTCGCCATCCGGCTCGCGCAGCGCTTCGGCCTGGCGATCGCGGCGGTAGAACTGGATCCGGTCATGGCGGATCTCGCCCGAAGCCGGATCGAGGCGGCGAACGCGGGGCACCAGGTCTCCCTGACCATTGCCTGCGCGGCGCAGCTGCTGGCGCGCACGGAACCGGTCGACCTGATCGTCGCGCTCGGGACCACCGATGTCAGCGGCGAGGGCCGGCCGACGCCCGAGGCCGGCTTCATCGCCCTGCGCCGCAGCCTCAAGCCCGGCGGCTGGCTGCTGTGGGGCGACGTCGTCTGGCTGGCCGACCCGCCGGCCCCGCTGCGCCAGATCACCGAGGTCACCAACCAGTATACGGACGACGCCGGCTGGCGGGCGGCGGCGGCGGCGGCGGGTTTCGAGGTCGTCGAAGGCCGGATTTCGCCGCACGCTGTGTACGACGCCTATGTCTGCGACTCCCTCGCCGCGGCCAGGGCCTGGGTGGAAGTCCATCCCGAGGCACCCGAGGCCGCCTCGATCGTGTTCAACGCTGACAGGGTCCAGGCCATCATGGAGTTCGGCCGCGACTACATCGGGTTCGGCCTCTATTTGCTGCGCAATCCGGACTGACCGGATCAGGCGGTGCGGATGATCCCGCCCGCCGCCTCGACCGGCCAGGGCGTCAGCCGGGCACCCGCGCAGGGCCCACCGACACAGGCCCCCGACAGGGGCTCGAACACCGCCCCGTGCCAGCCGCACAGGATCAGCGACCCGTCCGGCACCAGATACTGGTCCAGCTCGAGCGCCAGCGGAAAACCCTGATGCGGACAGCGGTCGACATAGCCGGCCACCTGACCGTCCCGTCGCACGACAAAGCCATGGAAGAAGGCCTCGCCGATCTGCAGCACGAAACCGCGCGCGCCGGGGTCGGCGATGTCGGCCTCAACGCACAGGGCCACGCCCGGCGGCGTGGTCCAGACGCGTTTGCGATCAGCCGGGGCGGTCTCGCTCAATGACGCTCGACCTTGAGCGGGCGGGACAGAAGGGCGTCGATCATGCCCTGGACGGTGGTCTCGCCGGCCAGAAGCGCCGCGACGGCGAGGGAGATGGGCATGTCCACACCCATCTTCCGGGCCAGTTCGCGCACAGCCGGAGCGGATTCATAGCCCTCGGCCACCGAGCGTTTTCCGGCCAGGGCCTGTTCCACCGTCTGGCCCTGACCGAGGGCCAGACCCAGGCTCATATTGCGCGACTGCGGGCTGGAGCAGGTCAGCACCAGATCGCCGAGGCCGCACAGGCCCGCCACGGTCTCGGCCTGCCCTCCCAGGGCGACGCCCATCCGTGTCATCTCGGCGAAGCCGCGGGTGATCAGGGCGGCGTGGGCGCTGCGCCCGAGGCCGCGGCCCTCGCTGATGCCGCAGGCAATGGCCAGCACATTCTTGATCGCGCCGCCGACCTCGGCCCCGATCAGGTCCGTGGCCAGATAGGGCCGGAAGGCCGGTGCCGACAGCGTCTCCATCAGGGCCTCGCCAAGGGCTTCATCGGCGCAGGCGAGGGTGACGGCGCTGGGCAGACCACGCGCCACCTCGCCCGCGAAACTGGGCCCGGACAGGACCGCCGCGGGTGCCGCGGGCAGGGTCTCGGCCAGCACATCCGTCATCAGCTTCAACGAGCCGCGCTCGATCCCCTTGGAGCAGAGGATCACCGGCACGCCCGCCCGGTGGTATGCCGCAAAGGCGGTCAGCGTCGACCGCATATGCTGCGCCGGGGGGACGGCGAGGATCAGGTCGCAGGCGCCGAGATCGGCCAGGTCGCTCGTCACCGAGACATGGTCGTCGAGCTCGATGCCGGGCAGGAAGGCCTCATTGATGCGCCGCGCGCGGATGCTCTCGACCACCTCGGGCTCGCGCGCCTGCAACAGGACCTCGAGGCCGGCCGAGCCGGCGACCTGGGCCAGGGCGGTGCCCCAGGCACCGGCACCGATCACGCCCGCGGTCTTGAACTGCATGGTCACTCCCTCAAGCCTTGGCACCCTTGCGGCCCGGCGCATGCGTCGGATCGTTGAGCGCGCTGTATTCGTCGAGCGGCCAGCGCGGCCGGGCCGCGGTGTCGATGTCCGACACGAGACCCTTCCGCAACCGCTCCGCCCCCGCCAGTGCGATCATGGCGGCATTGTCGGTGCAATAAGCCATGGGCGGGGCCAGAAAGGCGAATCCGTTTTTCTCCGCCGTCTTCTGCAACGTCGCGCGAACCGTCCGGTTCGCCGCCACCCCGCCCGCCACGACAAAAAGACGGTGGGGATGCGCTTCGGCATAGGCCTTCAGCGCCCGGTCCGAGCGTTCGGCGAGCTGGCGGGCGATCGCCGTCTGGACCGCATCGGCAAGGTCGGCGCGCTGCTGGTCGGTCTCGCAGGTCTGGGCCAGTCGGGCCGCCGCGGTCTTCAGTCCCGAGAACGAGAAGTCGCAATCCTTGCGGCCCAGCAGCGCCCGCGGCAGGTCGAAGCGCGCGCCGTCGCCGCCCTCGGCCAGCTTCTCGAGCGCCGGACCGCCCGGATAGCCAAGCCCCAGGGCCTTGGCGATCTTGTCGAAGGCCTCGCCGGCGGCGTCGTCGATGGTCGTGCCCAGCCGCGTCATCTCGCCGACGCCGCGCACCTCCAGAAGCTGGCAATGCCCCCCGGAGACCAGCAGCAGCAGGAAGGGATAGTCGACCGGCTGGCCCAGCCGCGCCGAGACCGCATGGCCCTCCAGATGATTGACCGCGATCAGGGGCAGGCCGCGCGCCAGCGCCACCGCCTTGCCGAAGCTCAGGCCGACCATGACGCCGCCGACCAGACCGGGTCCGGCGGTGGCGGCGACGCCGTCCAGATCCGCCCAGGCCAGGCCGGACTCGTCCATGGCCCGGCGCACGACGCCGTCGATCATCTCGACATGGCTGCGGGCCGCGATCTCGGGCACGACGCCGCCATAGGCCGCGTGGTCGTCGATCTGGCTGTGCACCACCGAGGACAGGACCGTCGCCTCGCCCTCCGGCGACAGACGCACCACCGAGGCCGCGGTCTCGTCGCAACTGGTCTCGAGGCCGAGCACGGTGAGCGGGCCGGTTGCCCGGCTCTCCTCGCTGCTATAGTCGGCGGACCTCTCCATCGGGTCGAGGTAGCGACCCTGTTCTCCCGGCGCAACGACTCATGGCCCCTCTCGTCCGCATCGGCACGCGCCGCTCGAAACTGGCCCTGACCCAGTCGGGCATGATGCAGCGCGCCATCGGCCGGGCCCTCGGCGTCGCCGACGCCGATCTGCTCGATGCCGTGCCCCTGGTCGAGATCGTCACCACCGGCGACCGGGTGCAGGACCGCCGGCTGATGGAGATCGGCGGCAAGGCACTGTTCACGAAAGAGATCGAGGAAGCCCTGCTGGAAGGCCGCGTCGATGTGGCCGTCCACTCCATGAAGGATGTCCCGGCCGACCAGCCCGACGGCCTGTGCATCGCCGCCGTCCCGCCGCGCGAGGATGCCCGCGACGCGTTCGTCAGCGAGGCCTTCGCCACCTTCGCCGACCTGCCGCAGGGCGCGCGGCTCGGCACGGCCTCGCTGCGGCGACAGGCCCAGGCCCTGGCCCTGCGGCCGGACCTCCGGATCGAAATGTTGCGGGGCAATGTCGACACCCGGCTGCGCAAACTGGCCGAGGGCGAGTTCGACGCCATCCTGCTGGCCGTGTCCGGTCTGAACCGGCTGGGGTTCGAGGCGGTGATCCGCGAGCGGCTCTCGCTGGACGACTTCCTGCCCGCCCCCGGACAGGGTGCCCTGGCCCTGCAGACCCGGACGGAAGATCTCGGTGCCGCCTGGGTCGCGGCACTGAACGATCCGATGACGGCGCTCGCCGTGGCGGCCGAGCGCGGCGCGATGACCGCGCTCGAGGGCTCCTGCCGCACCGCCGTCGGGGCGCATGCGATGATTGCCGACGGCCAGCTGCGCCTGACCACCGAAATGCTCGCGCCGGACGGCTCCGCCCGCTGGCGGCGCGCCGGCGAGCTCGGCGACCTGTCCGCCGGAGACGTCATGGATCAGGCCCGCGCCCTCGGCCTGCGGCTCGGGGCCGAGGTCCACGCCGCCGCCGGCGACCAGCGGGTCGAACCCTGACGGCGATCCGCCGCGTCTGGGTCACGCGCGCCGAACCGGGCGCCGCGCGCACCGCCGACCGCCTGACCGCCCTCGGCTTCAAGCCCCTCGTCGCCCCCCTGCTGGCCATCCGGCCGATCCCGCAGCCCGCGCCCGACCTGACCGGCGCCGCCACCCTCGCCTTCACCAGCGCCAACGGCGTCACGGCCTTCGCCGCCCTGACCCCGGACCGCAGCCGCCCGGTTTTCACGGTCGGTGACGCCACGGCCCGGGCTGCCCGCGCGGCAGGGTTCGCCCGGGTGGAATCCGCAGACGGAGATCTGGACCGACTGGCCGCCCTGATCACCGCGCAGGGATCCGGCGCCGGCCCGTTGCTGGTCCCCGGCGCCCGGGAGCCGTCGGGTGATTTGCCCGCCCTGCTGCGGCAACACCTCGAGGCCCGCGCCCTGCCGGTCTATGAGGCCGTCGAAACCGCCGCCGCCGCGCCCGACGCCTTCGATGCGGTCCTCATCCATTCTGCCCGCGCCGGCCGCGCCCTCGCCGCCCGGGGCCCCTTCGCCGGACAGACCGCCGTGGCCCTGTCCGCGGCCGCGGCCGCGGCCCTCGCGGACCGTTCCGACCTCGAAATCCGCCTCGCCCGCACACCCGATGAATCGGCCCTGCTCGCGGCGCTTGGCAATCCCGCGCGCCGCGTATAAAGAGCCCCTCTCGCGCGGGCCAACCCACCCGCCGCGCCAAGGCCGCTTTAGCTCAGCTGGTAGAGCATCGCATTCGTAATGCGGGGGTCAGGTGTTCGAGTCACCTAAGCGGCACCACTTCCTTCCCGACCCATCATCGACCATCGGTTGATCTGGACGGCCCGTCCCGAACGCCCTAGCTAGATCGCAGTACTCGGAGCGGTCGATGGCACAGCGGCTCAGCGCGCGTCAGGAAGAATGTCTGAGGCTGACCGCCTTCCTGACCGACAAGGAAATCGCGGCGCGGCTCGGCCTGTCAGAGACCACGGTCAAGAAGCATGTGCACGAGGCCTGCCGCCGGCTGGGCGTCAACCGGCGCAAGGCGGCGCTCGCGATCCTGGAACGAAACGTACCAGACCCCACGAAAGACCCCATAGCCGCGCCGGATGCCCTCGCCTCTTCTGGTGCCGTCGTAACGGAGTCAGACCATGGGACATCAGTCGAGCCCGCTTCCCCACTGGACGTGGGAAGATCTGGAAGCCGCGCTGGACGGGTTCAGCCCGCTGGGCGCGGACGATCCGCTGCGGGCCCATCTGATGCGGGGACTGGCGGACGACGCGGAGCGGTCGAGTCCGCGCGAACTGCTGCAGCAGGTTCTGAGCGCGGGCTGGGTGATGGCCCAGGTGGGCGCCCAGACCGCCGCCTCGGCTACCGCCCCCCACCAGCAAGCTGGGGCGTCCGCCTCCTGATCATCGCGGGCCTGGTCGTCCTCTGCGCTGTCATGTTGAAGGCCGTCGCCGACATGGTGCTGGCCTATGCCTCGCAGGCCCAGGCGATCGGCGACGTGGTTCTGCCGGCATCCGACCGGCCCTGAACCCTCGACAGCGCGGGGAGCGCGACCATGACGCCCTTTGTCCTTCTGTATCTGGTCGCCGGCCTGTCCGCCCTGGCGACAGCCTGGCTCAAGGGCGGGCATCCGGAGCGGCTGGGAGCGGTGTTCTGGCTGGCCGGCTGGATGGCGGCCCTGCCGTTGAACGATGTCCGGTTCGGCGACCTCCGGTGGGCGATCGCAATCGTCGACGTCATTTCCTTCGCCGCCTTCCTTTGGCTGGCCCTGCGGCGGGAACGCTGGTGGCCTCTGGGGGTGTGCGCCTGCTTTGTGCTGATCGCGGGCGTGCATCTGTCGGCGCTGCTGATTCCGGAGATCACGCCACTTGGGGAGGCGAGCGCCCAGCTGGGACTCGGCATGTTGACGGTGCTGATGCTGGCCAGCGGTGCCTTCGAACGCTGGCTGGCGGGCGAGGCGCCGGCCAGCGCCTCGGCTGTCTGGCACCTCGCCCGCCAGCGGCGAGCGGCTTGAACATATAAAGATATCCTTATATGTCTTTCGGCCTTCCCACCCGCCGGAGCTCCGCCTTGTCCCGTTCGTCGTTCCTGTTCACCTCGGAAAGCGTTTCCGAAGGCCATCCCGACAAGGTCGCGGACCGCATCTCCGACACCGTCGTGGACCTGTTCCTTTCGAAGGATCCGGAGGCCCGGGTGGCGTGCGAGACGCTGACGACGACGAATTTGGTGGTTCTGGCCGGGGAGATCCGCGGCCAAGGGATCATGGACACCAGCGGAAACTGGGCCGCCGGCATCGAGGCCGAGATCGAGGCCGCAGTGCGGGCCGCGGTGCGCGACATCGGTTACGAGCAGACCGGTTTCCACTGGGACAGGTTCGAGTTCATCAACCGCCTGCACGGCCAGTCGGCCGACATCGCCGTCGGCGTCGACGCCTCGGGCAACAAGGACGAGGGCGCGGGCGACCAGGGCATCATGTTCGGCTACGCCTCGAACGAGACGCCCGAGCTGATGCCGGCGACCCTGCAGTACAGCCACAACATCCTGAAGCGTCTCGCCGAGGTCCGCCACGGCGGCGACAGGCGGCTTGAGCCCGACGCCAAGAGCCAGGTCACCATCCAGTACGAGGACGGCGTGCCGGTGCGCGCCACCTCGATAGTCCTGTCGACCCAGCACGCCGCCGGCCTGTCCTCGGCCGACGTCGCGGACATCGTCAAACCCTATATCCTCGAAGTGCTGCCCGAGGGCTTCACCGACGAGAACACCGTCTGGCACATCAATCCGACCGGCATTTTCGAGATCGGCGGGCCGGACGGCGATGCCGGCGTTACCGGCCGCAAGATCATCGTCGACACCTACGGCGGCGCGGCCCCGCACGGCGGTGGTGCCTTCTCGGGCAAGGATCCGACCAAGGTCGACCGCTCGGCCGCCTATGCCTGCCGCTACCTGGCCAAGAACGTCGTCGCCGCCGGCCTCGCCGATCGCTGCACGATCCAGATCAGCTACGCCATCGGCGTGGCCAAGCCGCAGTCGATCCACGTCGACCTGCACGGCACCGGCAAGGGCGCGATCACCGAAGCGGTGCTGGAGGCCAACATCCTCGGCCTGATCGGCGGGGCCACGCCGCGCGCCATCCGCGAGCACCTCGGTCTGAACAAGCCGATCTATGCCCGCACCGCCGCCTACGGCCATTTCGGCCGCGCGCCGGACGCCGACGGCGGCTTCAGCTGGGAGAAGACCGATCTGGTCGACCAGCTGAAGGCTCTGGCCTAGTCGTCCAGCCCGGGCTCGCCGGTCTCCGGCGAGCCCCTGGGCGTTTCGTCCTTGGCCTCGGCCACATGGCGTTGCGGCGGGTCGAGGGCAGCGCCGAAGCCCAGCAGCATGGCCGCCATCATCTGCACGCCGCCCCCACGCCGTTTCGAGGCTCTCCGCCCGCCGCCGCCCGCCATGGCCAGCGTGGCCCATACGATCAGTCCGATCAGGGCGAGGCCCACGCCCCAGCCGATGATGTCCGCCATGCCCTGCTCCCTGCGCCCTCAGAACATGGGAAGACAGCGCGCGCTGTGAAGGACTCGCTCTGCCAGCACGACCGCCTATAAGGCCGCCCATGTCCACTTCCGACGACCCCGCCCACCGCCCGCTCCGCTCGTTCGGCCGCATCAAGTCGCGCGCCATCAAGCCGCGGCAGGCGGCCCTGTTCGACACCCTGCTGCCCGGCATCGCCCTGCCCGATCCGAAGGCGGGGCCGATCGATCCGCACGCCCTGATGCCGGGAGCGAAGGCCGTCTGGCTCGAGATCGGCTTCGGCGGCGGCGAGCATCTGGCGGCCCAGGCGGCGCGCCGTCCCGACACGCTGATGATCGGCTGCGAGCCCTTCCTGAACGGCGTCGCCTCGGCCCTGCGCCATATCGAGGAGGGCGGGCTGAAGAATGTGCGCCTGCACGCCGACGACGCCCGCGACGTGATGACCGCCCTGCCCGACGCCTCGCTGGACCGGGTGATGATCCTGTTCCCCGACCCCTGGCACAAGGCGCGGCATAACAAGCGCCGGCTGGTCCAGGTCGAGACCGCGGCCGAGATTGCACGCCTGCTCAAACCCGGCGGCGGGCTGCGTTTCGTCACCGACTGGAAGGACTATGCCGAATGGGCGCTTGAGAAGTTCGAGCAGACGCCCGGTCTGGTCTGGCAGGCCGAGGCCGCCGACGACTGGCGCACCGCCCCCGCCGACCATGTGATTACCCGCTATGAAGAGAAGAAGCTGGGCGACACCCCGCCGATCTTCCTCGATTTCCTGCGCACCTGAACCCGAAGGACCCACCCATGAGCCTCGCCGTCGACACCCTCTCGACCTCCATGTTCCTGCGCGGTCTGAACGTCCTGTCCGGGCTGATCGACCGGGCCGTCGAGGCCGGTCTGGACGAGGCGGTGCTGATGGAGGCGCGTCTGGCACCGGACATGCGGCCCTTCCCCGATCAGGTCCGCATGGCAGCCTTCTCGGCCCGGAGCTGCATCGCCCGCCTGACCGACCAGCCCTGGCCGAAGACCGATGATGCCGAGGCCAGCCTGGCCGAGCTCAAGGCTACCGTCGCCCTGTCGATCGCCTTCATCGAGGGAGTGGAGGCGGCGGCCTTCGCCGGCGGCGAGACCCGCCGGATCGAGCTGCGCTTCCCCGGCGTCGAGCTGAATTTCGAGGGCCGGGGCTATCTGACCAGCTTCGCCCTGCCGAACTTCTATTTCCACCTGTCGATGGCCTACGCGATCCTGCGCCATCTGGGCGTGCCGCTGGGCAAGCGGGACTTCCTGGGGGAGATCGAGCTGATCCAGGGCTGAGGGTTGTCGTGATGACGCCGGACTCGCGAACACCTATCAGCGGCAACGGCTTTCTGGCCGCCGCCCTGTCAGCGCCGGGGCTGGCGGCGATCACCTTCGTGGCGAGCTCGCTGATGTTGGCGCTATCGTCCTCCGGAGGGTTGAACGGGCAGGGTGCCGCGCTGTTCAATGTGATCTTCCTGATCCTCATCGCGACGGTCTGGGGCGCGATTCCGAGCGTCGTCTTCGGCGGGCTGGTGCTGGCCGTGATCCAGCGGATTCCGTGGCGCGGACCGCCCGGCGTGATCGTCTACCTGATCGGCGGGATTCTGGCCGCCGGCCTCTATGTGCTGGCGGGACTCGGAATCGCCGGACTGTCGACGGGCGCGGCGATGTTTTTCGCGCCCTGGGCCACGCCCGACCTCTGGGCGAACAGCGACAGGGACGGCTGGGGCATGGTCGCCAGCCTGCTCCTCTCGGGCGCGGCCGCCGGCCTGATCTATGCGGGCTTCGCCAAGAGGGGCTGACAAGCCCTCCCGTCGGCGCTATACGCCCCCTCACATCGTTAGACCGGCGTCCTAACGGCGCCGTTTGAAGCGGCGGCCGTTTGGTCCGCCGCTTTTTGTTTGGACCGAGCCCCTTGAAGGCCAAGACCGTTGAAGACCGCGCTCTGCTGGAGCTGATCGAACCCGTGGCGGAGAGCCTGGGTCTCGACATCGTGCGCGTGC
This sequence comes from Aquidulcibacter paucihalophilus, assembly GCA_030285985.1. Lineage (NCBI taxonomy): Bacteria > Pseudomonadati > Pseudomonadota > Alphaproteobacteria > Caulobacterales > Caulobacteraceae > Aquidulcibacter > Aquidulcibacter paucihalophilus. The sequence continues at coordinate 3,067,451 of CP127384.1, forward strand.
GTCTGATGGGCGGCACCCTGCGCCGGCGGCTGCAGATCATGGCCGAGCGCCCTTCGGATCATGACATCGCCGTCGAGGAATGCGCCCGTCTGAGCCGCGCCGTGTCGGAAGTGTTCGACGCCGCCGACCCGATCGCCGGCGAATATCTGCTGGAAGTGTCCTCGCCCGGCGTCGACCGCCCGCTGACCCGCCTGTCCGACTTCGACCTGTTCGAGGGCTATGAGGCGCGGCTGGAAAGCGACCGCATGATCGAGGGCCGCAAGCGGTTCAAGGGCATGATCGCCGGCACCGACGGCGACAATGTCGCCATGGATCTGGAAGGGGAGGAGGACACCGCCCTCATTCCCTTCGACTGGCTGGTCGACGCCAAACTGGTGCTGACCGACGAACTGATGAAGGCGGGTGCCGAGAAGCGCGCCGCCCGTAACGACAACTCTGAAGAGACCGAGGACTAGACCATGGCTGTTGCCGGCGTTTCCGCGAACCGACTCGAACTGCTGACGATCGCCGATGCGGTCGCGCGCGAAAAGAACATCGACAAGGAGATCGTCGTCGAGGCGATCGAGGAAGCGATCCAGAAGGGCGCCAAGTCGCGCTACGGCGCCCATCACGACATCCGCGCCAAGATCGACATCAAGTCGGGCGAAATGGCCCTGACCCGTCACGTCACCATCGTGGCCGACGACTGGCAGCCGGAAGATGAGCTGGAAGAGTTCAACGACTCCGCCATGGTCCGCCTGACCGACGCCTCCAAGCGCGATCCGGAAGCCTTTGTCGGCAAGGAATACATCGAGAACCTGCCGCCGTTCGAATTCGGCCGGGTGCAGACCCAGATGGCTCGCCAGGTCGTGACCGGCAAGGTCCGCGACGCCGAACGCGCCAACCAGTACGAAGAGTTCAAGGACCGCGTCGGCGAGATCGTCAACGGCACCGTCAAGCGCGTCGAATACGGCAACACCGTCGTCGATCTGGGCCGCGGCGAGGGCATCATGCGCCGCAACGACTCCATCCCGCGCGAGGTGTTCAACATCGGCGACCGGATCCGCACCTACATCTATGACGTCCGCGCCGAGGCCAAGGGCCCGCAGGTCATGCTGTCGCGCTCGCACCCCGGCTTCATGGCCAAGCTGTTCGCCCAGGAAGTCCCGGAAGTTTACGACGGCGTGATCGAAATCCGCGCCGCCGCCCGCGACGCCGGCTCGCGCGCCAAGATGGCCGTGCTGTCGAACGACTCCTCCATCGATCCCGTCGGCGCCTGCGTCGGCATGCGCGGCTCGCGGGTCCAGGCGGTCGTCGCCGAACTGCAGGGCGAGAAGATCGACATCATCCAGTGGAACTCGGACGAGCCCACCTTCATCGTCAACGCCCTGGCCCCGGCCGAAGTCTCCAAGGTCGTCCTCGACGAGGAAGCCGACCGCGTTGAGGTCGTGGTGCCGGACGAACAGCTGTCGCTGGCCATCGGCCGCCGCGGCCAGAACGTCCGCCTGGCCAGCCAGCTGACCGGCTGGCAGATCGACATCATCACCGAGAGCCAGGACTCCGAGCGCCGCCAGCGCGAGTTCAGCGAGCGCACCGTTCTGTTCCAGGAAGCCCTGGACGTGGACGAGGTCATCGCCCAGCTGCTGGTCACCGAAGGCTTCGCCACGGTGGAAGACCTGGCCTTCGTGGAATCCTACGAAATCTCCGACATCGAGGGCTTCGACGAGGACACCGCCGAGGAACTGCAGGCCCGCGCCCGCGACTTCCTCGACCGTCAGGCCGCCATCCTCGACGCCAAACGCGTCGAACTGGGCGTGCTGGACGAGGTCATGACCGTGCCTGGCGTCACCGGCGCCATCGCCGTCGCCCTGGGCGAAGGCGGGATCAAGACCGTCGAGGACCTGGCCGATCTGGCCACCGACGAGATCCGCGGCGGCTATGAAGTGAAAAACGGCGAACGGACCAAGGTCCCGGGCGTTCTGGAAAGCTTCAACCTGGCCCAGGAAGAGGCCGAGATGCTGATCCTCCAGGCCCGCGTCGCGGCCGGCTGGATCGACGCCTCGGAACTGCCGCAGCCGCCGGAGCCGGAATACGAGGAAGAGCTGGCCGAGGGCGAATACGACGCCGAAGCCGTCTTCGCCGCCGCGCCGGAAGGCGAGGACGCCGAAGCCGCTGCCGACGAGGTCCTCGCCGAGGACCCCGAACAAACCCCCGACGCGTGATGGGAAGCCGGATCGTTCATGAGTCTGCGCGAAGCGACGATCGATAGGGAACGCCGGGACCTCGTCACCCACGAGGTCATGGATGAATCTCGCCTGATCCGCTTCGTCGCCGCTCCGGACGGTTCGGTCGCCCCCGACCTGGCGCGCAAGCTGCCGGGCCGCGGCCTCTGGGTCGCGGCGGACCGCGCCTCGATCGAGACGGCGGTGAAGAAGAACCTGTTCTCGCGGGCCGCCAAGGCCCCGATGAAGCCGGCCGCGGACCTCGCGGACACGGTCGAAAGCCTGCTGTTCCGGCGCTGTCTGGACCAGCTGGGCCTTGCCCGGCGCGAAGGCGTGCTTATCTCAGGCTTCGAGAAATCCCTGGCCAATGTGCGGTCGGGCAAGACCGCATGGATCATCGAGGCGGCGGACGGTTCCGCCGACGGTCGCGGCAAGCTTCTTTCGCTGGCGAAACACATGACGCCGCCTCCGAAAGTCTGCGGCGTCTTCACGGCGGACGATTTGAGTTTGGCCCTTGGGCTGGAAAATGCGATACACGCCGTCCTGCTTGAAAGCGGGCGGGCCGATCGCTGGACCATAGAGGTCGAACGACTGGCGGGATTTCGACCGCTTCTGCCCCCGGAGTGGGGCGGAGAGCCGGCTGAGATGCCGAACAAGGATTTGGACGGGCGGGGTTCTGCTCCCTGATTGGGGGCCGGGCGACGCGCGGCTTTTTGTGTTTGAACGAGACGACGGCGGATCACCCGCCGTCACGAGTAAAGCGACCGGATGACTGACGAGAACGACAAGACCAACGACGGCGCACCGCAGGCGCCCACCGGAACCCCGTCCACGACGGGTCCGAGGGCACCGCTGAGCCTGAAGCCCCGGCAGGCGGGATCGGTTTCGACCGGCACCGTGCGCCAGAGCTTCAGCCACGGCCGCACCAAGACCGTGGTGGTCGAGACCAAGCGCCGCGCCGGTGCCGTGCCGGGCCATCAGCGCCCGCAGGGCTTCGATGTGGCTGCGCGTCCTCGCACCGACGCCCCTGCTGCGCCCCAGGCGCCCCGTCCGGCCGCGCCGACCGGTCCCGCCGGCGGCCGTCTGTCGAACGAGGAACAGGAAGCCCGTCGCCGCGCCATCGAGCTGGCCACCCAGGCCCAGGCCCAGCGCGCCCAGACCGCCGCCGCTGAACAGGCGCGCCGCGACCAGGCCGCCCATGAGCAGGCCGCCGCCGCCGCCCAGGCCGCCAACGCCGCCCAGGCCGAAGCCGCCGCTGCCCGCGCCGCTGCCGAAGCCGCCCGCGCCGAGGCCGCCAAGCTGACCGCCGCCGCGCCCGCGCCGACCCCGGCCAAGCGCGCGCCTGCCGCTCCGGCCCCGACGCCGGCCGCCCCGGTCGCGCCAACCCCGGCTCCGGTCGAGGCCGCCGCTCCGGCCCCGGCACCCGCGGCCCCGGCCCGTCCGGCTCCGCCGGCACGCCCCGTGGTCAATTTCGGCCAACGGGTGCCCAAGGCCCCGAACCCTGCCCGCGCCCCTGCCGGCCCGGCCTTCGGCGGCCGTTCGGCCCGTGAAGAAGCCATGGGCGGCGGTGAACGCGCCTATTCGGACCGTCCCGCCGCGCCGGCCCGCCCGACCGGTCGTCCGGCCGAGCCGGTCCGCTATTCCGCCCTGACCCCGCGTCCCGCGCCGGGTGCAGCCCGTCCGGGTCCGCGCACCGGCCCCGGCGGTCGTCCGACCCCGAACGCCCCCCCGGCCCAGGCCGAGGTCGCCCGTCCGAGCCGTGCGCCCGGTGGCGGTTTCGCCCGCCCGCTGAAGCCCGAGGATGATCGCGACAAGCGTTTCTCGGACGCCGGCAAGGCCGTCAGCCGCACCCGCGGTGAGCCCAAGCGCCGCGAAGGCCGCCTGACCATCCAGTCGGTCGCCGGCGACGGTGACACCGCCGAGCGGATGCGCTCGCTGGCCTCGGTCCGCCGCGCCCGCGAACGTGAAAAAGAGAAGCGCAAGGGCGGCTCCACCGACGCCCCCAACCGTCCGCGCGAAGTCGTCATCCCTGACGTCATCACCGTGCAGGAGCTGTCCAACCGGATGGCCGTGCGCGGCGTCGACATCATCAAATTCCTGATGAAGCAGGGCCTGATGATGAAGATCAACGACGTCATCGACACCGACACCGCCGAGCTGGTGGCCGACGAGTTCGGCATGGCCGTGAAGCGCGTCTCGGAATCCGACGTCGAGGCCGGCTTCCTGTCCGACGCGATCGACGACGAGGCGACCACGCCGCGCGCGCCGGTCGTGGCCATCATGGGCCACGTCGACCACGGCAAGACCTCGCTGCTGGACGCCCTGCGCACCACCGACGTCGCCTCGGGCGAAGCCGGCGGCATCACCCAGCACATCGGCGCCTACCAGGTTCGCCTGCCCAGCGACGATCGCGTCACCTTCCTCGACACCCCCGGCCACGCCGCCTTCTCGGCGATGCGGGCGCGCGGTGCCAATGTGACCGACATCGTGGTTCTGGTCGTGGCTGCCGACGACGGCGTCATGCCCCAGACCATCGAGGCCATCCAGCACGCCAAGGCGGCCAATGCCCCGATCATCGTGGCGGTCAACAAGATCGACAAGCCGGACGCCAATCCGCTCAAGGTCGTCAACGAACTGCTGCAGTACGAAGTCATCGCCGAAAGCCTCGGCGGCGACACCCAGATCATCGAGGTCTCGGCCAAGAACCGCACCAACCTGGACGGCCTGATCGACGCCATCCTGGTGCAGGCCGAAATGATGGACCTCAAGGCCGATCCGGAACGCTCCTCGGAAGGCGTGGTCATCGAGGCCAAGCTGGACAAGGGCCGCGGTCCCGTCGCCACCGTCCTGGTCAAGCGCGGCACGCTGCGTCGCGGCGACATCGTCGTGGCCGGTTCCGCCTGGGGCAAGGTTCGCGCCCTGCTCAACGAGCGCAATGAACAGCTGACCGAAGCCGGTCCGTCGGTTCCGGTCGAGATCCTCGGCCTGAACGAGGCCCCCAGCCCAGGCGAGCCTCTCGCCGTCGTGGAATCCGAAGCCCGCGCCCGCGAGCTGACCGAATACCGCGACCGCGTGAAGCGCGAGAAGGCCACGGGCGGCATCAACCAGGTCAGCCTGGTCGACATGATGTCCAAGCTGCAGTCCAAGAAGGTCTCGGAACTGCCGGTCCTCATCAAGGCCGACGTGCAGGGCTCGGCCGAAGCCATCGTCGGCTCGCTCGAGAAGATGGGCAACGAAGAGGTCCGCGCGCGCACCGTCTATTCGGGCGCCGGCGGCATCACCGAGAGCGACGTCCAGCTGGCCAAGTCGGCCGGCGCGCCGATCCTCGGCTTCAACGTCCGTGCCTCGAAACAGGCCCGCGACCTGGCCGAGCGCGAAGGCGTCGAGATTCGCTACTACGCCATCATCTACGACCTGCTCGACGACATGAAGGGCGTGCTCTCGGGCATGCTGGCCCCGCTCCAGCGGGAAACCTTCCTGGGCAATGCGGCGGTGCTGCAGGTGTTCGACATCTCCAAGACCGGCAAGATCGCCGGTTGCCGGGTGTCCGAAGGCGTGGTCCGCAAGGGCGCCAAGGTCCGGATCATCCGCGACGACGTCGTGGTCCTCGAACTGGGCACCCTCACCACGCTCAAACGCTTCAAGGACGAGGTCAACGAAGTCCCGTCGGGCCAGGAGTGCGGCATGCATTTCCAGGGCTTCCAGGACATCAAGGCCGGCGACTACATCGAGTGCTTCACGGTCGAAGAGATCAAGCGCACGCTGGACTAACGAGAAGACTGGAACGGCGGCGCGAAAGCGCCGCCGTTTCGCCTTATCCGTCGAGGATCAACGCCTCATGCGTCCTTTCCTGATCGCCTTCCTCGCCTTCTCTGCCGTCGCCGGACCGGCCGCGGCCGAGACCCGCTACCTGGCCTATGATGCCTCCGACCGCGTCACCCAGGCCATGACGCGCGGCATTACCCTCGAGGCCGACCGCGGCCTGTTCGGCGCGATGAGCGTCCGGCGGATCATCTCCACCTCCAACCGCGGCTCGGCCGACATCCGCCGCGGCGGCCCCGACGCCGTGCGTCGCGCCCTGCCCGCCGGATCCCGCGAAACCGCCGTCTATACGATCACGCCCGAAGGTGGCGGCCGGGGCCTGAGCCGCGCCCTCTGCCCCGGTGCGGACGAGGCCTGGATGGTCATCGGCCGGGTCCGTCTGGCGCGCCCCCTGACCGTGCATGCGGTGGGGCGCTGGCCGGACGGCGGCTATCGCCACTGTGTCGAGCTGTCCTACAACTGGCGCGGTGAGTGGGCCATGCCGCCCGTGACCGCCCCCGGCGATGCCGCCCCGACTCCCTGACGCACCTGTGGCGCGATAGTCATTCCCGCCGCCGCTGACCCCCGCTAGGGTTGCGGCCATGACGGTCGCCGGTATCCGCAGCACCGCCCCGCGCCAGACGGGCCTCAGGAGCCTCGCCGGGGTTCTGGCCTTCCTGTGCCTGGTGCTGTTCCTGCTGGCCATCGAACAGAAGCAGGCCGTGGCCGCCTGGGCCACGATCCGCGACGATGCGGTGCCGGCCGCCGGACGGGTCGCAGACTGGGCCGGCCGACAGGCCTCCGGCGACGGCGACGGCATGACCGGGCTCAAGGCCGCCCTCGCCGATGACGGCAATCCCCTCGTCGCCGCCCCGACCGACGCCGTCCTCGCCGGTGAGTTCGGACCGGCCGACGATGCGGCGCGCGCGGCCCTCGGCGGCGTGACCTTCGCCGGTGCCATGGTCCGGTCCGATACAGGCGAAAGCTTCCGCACCCAGCCCTTGCGGATCGCCGCCGGGCGCGAGAATTTCGTCTTCGGCCAGACCTTCGCCGACCGGCTGGAGGCCCCGGCCGACGCCCAGATCGAACTGCGCCGGATCCTCCCTGTCTCACGCGGCGAGCCGGTGAAGCCCTCCGCCCTGTGCGGCGGCGAGACGCCGGGCCTGATCGCCCTGCTGCATCGCCGGGATCGCGTCGACCTGATGCTGTTCCGCGCCCCCGGACGGCCGGGACCGGACGCGCCGGTCGCCAGCCTGTGCGGCGCATGGCGGCTCCGCGCCCGCTAGATCGATCCGGCGGACGGTCTTGCCAGGCCGGGTTGGCCCGCTAAGCTTTGCTGAACAACGGGAGACGACCATGAAGCGGATCACTGTGCTCGCCGGCCTCGGTCTCGCCGCCCTCGCACTGGGCGGCTGCGAAGAATTCAAGGCCGGCTTCGAACAGGGCATGGCCGAAGGCAAGGCCAAGGCCGAGGCGGAGCGCGCTGAAAAGGCGGCGCCGGCCGAAGCGCCCGCCCCTGCTACGGCGGAGACGCCCGAGAAGGCGCCCACCCCGGCACCGTGATGGGCAGGCGACCCGGATCGCTCGCGCCGTTCGTACTGGCCGGCGCTCTTGGAGCGATCGCGGCCCTGTGGACCTGGACCCTTCCTGGAGACCCGTCCCGGTTCCCGGCCACGGGGACCGGCGCGGTCGAAGTTCAGATTCTGAACAACGGCTTTCACACCGATCTGGCGGTGCCCCGCGCGCAGCTCGAGGCGGGCGCAGGGCCGCTGGCGCAGGCGACGCGCACCCTGGGCCAGGGCGACTGGGTCCTGATTGGCTGGGGCGACGCAAAATTCTTCGTCGACGAGAGCCCGATGGAGGGGCGGCTGCTCGACGGTGCCCGGGCCTTTTTCAGGCCCGGCAACCCCTCGGTGGTGATGCTGGACCCCGAGGCGGGAGACCCGGGGCGCCGGTTTCCGCCGGACCGCCGCCGGACCGTGCGGCTGTCACAGGCCCGGTTCGATGCCCTGCGAGCGCGGATCGAGACCTCCCTCGCCCTGGAGGACGGTCGCCCTCGCCTGACCACCGCCCGACCGGGGGCCGGTGCCCGCTTCTTCGCCAGCCGGGAGACGTTCTGGATCGGCTACATCTGCAACAGCTGGATGGCGCGGGTCCTGAACGCGGGCGGCGTGCCGGTACGGCCGCTGCGCGCGGTTACGGCGGGCGAGGTGATCGCCAGCCTCGACCGGGCCGAATTGGACACGGACGCCCCGCGGGACTAGACCCCGCCCCTTCGCTTTTGAGAGCCGGGTCCGATCCCCGACAGGCGACGAGGACAATGCCATGAGCAACCGCAAACCCAAGAAGCCCGCCGCCAAGGCCGGTACGGTCAGCCAGCGCCAGCTGCGCGCCTCCGAAATGATCCGCCACGCCCTCGTCGAGGTCATGCGCGAGAACGAGATCCGCGATCCGGCCCTGGTCGGCGTCTCCGTCACCGTGACCGAGGTCCGGCTGTCGCCCGACCTGAAGCACGCCACCTGCTTCGTCGAACCACTGGGCGCCGGGGTCGATACCGCGCCGGTCGCCGGCCATATCGACGAGATCATCAAGGCGCTGAACGTCCACGCCAAATTCCTGCGCGGCGCCCTGGGGCGGCACATCGACATGCGCTTCACCCCCGACCTGCGCTTCCGCCACGACGAGAGCTTCGCGGCGGCCGAACGCCTCAACCGCCTGCTCGATGACCCCCGCGTCCGCGCCGACGTCTATGTCTCGCCGTTCGAGGACGACGACAAAGACGACGGCCAGCCCTGATGGGCCGCCGCAAGAAGGGCGAGATCGTCAACGGCTGGGTCTGTCTCGACAAGCCGTTCGGCATGGGCTCCACCGAGGCCGTCTCCAAGGTCCGCCGCCTGTTTGATGCCCAGAAGGCCGGGCACGCCGGCACGCTGGATCCGCTGGCCTCCGGCATCTTGCCCATCGCCCTCGGCGAGGCGACCAAGACCGTCCCCTTCATGATGGAGGCGCAGAAGGTCTATCGCTTCACCATCAACTGGGGGATTTCGACTGACAGCCTCGACCGCGAGGGTGAGATCACCGGCCGCTCGGACGTCCGCCCCGATATCGAGGCCGTGCGCGCGGCCCTTCCCGCCTTTGTCGGTGAGATCGATCAGATCCCGCCGCAGTTCAGCGCCATCAAGGTCGACGGCCAGCGCGCCTATGACCTGGCCCGCGAAGGCACCGATTTCGAACTGGCCAGCCGCCGGGTGACGATCCACGAGGCCTCGGTCAGCGATGCGCCCGACCCCGACCACGTCGAGTTGGTCATCCGGACAGGCAAGGGCGTCTATGTGCGCTCGCTGGCGCGCGATCTGGCCGCCGCTCTCGGGGCCGAGGGGCATGTTTCCGCCCTGCGCCGCGAGCGGGTCGGACCGTTCTCGACGGAAAACGCCGTATCGCTGGATTTCCTGACCGATCTGGTGCATAGGGACGCCGCCTCGGAAGGCTTGCTTCCCGTTGCGACCGCCCTGGACGACATCCCGGAGCTGGCCGTGACGGACCAGGACGCCTTCTCGCTTCGTCAGGGACGACCGATCGTTCTGCTCCCCGGACAGGTCGAAACGCTCAAGAGCCGCCTTCGGGACGGCTCCCGAACCGTTTCAGCCTTTCAGGGTCAGACCCTCGTCGCTCTCGGTCAGTTGCGGGCCGGCCGGCTAGAACCCGACCGCGTTTTTAACCTCCTTTAGGAGTACACCCGATGTCGATTACGCCCGAGCGTAAGAACGAAGTCATCGCCGATAACGCCCGCTCCGCCGGCGATACCGGCTCGGCTGAGGTCCAGGTCGCGATCCTTTCGGAACGCATCGCCAACCTCACCGACCACTTCAAGACCCACAAGAAGGACAACCACTCGCGCCGCGGCCTGCTCAAGATGGTCTCGCAGCGCCGTCGCCTTCTGGACCACCTCAGCAAGGTTGATCGCGAGCGCTACACCGCTCTGATCGGCAAGCTGAACCTGCGCCGCTAGGCGCAGAACGCGGATGAGATTTGGGGCGCGGGCCATGTCCGCGCCTCTTTCCGCATCCAGAGACCGGCGCGCCGCCGGACGTACGGCGCAGGAACCCGGTCGGTCGAGGCGTCCGCGCCGAGGCCGTGAATCGGGTTCCCAAGATACTGACGCGAGGGCCATACCGGTCCTCTTCTCCCGGGTTTTCCGCGATGGCGCGGGGACCCATGGACCGAAGGACTGAACGCCCGACGCTCCACCCACTGATGGGACCCCGCGCGGAATCCGCCCGCGGGATATGAAAGACGAATATGTTCGATATCAAACGCAAGACGATCGACTGGGCCGGACGCCCGCTGACCCTCGAAACGGGCCGCATCGCCCGTCAGGCCGACGGCGCCGTTCTGGCCACCTACGGCGAGACCGTCGTCCTCGCCACCGTCGTCTACGGTCGCGCGCCCAAGCCGGGCCTGGATTTCTTCCCGCTGACCGTCAACTACCAGGAAAAGACCTTCGCCGCCGGCAAGATCCCGGGTGGCTATTTCAAGCGTGAAGGCCGTCCGACCGAGAAGGAGACGCTCGTCTCCCGCCTGATCGACCGTCCGATCCGCCCCCTGTTCGTCAAGGGTTTCAAGAACGAGACCCAGGTCGTCGTCACCGTGCTGCAGCACGACATGGAAAATGACCCGGACATCCTCGGCCTGGTCGCCGCATCCGCCGCCCTGACCATCTCGGGCGTGCCCTTCATGGGCCCGATCGGCGCCGCGCGCGTCGGCTATATCGACGGCGAGTTCGTCCTGAACCCGACCCTCGACCAGATGACCGACAGCCAGCTCGACCTCGTCGTCGCCGGCACCCAGGACGCCCTGATGATGGTCGAATCCGAAGCCAAGGAGCTGTCGGAAGAGATCATGCTGAACGCCCTGATGTTCGCGCATCGCGGCATGCAGCCGGTGATCGACGCCATCATCGAAATGGCCGAACACGCCGCCAAGGAGCCCTTCGACTTCACCGCCGAGGACCACTCCGACGTCGTCACCGCCATCCAGAAGCTGGTCGGTGAGGACATCAAGGCTGCCTACACCCACGCCGGCAAATACGAGCGCCGCTCGGGCGTCGACACGGCCAAGAAGGCCGCCGCCGCCAAGCTGGTGAAGACCGACGAAAACCCGGACGGCGTCGATTCCGCCAAGTTCGGCGCGGCCTTCAAGGAATGTGAAGCCCACGTCCTGCGTCGCGACATCATCGACAACGGTCACCGCGTCGACGGCCGCGCCCTCGACAAGGTCCGCGCCATCGTCTCGGAAGTCGGCGTCTTCCCGCGCACCCACGGTTCGGCCCTGTTCACCCGCGGTGAGACCCAGGCCATCGTGGTCGCCACCCTCGGTACCGGCGAGGACGAGCAATACGTCGACGCCCTGGCCGGGACCTACAAAGAGAAGTTCCTGCTGCACTACAACTTCCCTCCCTATTCGGTCGGCGAGACCGGTCGGATGGGTGGCGCGGGCCGTCGGGAAATCGGTCACGGCAAGCTGGCCTGGCGGGCGATCCGTCCCATGCTGCCGTCGTCGGAAGACTTCCCCTACACCATCCGTCTGGTGTCGGAGATCACCGAGTCCAACGGCTCCTCCTCGATGGCCACGGTCTGTGGTTCGTCGCTGGCGCTGATGGACGCAGGCGTGCCGCTGGTTCGCCCGGTCTCGGGCATTGCCATGGGCCTGATCCTCGAGCCCTCGGGCGAGTTCGCCATCCTGTCCGACATCCTGGGTGACGAAGATCACCTCGGCGACATGGACTTCAAGGTGGCCGGCACGCGCGAAGGCATCACCTCGCTGCAGATGGACATCAAGGTCGCGGGCATCACCGAAGAGATCATGCGCAAGGCGATCGCCCAGGCTTCGGCCGGCCGCATGCACATCCTCGACGAGATGGACAAGGCCATCGACGGCGCCCGCAGCGAACTGGGCGAGTACGCGCCCAAGATCGAGTCGATCAAGGTTCCGACCGACAAGATCCGCGACATCATCGGCACCGGCGGCAAGATCATCCGCGAGATCGTCGAAAAGACCGGCGCCAAGATCAACATCGAGGACGACGGCACGGTGAAGATCGCGGCCTCGGATCAGGAGAAGATCGACGCTGCCAAGAACTGGATCTCGTCGATCGTGTCCGAGCCCGAGCCCGGCACCATCTACTCCGGCAAGGTCGTGAAGGTCGTCGACTTCGGCGCCTTCGTGAACTTCTTCGGCGCCAAGGACGGCCTGGTCCACGTGTCCCAGATCTCCCTGGAACGCGTCGCCAACCCGGCCGACGTCCTGACCGAAGGTCAGGAAGTGAAGGTCAAATTCCTCGGCATGGACGATCGCGGCAAGACCAAGCTGTCGATGAAGGTCGTCGACCAGACCACCGGCGAGGACATCACCGACAAGATCAACGCCGAGCGCGCTGAACGTGGCGAAGCCCCGCTGTCCGACGACACCGGCGGCCGTCCCAAGCGTGAAGGCGGTGGCGGTGATCGCGACCGCGGTCGCAGCCGTCGTTAAGACGCGGCGTCACGTCTGAAAAGCAGAAGGCCCCGGTGGAAACACCGGGGCCTTTTCCTTTCAATCCTCGACGTGAGGCGGACAGGTTGGCGCGACGTCGTCTGATGGCTCCAGACCGCCGATCACGATCTGGATCACAGGCTCCGGCCAGCGCTCGAAATTCGCCATTCCCGGCGGCACTGTGCAGACGGACGTCGCGGCGGGGCCTCGCGCCTGGCCGCCGACATAACGCACGATGAAGCCCGAATATTTCAGCCCTTCGTCCTGCCCGTTCTCTACCTTGAGCAACGAGCCGACATCCTGCCGCAGGTGCAGACCGAACCGCACCGTTCCGGGCGCGGCGGAATTGGGATGATCGCGTGATCCCTCCGCGGGCGGCAGGACGTCGCGGAACTCGATCCGGTCAACGCCGATCAGATCATAGGTCCCGTCAGCGTTCTGGCGCAGGGTCGCCCGCTCGCCCGCGGCGACGTTCAGGGTTCCCTGCACAAAGCTGGACCGCCGCCCCTCGAACTGCTGCGGGGTCGCGGGATAGGGAACCTGGCCGCCGTAGGCGACAATCCCTGCCATCAAGGCGGTCAGCAGCATAGCCAGCTCCGGTTGTATCGGCCCCCAGCGAGCCCATCCCGCTGCGGTGCCGTCAGGGCAGTCAGCGGAGGCGTCGGGCCGCAGCATCCAGCCGTCGATCGCCCGCCTCAACATCGGATATCGAACCCGGAACCTCCCTTGCCAGGTCCTGACAGCGCCGCTTCAGGCGCGGGAACATCTGGCGAAGATGACGACGGGCCTCCTGCGGCGTCACGTCGGCGGACTCCATCACAATGCCGATCTCGGCACGCTCAAGGGTGCGGCCCCGCTCATAGGCCGCATTGCGCTGGGCGGCGGTCCAGCCGGACCCGGTGGACCGCCTTGCAAACTCATCCGCGAGGCGGCGCCCGGCCTCGATGTCGACCGCGTAATAGGGCTCGCAGACGGCGAAGAGCGTGGAGAAGCGGCCGAGGCGTTCGCCTTCCACCGCGAGGCCGTCGGGCTGTGCCAGCTGGAGCGATAGCGCTACGAGGAAGGTTGCGACCATCACTCAACCATAGGTCGCTTTCATGACCCGATCAAGCGCGGCCGCGGCGTCACACCGGAACCCAGGCGGGTCACGATAGAAATGCGGCGGCCCACTTTTCTGCCTCTCCGTCCCGCACCCGGGAGGGAGAAAGCAGGTGTCAGCGCGGCGCCCGCTTGGCCAGGATCCGCTGCAGCGTCCGCCGGTGCATGCCCAGGCGGCGCGCCGTCTCCGAGACATTGTGGTCGCAGAGCTCATAGACCCGCTGGATATGTTCCCAGCGCACCCGGTCGGCGCTCATCGGATTGTCGGGCGGCTCGGGGGCCTCGCCGGTGGCCAGCAGGGCCTTGACAACGTCGTCGGCGTCGGCGGGCTTCTGCAGATAGTCGACCGCCCCAGCCTTGACCGCCGCCACCGCCGTGGCGATGGCGCCGTAGCCGGTCAGCATGATGATGCGGGCGTCCTCGCGCCGGTCGCGAATGGCCTCGACCACCTTCAGCCCGTTGCCGTCCTCCAGCCGCATGTCCAGCACGGCGAAGGCGGGGATGGAGGTCTTCAGCGCCTCGAAGGCCTCGGCCAGCGAGGCGGCGAGGGTGACCTCGAACCCGCGGCTCTCCAGCGCGCGGCCCAGCCGCGTGCGCAGGGCGTTGTCGTCGTCCATCACCAGCAGGGTCTTGTCCGCCAGGGCGGCGATCCGGTCTTCAGCATCGGGCATCGGCGTTCTCCTGGGGGTCAAGTCGGTAACAGTACGGGTGCGGTCAAGGTTCAGACGGGGGGTGCGACAATCACGACGAGACCTCGAGCGCCGATCGGGACCACCGCACGGCGACCCGGGCACCCTTCGCCAGTCCCTTTGTGGGCTGGCCCTTGGCCGGGGTCTGGCCCCCGTCGCCCGGCCCGACGAAGACCTTGCCGCCCGTCCGTTCCAGCAGGGTGCGGGCGATGAAGAAGCCCAGACCCATGCCGCCCTGGCTGGGCGCTATGGTTTCAACCGCGGGCTCCGGCCGGGTCGCCTTCCTGCCCTTGCGGCCCGGGGTGGCGGCGGCGACGGAGGCGGCGATCTGGGCCGACAGGGCCCGCCGCGCCTTGCCCTGCGGACGGCTGGTCACATAAGGCTCGCCCAGCCGCGGCAGGATGTCGGCGGGGAAGCCGGGGCCGTCGTCCACAACCTCGATCTCAATGAAGCCGGCGTCGACGATGGCCCGCACCCGCACCTTGGAGCCGGCGAAATCGGCGGCGTTCTCGACCAGGGTCGACAGGCCGTGCACCACCTCGGGCAGGCGGCGCACGCGCGGGGCCTTTTCACCCGAGGCCGTGCGCACCGAGACGTCGAACTCCAGATCGAAGCCGCGGTGCGGCTCCACCACCTCTTCCAGCAGGGCCTTCAGCCCCACTTCGGCGAAGGCGGCCTCGCCCTCCTCCGGCTGTTGCGACAGCCGCTTCAGGATCTCACGGCAGCGTTCGGCCTGCTGCAGGATCAGGGCCGCGTCCTCGGCGGCCGCGCCGTCCTTGGCAGAGGCGCGCAACAGTTCCTTGGCCACGACCTGGATGGTCGCCAGCGGCGTGCCCAACTCATGCGCCGCAGCCGCCGCCAGTCCGCCCAGGGCCGCCAGCCGCTGCTCGCGCTGCAGCACGTCCTGGGTCGTGGCCAGTGCAAGTTCCAGCTTCTCGGCGTCCGCGGCCACGCGCCAGGCATAGGCCGAGGTGAAGATCACCCCCGTCACCAGCGCCAGGCCGATGCCGAATTTGTAGAGCGGCGGCAGGTTCAGCTCGGTCCCCGCCTGCCACGGCAGCGGCAGGGAGACGAAGAACAGGCTGACCGTCGCGGCCAGCACCAGCAGCCCCATCAGCGCCGCCTGCCGGCCCGGCAGCGACGCCGCCGCCACCGTCACCGGCGCGACCAGCAGCAGGCAGAAGGGGTTCTGCAGCCCGCCCGTCAGCCCCAGCAGCACCGACAGCTGCAGAATGTCGAAGCCCAGATGCGCCGCCGTCAGACCGCCGTCGGGCAGGGAGCCGTCGCTACGCCTGAGCCGCGCCGTGGCGTTCAGGTTCATCGCCACGCTGGCGGCGATGGCGGCCAGACAGCCCCACAGCGGCAGGTCGAAATGGAAATATAGGGTCGCGACCGCGATGGTGGCGCTCTGCCCCACGATGGCCATCCAGCGCAGGATGACGAGGGTGCGCAGGGACAGGCCCCGGCTGCGGCGCGGCAGGTTGCGCCAGCCGGGGAAACGGCCGGCATCGTCCGGCGCGAACGCCGGCGCGGGCTGCGGCTTCTGGGGCTCTTGGGACAGGCTCACGGCTCTTCTATAGACCGGTCACGCGCGGGCGTGCGCGTTTTCGAGAGGAGCCATGATGCCGCGTCGATCCATCCTTCTGTTCGCCGGGGCCTGTATCGTCCTCGCTGCCGTTCTGGCCGTCGGAACCATCATGGTGGTCAACGACCGCGGCGACGCAGGATCAGGCGCGCGCCAGATCGGCTCGACCGGCCAGCCCGACGTCGGCGGCCCCTTCCAGCTGGTCAACCAGGATGGTCAGGCCGTCGACCAGACCCTGCTGGACGGCAAATGGTCGCTGGTCTTCTTCGGCTTCACCTACTGCCCCGACTACTGCCCGACCACCCTCAGCATGCTCCAGGCGACGAAGACGGCGCTGGGCGAGCGCGCCGACGACGTCCAGATCATCTTCATCTCGATCGACCCCGAGCGCGACACGCCCCAGGCGCTGAAGGACTATCTGTCCTCGGACGGCTTCCCCGAGGGTGTCATCGGCCTGACCGGCACGCCCGCCCAGGTCCGGGCCGCCGCCGACGCCTACCGCGCCGTCTACCAGAAGGTCGGCGAGGGCGAGGCCTATACGATGAACCACTCGCTGACGATCTATCTCATGGGCCCCGACGGCCGCCTGCGCAGCCCCCTCGGCCACGACCTCGGCCCCGCGAACGCAGCCCGGATCATCGAACAGGCCATGGCGCGGGAGAACGCATAAATCTTTTTGCAGTGCGGTGCGTTCTATGGTGCTCTGCCGCGTAACGGCGGGGGCCGCTTCAAGGATTCCATGCTCTATTCGCTTCACGAGCTCGCCTATCACTCGGCGACGCCGTTCCGGTTCGGGGCCCAGTTGGCCCGCCAGTTCTGGACCTCTCCCTTAAATCCGGCCTCGGACACCGCGATCGGCCGCACGGCCTTCGCCTCGGCCGGGCTGTTCGAGAGCGTGACGCGCCGCTACGGCAAACCCGCCTGGGGCCTCGAGACCCTCGAGATCGGCGGCAAGACCGTGCGCACGACCGAACAGGTCATCTGGTCCTCGCCCTGGTGCCGGCTGGTGCGGTTCGCGCGCCACCTCGGCGACCTGAAGCGGGCGGGCAAGCCCACGGCCGCCCCCGCGGTCCTGATCGTCGCCCCCCTGTCGGGCCACTACGCCACCCTGCTGCGCGGGACCGTCGAGGGCTTCCTGCAGGACCACGACGTCTATGTCACCGACTGGGTCAACGCCCGTCAGGTGCCGATGCTCGAGGGCCGGTTCGACTTCTTCGACTATATCGACCACGTCCGCACCATGCTGGGCCAGATCGGCCCGCGCGCCCACGTCGTCGGCGTCTGTCAGCCGGGCCCGCCGGTGCTGGCCGCCTGCGCCCTGATGGCCGCGGACAATGACCCCAACCGGCCCGCCTCCATGACCTTCATGGGTTCGCCGATTGACGCGCGTCTGTCCCCGACCGTGACCAACCAGCTGGCGGAGGAAAAGCCCTTCACCTGGTTCAAGTCGAACATGGTCCACACCGTGCCCTGGCCCTATCCGGGCTTCGGCCGGCGGGTCTATCCGGGCTTCGTCCAGCTCTACAGCTTCATGTCCATGAACGAGGACAAGCACGTCGACGCCCACCGCGACTATTTCGGCCACCTGGTCTCGGGCGACGGCGACGCCGCCGAGAAGCACGAGGCCTTCTACGACGAATACCTCTCGGTGCTGGATCTGAGCGAGGAGTTCTACCTCCAGACCATCGACATCGTCTTCCAGCAGCACCTGCTGGCGCGTGGCCTGCTCGAGCATCGCGGACGCAAGGTCGACCTGGCCGGCATCACCGACATCGGCCTGATGACCGTCGAGGGCGGGCAGGACGACATCTCGGGCGTCGGCCAGACCCAGGCCGCCCATACCCTGTGCACAGGCCTGCCGGACGACCGGCGGGTGCTGTATGTTCACCCCGACGTCGGCCACTATGGCGTCTTCAACGGACGCCGCTTCCGCGATGACATCTATCCGCGGGTGCGCGACTTCATCGCGAAGAACGAGGCCATAGTTGCAGTACCGGAACGGCCAGCGGCTGCCGCTTGAGGACCTGACGGCCCGGCTGTCGGTCAATCCTCGCGCGCGCCGCCTGTCGATCCGGATTGACGCCCGCGCCGGCGAGGCGGTGCTGATCGCCCCGTCCGAGCGCAAGCTGGCCGATGTCGTGGCCTTCGCCCGCACAAAGACGTCCTGGATGCGTGAACGGCTGGCCGAGCGGCCGCAGGGCACGCCGATCGCGCCCGGCGCGGTCATCGACCTGTTCGGCAAGCCGACCCGGCTGGTCGCCGCCGGCGGCGCCGGGGCAGCCCGCCTGACCGAGGACGCCGACGGGCCCCTGATCGCCTCGGGCGGCGAGGGCGAGGCCTATGCCCGACGGGTCGAGAACCTGTTCAAGAGGGTGGCGAGGGAAACGCTCCAGACCCGAACCGATGTCCATCTGCGCACCCTCGGCCAGCGGCCTGTGAAGATGTCGATCGCCGATCCGAAATCCCGCTGGGGCTCATGCAGCCCGCACAATCGCTCGATCCGCTACAGCTGGCGCGTGATCATGGCCCCGCCCGCGGTGATCGACTATCTGGCCGCCCATGAGGTGGCCCATCTGGTCCATGCCGACCACAGCCCGGCCTACTGGGCCGTGGTCCAGCGCCTGATCGGCGACCACCGTCCGCACCGCAAATGGCTGCGCGAGAACGGCCCGGCCCTGCACGCCGTCGGCCGCTAGAAGAACAGCGGCTCGGCCTTCTTCTCCGGCGGCGGCGTCGGTTCGGGCCGCTGGTCCGGCGTGTCGCGCTGCGGCTGGGGCGCGGTCGGGCGCACGATGGCCGGTCCGGGATCGTTGCGACGGGGCGGCGCGGGCTCACGCGGGGCCGGCTCGGCGAGGGACGGATCCAGCGCATCCGGCTCTGCCGCCGGGCTGTCGCCGAAGATGTCGCCGATCCGGCCGATCAGGCTCTCCACCGGGCTAGGCGGCACCCAGCCTTCGGGCATGGCCGGGCCGTTGGGGATGGCCGGGGCGTTCAGCCGCGGCAGGGCCGCCTCCATGAAGCCGCGCCAGATGGCCGCCGGGGACGAGCCGCCGGTGACGCCGCGCATGGCCGTATTGTCGTCCTTGCCGACCCAGACCGCGGTGACGAAGCCGCCGGTGTAGCCGACGAACCAGGCGTCCTTGTAGTCCGAGGTCGTGCCCGTCTTGCCCGCGATATCCCGCCCGGCGATGGCCGCCGAACGGCCCGTCCCGGAGGTCATGACCCCGCGCAGCATCTGGTTCTGGTAGTAGAGGAACGGGTTCGAGATCGCCTGCACCGGTCCGTCGGCGCGTGAGGCGCGCTGATAGATCACCCGGCCCTGCGGCGTGCGGATGCGGCTGATGCCATAGGCCGTGACCCGCTTTCCGCCGTTGGCGAAGGCGTCATAGGCCTGGGCCATTTCCAGCGGCGAGACCTCGACAGCTCCCAGCGCCATGGCCGGCTCCAGCCCGATCCGGCTGGTGATACCCAGACGGCGCGCGGTGCGGGCAACATTGTCCCGGCCGATCTGGTCCGCCATGCCGGCGGCGATGGTGTTGGTCGACTGGGCCACGGCCTGGGCCATGGTCATCTCACCCGCGAAATTGCCGGAGTAGTTGCGCGGCGACCAGTTGCCGATGCGGATCGGCGCGTCATTGACCATGGTCTCGGGCGTATAGCCGCTCTCCAGGGCCGTCAGATAGACGAACGGCTTGAACGCCGAGCCGGCCTGACGCCGTGCGTCGGTGGCGCGGTTGAACTGGCTGTCGGCGTAGGAGGCCCCGCCGATCATGGCCCGCACCCGGCCCTCGCCGTCCAGCGCCACCAGCGCGGCCTGCTGCACGCCCTTGGAGCGGTCACGGTCCAGAATGCGGCGCACCGACCGCTCGGCCTGGGTCTGCAGGGTCAGGTCCAGGGTGGTCTCGACAATCATGTCCTCGGTCGGCTCGCCGACCAGTTCCCGGATCTGCTTGTCCAGCCAGTCGATGAAATACTGGGCGTGCTGGGTCGCCAGGGTGCGCGACACGCGTACCGGCTCGGTCACGGCGGCGGCGCGCTGTTCAGGCGTGATGACGCCCGCATCGACCATCTCGTTCAGCACGACGGTGGCGCGGGTAGCGGCCCGTTCGCTCTCGGACACCGGCGAATAGCGCGACGGTGCCTTCAGCAGTCCTGCCAGCAGGGCGGCCTCACCGACGGTCAGCTGGCGCGCGCTCTTGTCGAAATAGCGTTGCGACGCCGCCTCGATGCCATAGGCACCGGCGCCGAAATAGACGCGGTTCAGATAGAGGGCGAGGATTTCCTGCTTGGAGAATTTCATCTCCAGCCAGACCGCCAGCATCAACTCCTGGACCTTGCGCTTCATGTTCTGGTCCGGAGACAGGAACAGGTTCTTGGCCAGCTGCTGGGTCAGGGTCGAACCACCCTGGACCACCCGGCCGGCGCGCATGTTCGAGACCATGGCCCGGCTCATGCCGATCGGGTCAAACCCGGGATGGTGATAGAAGCGCCGGTCCTCGATGGCGATGAAGGCCGCCGGGACATAGTCCGGCAGGGCGTCCAGATCGGCCGGCGGGGCCTGCTGCGTCCCGCGCACCGCGATCAGGGCACCGTTGCGGTCCAGATAGGTGATCGAGGGCTGGCGGTCGACATTGTACAGGGTCGAGGTGTCGGGCAGGTCGCGCGCGAAGACGGCGAAGAAGACGACGAGGAAGATCAGGCCCCAGACGGCCAGCACGGCGCTCCAGTACATGACGCGTTGCAGCGGCGTGCGCGCAGAGCCGGAGCCCGCGCCGCCGCCACGTCCGAAGCTGAAGTCGAAACCCGCCATCGAAACCTCATCAAGCCGTGACCGGTCTTAGCCGGTCGCAGCGCGCACGGGAACGCCCCTGCACAGTTCACGTGACTGTGAGGGACGTTTCCGCCGAAACCATGACGCTCCCGACGCCTATTCGAGAAACGCGTTCACCTCGGCGGCGAACCGGGCGGGCTGGTCCAGCATGATGAAGTGGGCGCTGTCGTCGATCCGCTTCAGGGTCGCGCCGGGCAGGGTGGCGTAGGAGGCCTGGTAGATGCCGTCGACCATGTCATTGGTCATCCGCGGGTCGTTGAACCGCACATAGAGCACCGTCGTGGGCACGGCGATCCGGCCCAGCTCGGGGCGCAGGTCGGTGACGATCAGCTCGCGATAGGCCGAGGACGAGACCTGCTGGTCGCTCTTGCGGCTGTCCTCCAGCGGGCCGGCGCGCAGGGACTCGGTGTTGATCATGGCGACGATCTGGGCGTCGGCCTGTTGCTGGTACATCTCACGCGGCGTGGCGGACATGGCCGTGTAGATCTGGTCCGCCATCGGCGCGACGCTTTCGGCCGTGGCACCGGGCGCGCCGAACATGGCGCCCATGAACGGGATCATGTCGACGACCATCAGCTTGCCGACGCTGTCCGGATGGCGCGCCGCCAGCATCATGCCGATCGTCCCGCCCATGGAGTGGCCGACCACGGCGGGCTTGTTGAGGCCCTGTTCGGCGATGTAGCGCGCCAGGTCTTCGGCCACCGGGGCGGCGACGGGCCCCGTGGCATTGTCCTCGGCCGCCGCGCCGGCGAAGCCCTGCACATGGAGGCGATGGACGCGGTAGCGGCCCTTCAGTTCTTCGGTCAGCAGGTCGAAGGCATGGGGCGAGGAGGACAGGCCGGGAATCAGGATGACGTCGCCGACCGGATGCTCGGGTCCGTCGACGCGGACGTGGAACCGGCCCGACTCGAAGGCGGCATGGGCATGGCCATGACCGGCCTCGGCGGCGGCGGCCGGCTGGCCGTGGGCCTGGCCATGATCGCCGTGCGCCTGGGCAAGGGCGGGCGCGGCGGCGGCGAACGACAGGGCCCCGGCGAGGGCGGCGAGAGCGGTCATGGTCTTCATGGTCTGTAATCCCGATGCACGGGCTATCCGCCCGCTTCTGTCCCTAGTCGTCACACAGGGCGGGAATGGATGCAGCCGGTCAAGACTTCACCGCGACAGCCCGCTAAACTGTCACGCATGACACCCGCAGACAGCGCCCCCGTCTCTTCGAAATCACCCGAGGCCAAGGCCCCGCCGACCGCGTTCGGCAAGGGGTTTGTGCTCGACGCCTGGTATTTTGTCGCCCTGTCGCGCGACGTCGCGCCGGCCTCGCTCAAGCGTTACGAACTGCTCGGCGAGCCCGTGCTGGTCGGCCGGACACGGGGCCCTCAAGGCGGGGCGGGCCAAGTCTATGCCATGCGCGACATCTGCCCCCACCGCGCGGCACCCCTCTCGGCCGGTCGTCTGGTCGAGAAGCCCGGCGAGGGCGAGACCATCGAATGCTGCTACCACGGCTGGCGCTTCCGGCCCGACGGCGTCTGCGCCGCCATCCCGTCGCTGGTCGAGGACCAGCCCTATGAGGCCGACCGCATCCGGGTGCGGTCGTATCCGGTCCGCGAGAGCCAGGGGATGGTCTTCGTCTGGATGGCTTCCGACCCGCGCACCGCGCCCGATCCCGACCATGAACCGCCGGTGTTCCCGGGCGTCGTCGGCGGCGGGGCGAAGATGGTCGAATGGATGGATTTCGACGCCCATGTCGACCACGCCGTCGTCGGTCTGATGGACCCGGCCCACGGTCCCTATGTGCATCAGCAGTGGTGGTGGCGGTCGGCCAAGTCGATGCACGAAAAGGCCAAGGCCTTCGAGCCGCGCGAGCACGGCTTCGCCATGGTCCGCCACGCCCCCTCGTCGAACAGCCGGGCCTACAGGATCCTCGGCGGCGCGCCGGCGACCGAGATCACCTTCCGCCTGCCCGGCTATCGCTGGGAGCATATCCAGGTGGGCGAGAAACAGGTGCTGGCCCTGACCTGCCTGACCCCCATCACCGAGACGAAGACCCGGATCACCCAGATCTTCTGGTCCGACCACTGGGTGTTCAGCCTCGCCAAGCCCTTCCTGCGCATGGGCGTCATCGCCTTCCTCAAACAGGACGGCGGCATGGTGAACCTGCAGAACGAGGGCCTGCGCTACGACCCGGCCCTGATCTGGATCGACGACGCCGACAAACAGGCGAAATGGTATCAGCAGCTCAAACGCGAATGGACCAGGTCCCGCGCCGAAGGTCGCCCGTTCGCCAATCCTGTGAAGGCGGCGACGCTCCGCTGGAAAAGCTGAAGGCCGCGACGGGGTCGCGGCCTTCATTCGGATTGACGATGGAGTCGTCACGGGCCGCGTCGGGTCGAGAAGGCGGAGCCTTCTGACCGCGGCCCAAACTTACTGCCGGCTGATCTGGCCGGCCAGGATCACATCGACCTGTTTGCCGATCCGGGTCGTCATCTGTTGCAGGGTCCAGCCGTCGTAGGCCGCGCCGCGGTAGTTCGACAGCCAGGCTTCATAGATCAGCTCGCTGAGCAGGCGCACATCCGCGTCCTGACGCAGTTCGCCCCCACGGACGCCGGCCTGAAGGACGTCCGAGACGACCATGACCAGCGGCTTGATGGCGGTGCGGGTCCGCATCTCCGCGGCGACCGGCTGGAACCACGAACGCGCGACAACGGCCTGAACCAGCGGCAGCTGCTCCAGCGAGCCGTGATAGCCGGCGATCAGGGCCGCTAGCAGGCGGGCGCGCAGCGCGGTCTCCGCGGCGGCCGCGGCCTTCAGGGTCTCGGCCAGTTTGGCCAGGTCTTCCGACAGCACGGCCTCGAAGAGCTCGGCCTTGTCCTGGAAATTGGCGAAGACGGCACCCGTCGACATGCCCGCGCCCTTGGCGATGTCGCGGATGGTGGCGGGCTCATAGCCACGCTCGGCGAACAGGGTGCGTGCGGCGTCCAGCACCTTCTGACGGGTGCGCACCTTGGCGGCCTGGCGGCGGTTCAGCCGGGGGGTCTCGCTCTCGGTGTCATTGGTCTTGGAGAGGGTCAGGGCGATGTCTCGCATGGAACGGGTACTCACTGGTCGGCGGCTGGGGAGAGCCGTCGGAGGAACTGGACGCCGAAGCGACGGGAAATCCGGGGGCGGACGCGAAGGTCAGCAATATATCGCCTGTCAGGCGAGAACAGGGGAATCATCACGCAACGATGACCAAAATGGGGTGTCGGGATTAACAGGCGGAATAGGCAAGGGGTTAATCCCCCACCGCCTGTTCTGCGCCGGTGCGGCTCAGCGTCGCAGGGTGGAGCGCAGGGCCCGGGGACTGCGCGGGGCATCGCCGTCCGGCATGGCTTCCTGGAATATCCGCCGGAAGGCGTCCCGGCGTTCGTGGATCGAGGCCAGCACCAGACCCATGGGGACGCCGAGATCAACCAGGGTGTTTTCCGCCAGCTGCAGGCTGGCCTCGGTGGTCTCGGGCACGGCGTCGGTAACGCCCAGGGCATAGAGACGCGCGGCGTGTTTGTGGTCCCGCGCGCGGGCAATCAGGATCAGGTCTGGCCTCAGCGAGCGGGTCGCGACCACCACCTCGTCGACCTTCAGCGGGGCATCCATGGTCACCACCACCGCCCGCGCGGTGTCGATGCCGCAACGCTCGAGCATCTCGGTCCGTCCAGCGTCGCCATAGAAGACATTGGCCCCCTCCGCCCGGCCCTTGGCCACGGTCGCGGGATTGGCGTCGATGGCCAGAAAGGCCTGCCCATGCTCGGTCAGCATCTCCCCGACCAGCCGTCCCACCCGCCCGAAGCCGACGATCAGCACCTGACCCGACGTGGCCGACGGCGCCTCCAGAGCCTCGGGCGGCAGGTCGGGGACGGCGGGCGCGACGCGTTTCACCAGCCGGTCTGAGATCAGGGCCATCAGGGGGACGGTGAAGATGCTGATCGTCGCGGCCATCAGCACGGTCCGGGTGAAGGCCGGCGAGGCGATCCCCTCGACCAGGCCCGCGCCCAGGATGACGAAGGCGAACTCCCCGGCGGGTCCCAGTACCAGGGCCGTCTCGATGGCGGTGCGGTTGTTCAGGCCCCACAGCCGGGCGGCGGCATAGATCAGGCCCGCTTTCAGCAGGGTCAGCACGGCGGCGAGGCCGAACACGGCCACGGGGTCGGCCGCCACGGCGTCGAGATCGAGACCGATGCCCACCCCTACGAAGAAGACGCCGAGCAACAGGCCCTTGAACGGCTCTATCGAGATCTCGACCTCGCGGCGGAACTCGGTCTCGGCCAGCAGGAGGCCGGCGATCAGGGCGCCGAGGCTCATCGACAGTCCCGCCACCTGGGCCGCCAGTCCGGCGCCGACCACCACCAGCAGGCTGGCGGCGATGAACATCTCCTGCCCCTGGCCCTTGGCCTTGGCCCGGGCGACCGAGCGGAACATCGGCCGCAGCACCAGCCGTCCCAGCACCACCAGCAGCGCCAGACCGATCGCCGCCGGGATCAGGGTGAACAGCGCCGGCCCGAGAACCGCCGGATCGAAATCACCGCCACCGACCCCGCTTTCGGCCAGCGCTGCCAGAACCGTGACGGTGATCAGGATCGGCGCAACGACCAGATCCTGGGCCAGAAGGATCGAGAAGGTGGCGCGTCCGGCCGTCGTCTTGATCCGGCCGCGCTCGGCCATCACCGGCATCACCACGGCGGTCGAAGACAGGGCCAGGCCCATGCCCAGCACGGCCGCCGAGACCAGCGGCTGGCCCATGAAGACGAACACCGAGGCGAGCGCGACCGTACAGACCGCGACCTGGGTCAGGCCGAGGCCGAACACCAGCCGGCGCATGGCCCGCAGCCGTTCCCACGACAGCTCCAGCCCGATCATGAACAGCAGGAAGGCGACGCCCAGTTCGGACAGGGACCGAATCTGCGTCGCATCCGAGATGGTCAGCCACGACAGCCAGGGGGCGGTGTCGGCGAAACGCGCCAGTCCGTCCGGCCCCAGCAGCACGCCCGCGGCGAGGAAGCCCAGCACCGGGCTGATCTTCAAGCGGTTGAACAGCGGCACGACCACGCCCGCCGCCGCCAGAAAGACCACCAGATCCTTGTATTCGCCGCCGCCGCCGTGAGTCGCCATTCGTCCTCCGTCGGGGGTCAGCCTACAGGCTGAAACGCCGCCCCGTCTGGGTTTCCGTCGTTCATGACAAAAAATTCAGGCGACAGGGCGGAACCGGGGCGTAGGGTCCCGGCCGACGCTGTCCATAGAGAAGCGAAGTCGAGGAAATCCCCATGAAGAAACTGCTCATCGGTGCCGCGCTCGGCGCGCTGCTGCTGCCCGCGTCCATGGCCTCGGCCCAGGTCGCCGGCGACGGACATGACCACGGCTGCATCGACGAGGCCTGCACCGTCTTCGAACTGTTCCAGACCCCGGCCGACGGCGCCACGGTGATGGGTTACCAGGGCACGGAAACGCCGCGCTACGGGACCTGGGGCTTCGACCTCGCCGGCCGCGACACCTCGGTCCGCCCGGGCGACAGCTTCATGCGCTACGCCAACGGCGCGGCGCTGGACCGGATGCAGATTCCCTCGGACCGCACCTCTTACGGCTCGTTCGCCCTGCTGCGCGAGCTCTCGGACAACCGGGTCAAGGCGATGATCGAGGGCCTGACGGCCCGCACCGATCTGGTCGCCGGTTCGGATGAGCAGAAGATCGCCGACGCCTACCGTTCCTACATGGACACGGCCCGGATCGAGGCCCTCGACGCCCAGCCGCTGCAGCCCTATCTGGCCGCCATCCGCGCCGCCAACACCCACGATCTCGCCGCCGTCTACATGGGTCAGACCCAGGGCCGCCTCGGCGGATCGATCTTCGGGACCGGCATCTCCACCGACCAGAAGGCGCCGACCCGCTACGTCGTCTCGACCGGCCAGTCGGGTCTCGGCCTGCCCAACCGCGACTACTATCTCGAAGCCCGCTGGGCCGAGAAGAAGGCCCTGTACCAGGTCTATGTCGCCCGCATGCTGGAGATGATCGGCTGGGAGAACCCGACCGGTACCGCCGCCGCCATCGTGGCCTTCGAAACCCGTATCGCCGAGGCGCACTGGACCCCGATCCAGAACCGCAACCGCGATGAGACCTACAACGAATACACCATCGCCCGCCTGGCCGCGGAAGCGCCCGGCTTCCCCTGGCAGGACTATTACAACGCCGTCGGCGTGGGCGATGTGCCGCGCCTGATCGTCCGTCAGGACACGGCCATGCCCCTGATCGCGGCCATCTATGCCGAGACCCCGATCGAGGTCATCCAGGCCTGGCAGGCCTTCCAGACCACCGACGGGGCCGCTGAACGCCTCTCGGACCGCTTCGCCAACGCCCGCTGGGAGTTCCGCTCGCGGGACCTCAACGGCCAGCCGATGCAACGTCCGCGCGACAAGCGCGGCATCAGCTTCGCCGAAGCCATGCTGGGCGAGGCCGTCGGCCGCCAGTACGTCGCCGAATACTTCCCGGCCGAATCCAAGGCCAAGATGGAAGAGCTGGTCGCCAACCTGCGCATCGCCCTCGGCAACCGCATCCGCACCTATAGCTGGATGAGCCCCGAGACCCAGGCCGCGGCCCAGGAGAAGCTCGAGAAATTCACCGTCAAGATCGGCTATCCGAACAAGTGGCGCGACTATTCGGCCCTTGAGATCCGGCCGGACGACCTGTTCGGCAATGCCGAGCGCGCGGGCGTCTTCCGCTGGCAGTACCAGCTCAACCGCCTGAACCAGCCGGTCGACAAGGACGAATGGGGCATGACGCCCCAGACGGTGAACGCCTACTACAACTCGACCAACAACGAGATCGTCTTCCCGGCCGCCATCCTGCAGCCGCCGTTCTTCGATCCCGACGCGGACCCGGCCGTCAACTACGGCGGCATCGGCGGCGTCATCGGCCACGAGATCGGCCACGGCTTCGACGACCAAGGCTCCAAGTCCGACGGCGACGGCGTGCTGCGCAACTGGTGGACCCCGGCGGACAAGGCCAATTTCGAGGCCCTCACCGCGCGTCTGGGCGCCCAGTACGACCAGTTCGAGCCGATCCCGGGCTTCAACGTCCAGGGCGGCCTGACCATGGGCGAGAACATCGGCGACGCCGCCGGCACGGCGGTGGGTCTCGAGGCCTACCACCTGTCGCTGAACGGCCAGCCTTCGCCCGTGCTGGACGGCGTCACCGGCGACCAGCGCTTCTTCTACGGCTGGGCCCAGGTCTGGCAGTCCAAGATGCGCGACGACGCCCTGCGCAACCAGATCGCCACCGATCCGCACAGCCCGGCCGAGTTCCGCGTCATCGGCCCCCTGCGCAACGTCGATGCCTGGTACGCAGCCTTCGACGTCCAGCCCGGCGACAAATACTACCTGGCCCCGGCAGACCGGGTCCGCATCTGGTAGGGGCGCGAGCCTGAGAAACGGAAGAGGGGTCGGAGCCAGCACGCTCCGGCCCTTTTTCTTTGCCCGGCGCGGGGGTGGTTGGTGATTGGTGATTGGTGGTTGGTGGGCGTTGTGGATCGGACAGCCGCGGGCCACAGCGATCCGCCACCAATCACCAATCACCAATCACCGGCGCGCAGCGCCGTGCCGCGCTCCAGACGCAAAAAAGCCCGCCGCGGGGGATACATTCGCGGCGGGCTTTCTTTCGCTCTTTGATGAGCGGACGTTTCCTCCCCGAAACGCCTCCGGGCCGCTGCTGCGCCGAAACGCTGCGCTTCCCGAGTGCGTCAGAAAGACGACATTTACCGTCTCAAGTCAATGAAGACGCGGGCAAAACCCGGGTTTTTCCATAGTTATCAATGATAAGTCACGCCGCTGTGCGCGCCTGCGCCACGATGCGCGCGACGGTGGCGACCAGCTCGGATCGCGGCACGATCTGCTGGCCCGGCCGTTCGGACTTCCACGCCTCATTGTCGGTGACGCCCGCGGCCAGGGCCCGGCCCGCGTCCAGATCCTTGACCGTGACCTGTCCGGCCGCGATCTCGTCCCCGCCCAGGATGACGGCCGCCGGCGCGCCGCGGCGGTCGGCGTACTTCATCTGCGCCTTCATGCCCGCGCGACCCAGATAGAGCTCGGCGGCGATCCCGGCGTTGCGTAGCTCGGACACGGCATCGAGATAGTGCTGCATGTCGGCGTCGGAGAAGACGATGACCACGACCGGCCCGCGCACGGCGTCCTCATCCCCCCGCCCGGCCGCGCGCAGGGCCGAGGCCAGGCGCGACACCCCGAACGAGAACCCCGTCGCCGGCAGCCGCTCGCCGGTGAACCGCGCCACCAGGTCGTCATAGCGTCCGCCGCCCCCGATCGAGCCGAACCGCACGGCCCGGCCCTTGTCGTCCACCGTGTCCAGCAGCAGTTCCGCCTCAAACACGGCCCCGGTGTAATACTCCAGCCCGCGGACGATGGTCGGATCGAAACGCACCGCGTCCTGGCTGACTTTCATGGCGTTCAGGGCCGCGTCGATGGCGGCCAGTTCGGCCAGGGCGGCCTCGCCGATCTCGCCCAGACCCCCGACCCGCGCGACGGCGTCCAGCGTCCCGGCCCGCGTCAGCCCCTCGTCCGCTACCGATGACAGGAAGCCCTCGATGGTGGTGATGACGCCCGACGGCAGGCGCGCGCCCTTGGTGTAGTCGCCCGAGTCATCCAGCCGGCCCTCGCCCAGCAGGGCGGCGACACCCTCCCAGCCCAGCCGGTCGAATTTGTCGATGGCGCGCAGGGCGGTCAGTTTCTGGCCCGCATCCTCGATCCCGCCCGCCTGGAACAGGCCGTCGAACAGTTTGCGATTGGATACCCGCACCACAGCCTGACCGGCGTCCAGTCCAGCCGCGCGCAGGCCTTCGCAGGCCATGGCGATGATCTCGGCGTCCGCCTCGGGCCGGTCCGAGCCGACGGTATCGGCGTCGCACTGGACGAATTCGCGGAACCGGCCAGGGCCGGGCTTTTCATTGCGCCACACCGGACCGAAGGCGTAGCGGCGGAACGGCTTGGGCAGGGTCTCCCAGCCTTGCGCCGCGAACCGGGCCAGCGGCGCGGTCAGGTCGTAGCGCAGCGCCATCCACTGGTCGTCGTCGTCCTGCAGGGCGAAGACGCCCTCATTGGGACGGTCGGCGTCCGGCAGGAATTTGCCCAGGGCGTCGGCGTATTCGAACGCGCCGGTCTCCAGCGGCTCGA